>CAYNYQ010000015.1:0-31462 GCA_964401305.1 uncultured Acetobacteraceae bacterium | reverse complement strand
GGCCCTCGCTGCGCCGGGCGCGGCGACGGATCAGCAGGCGGTGGCGGAGGGGATGGGATTCGAACCCACGATAGAGGTTGACCCCCTATAACGGTTTAGCAAACCGTCGCCTTCAGCCACTCGGCCACCCCTCCGCAGGTGTGGCAGGCTCACGACGTATGCGGGCGTCGGAATACAGGGGGCGGTCCCGGGCGTCAAACCTTCGCTGCCGCACGCCGCCCTGCCGCATGCCTCAGGACAGCGCCACCTCGAAGCCGCGCTGCGTCGCCGGCCGCGCCATCATCGCCCGGTACCAGCGCCCGACCTCGGGGAAGTCCGCCAGGTCCACCTTGTGCCGCTCGTGCCGCCAGGCCCAGCCGAGGATGGCGAAGTCGGCGATGCTCGGCTCGCCCTCGGTCGCCACGAAGTCGCGCCCGGCCAGGCGCCGGTCCAGCACGCCGTAGAGCCGGCGCGTCTCGTCGCCGTAGCGCTTCAGCCCGTACTCCTTCGCCGGCCCGTCGGGCTGCATCAGGAAGTGGTGCACCTGGCCCGGCATCGGGCCGAAGCCGCCCATCTGCCACATCAGCCACTCGTAGACCGGGATCCGCGCGCGTGCATCCCGCGGCAGGAAGCGCCCCGTCTTCTCGCCGAGATAGAGCAGGATCGCGCCGCTCTCGAAGACGCTGACCGGCTGCCCGCCGGGCCCGTCCGGGTCGATGATCGCCGGGATGCGGTTGTTCGGGCTGAAGGCAAGGAAGGCGGGATCGAACTGCTGGCCCTTGGAGATGTCGACGGGCTTGACCGCATAGGGCAGGCCCATCTCCTCGAGGGCTGCGCTCACCTTGCGTCCGTTCGGCGTGTTCCAGGTGTAGAGCTCGATCATCCGCCTCTCCGTGGCGCCGCCTCGCGCCTTGCCGGGCAGAGTAGTCGAGCCCAGGCGGGGTGACGAGGGCCGGCGCCGCATCGGCGCGACGCCGCGCCGGCACGCGCTGCGTTGCGTCGGGGCAACGCCTGCTTCGGGAAGCCGCGCGCCGCGTGCCGAAACGGCTTCACAGCCCCTGGGGCCGGCGCCAGGATCGATGTTGTGTCTCCGTCCGGGGGCCGCGGCATGCGCTGCGGGGACGGGGCCGCCTTGGGGGATTTCATGTCGGCGGACACCAGGATGGCCGGGCGTCGGCGCTCGGTCGGGCTTGCGTATCTCTTCTGCCTCGTGGCCGGCGTCTTCGGCCTGCATCGACTCTATCTGGGCCGGGAGCTCTCCGCCGCCGGGATGGCGGCCATCACGCTGGTCTCGTTGCCGCTGATCGGCACCGGCCTCGGCCTGCTCGGCCTCGTCACCACCCTCACCTGGGCCGCATCCGATCTCGTGCTGATCCCCGGCATGGCGCGGGAGGCCAACGCACCGCCGGCCTTCGCCTGAGGCCGTCGCGGCGCCGCCCCCCGGGCGCCGCTCAGGCCGGCCTTCGACCGTCTTGGCAGTTTCCTAACCTCGGCCGGGCAAGACTGCCGTCAGGACCGAGGATAGGCCCATGGACGGAATGCATGCGATGGGCGCCGCGCTGGCGCCGGCCATGACGGCGGCGGAGCAGGCGCTGCTCCGCGCTGCCGCTGTAGGGCGGCGCGCCGGCCTCGAATTCGGCTGCGGCGGCAGCACCGGCACCCTGCTCGAGGCGGGGATCCTCCGCCTCACCTCCGTCGATTCGGACGCCGGCTGGCTCGATCGCGTCGGCGGCGACCATCGCTGCGCCGCGGCGCTCGAGGCGGGGCGGCTGCGCCTGCTGCACGCCGATATCGGCCCCGTCGCCGAATGGGGCTGGCCCGCGCATGCCGGGGCGCTGCCGCGCTGGCCCGCCTACTGGCGCAACGCCTGGGAGGCGGCGGGGGAAGTCGATCTCGTCCTGGTGGATGGCCGATTCCGCGTCGCCTGCGCGCTGGCCGGCGTGCCCCGCCTGGCCGAGGGCGCGGTGCTGCTGGTGCACGACTTCTGGACCCGGCCGCACTACCGGGCGCCCCTGCTGCGCCACTTCGCGCTGGCCGGCAGCGCCGGCAGCCTCGCGCTGCTCGAGCCGCGGCGGCCGACCGATGCCGCGATGCTTGCCGTCGACCTCGCGGCCCACGCCTTCGATCCGCAGTGATCGTGCCGCCTTAACCGGCGGTTCATCCCCTCCCGCCACACTGCAAGCGTGGTCCCGGAAAGGCCGGGTCCCGAGCCAGGGGAAAACCTCGCCATGTCGCTCAACTCGGTCAACACCAATATCGGCGCCATCGTCGCGCTGCAGTCGCTGAACCGCACCAACGACGACCTCGCCACCACCCAGAAGCGCATCTCCACCGGCTTCCGCGTGGCCGATGCGCGCGACGACGGCGCCGCCTTCGCGGTGGCCGAGCGCGTCCGCAGCGAGGTCGCCGCGACCCGCTCCGCCAACGAGCAGCTCGGCGGCGTCAAGGGCCTCGTCAACGTCGCCAGCAAGGCGCTGGAGAATGTCTCCACCACGCTGGTGAAGCTGCGCGAGGTCATCGTGAAGCTGGCCGACGGCACCATCAGCGCCGAGCAGCAGACCCAGTACAAGGCCCAGGCCAAGGAGCTGACGCTCAACATCAAGGGCTTCATCGAGGACGCGAGCTACAACGGCCGCAACGTGCTCAACACCACCGCATCGCAGAAGGTGGTGCGCAACGGCACCGGCGATCTCTACTCCTTCGCTGCCTACGACGCGCTCACCTCGGTCTACAACGAGGTGTCGGGTGCGAACGCCTACACCACCACCACCGCCAAGGCCGCGCTGAGCACCACCGGCGGCTTCAGCAATGCGACCACCAACACGCTGACCCAGCTGAACAACTTCGGCAACTACGGCCGCTACATCGACAACCAGATCAACTACAACAAGCAGAAGATCGACGCGCAGGAATCCGGCCTCGGCGCGCTGATCGACGCCGATCTGGCCAAGGAGTCGGCGCGCCTGCAGGCGCTGCAGATCCGCCAGCAGCTCGGCACGCAGTCGCTGAGCATCGCCAACCAGGCGCCGCAGGCCCTGCTCAGCCTGTTCCGCTGATCGCGGCGAAGGCCGGCAGGATGCCGGCCACCCCGCCTTTCGCCTGATCCGCCGGCTCGACGCCGCTCGCGCCGCCGCACCCCATGCCGCAGGGCCACGAACCGATGATGCCGCACGCCGAGACGCGCCAGCAGGGCGCCGCCGCCTACCGCCGCAGCCTCACGCCGAAGCAGATGGAGGCCGAGGTCTTCTCCCGCGCCACCCGTGCCATCCGCGCCGCCGAGACCGGTGGCCCGCTGGCCCATGCGCGCGCCGTGGCCGACAACCGCCGGCTGTGGGAGGCCGTGCACGACGTGGTCATGGACCCGACCAACGCGCTCGCCGCCGACCTGCGCGCCCGCATCGCCAGCATCGCGCTCGCCGTGATCCGCGAGTGCGAGGCCGAGGCGCCCGATCTCGGCTTCATCGCCGAGACCAACGAGCATTTCGCCGCCGCGCTCTGGCGCTGACGGGAGACCGACCGATGCACGCCCGCCAGGATGACGGGCCGCCGCGCGACGACCGGCTGGCCAAGCGGCTCACCGAGACCGCGGTGAGCGCGCTGCAGCGCAGCCGCCCCGCGGAGGCGCTGCCGAGCCTCGACCGCCTGCGCCTGCTGCCCGGCCAGTCCGGCACCGCCGCGGCGCTCCGGGCCGAGGCGCTGCTGGCGCTCGGCCGCCCGGAGGAGGCCGACCGGGCCACCGTCGAGGCGCTCGAGGGCCGCCCGCAGGATCCCGCCCTGCTCGAGCTGCGCGCCCGCTCCCTGCACGCCTGCGGCCGCCGCCTCGATGCGCTCGATGCCGCCGCCGCGGCCGTGATCGCCGGGCCCGCCGGGCTCTCGGCCATGATGCTGTTCGCGGTCCTGCTGATCGAGGAGCGGCGCTTCGAGGATGCGATCGCCGTGCTCGAGGATGCGCACCGGCGCGCGCCGGAGGATCCGCATGTCACGCTTCGCCTCGGCCTCGCCTGCATGCGGGCCGGCCGGCACGCGGAGGCCGAGGCGTTGCTGGCCGCGCTGCACGCCAGGATGCCGGGGCTGCCGGGCCTCGCCGCGACGCGCGCGCAGGCCGCGCTGGCACGCGGCGACGTCGAGGCAGCCGCCGACCGTGCCCGCGAGGGCCTGGCGCGGATCGGCCCCGATGCGGCGCTGTCCAGCGTGCTGGGCCATGCGCTGGAGAAGGCCGGCCGCCGCGACGAGGCCTTCGCCGCCTTCCGCGCCGCGGCGCGCCTCGCGCCCGAGGATCCCTACCTCGCCCACCTCGTCGCCGCCGCCGATGGGGAGGCGACGGAGCGGGCCGGGGCCGGCTACGTCGAATCCGTCTTCGACGGCTACGCAGCGCGGTTCGAGGAATCGCTCATCAGCCTCGGCTACCGCGTGCCCGGGATGGTGCGCCGCGCCGTCGAGCGTCACCGTCCCGCCGTGGCGGCCGGCGCGGCCCGCCTCGGCCCCGTGCTCGATCTGGGCTGCGGCACGGGTCTCGTCGGCGTCGCGCTGATGGACCTGCTGGGCGGGCCGCTCGTCGGCGTCGACCTCTCCCGCCGCATGCTGGCGGAGGCGGGCGCCAAGGGCCTCTACACCGCGCTGCGGCAGGAGGATCTCCTCGCCCTCCTCGCGGAGCCGGGGGATCTCTACGACCTTGTCATCGCCGCCGATGTCTTCTGCTACCTCGGCCGTCTCGACCGGGTCCTGGCGCTGGCGGCGGGGCGCCTGGCGCCGCAGGGGCTGCTGATCTTCAGCGTCGAGCGCGCGCCGGACGGCACCGGCTTCAGCCTGCACCGCCAGGGCCGCTACGCGCATGCGCGCGACCTGGTGGAAGCCGACCTCGCCGCGGCGGGCCTGCGGATCGTCGAGCTGCGCGAGGAGGTGCTGCGGCACGACCTCGGCCGCCCGGTCGAGGGACTGTTCGTCGTCGCCGGGCAGGCCTGAGCCATGCCCGACGACCTGAGCGCCGCGGCCGCGCCCGGCGCGGTTGGCGGCGAGCCGATCGGCCTCCTCGGGCAGGGGCTCGACCTGATGCGGCTCGGCCGCCTGGCCGAGGCGGAACCCCTGCTCGCCGCCGCGGCCGCGGCGATGCCGGGGCGGGCCGAGCCGCGGCTCTACCTCGGCCAGGCTGCGGCCATCCGCGGCGATGGCGGGGCGGCGCGCGCGCATCTACTGGCCGCGCTCAGACGCGCGCCGGAGGATCCGCTCGTGCTCGCCGCGCTCGCCGGTCTCGCCGAGACCGAGGGGCGCCTCGACGAAGCGGCGGCGTTCCTCGCCGCCGTCGGCGAGGAAGATGCACGGGACCCCGAGTTCGATGTCTGGGCGGCGCGGCTCGCGTTGCGCCGTCGGCAGCCGGCCGAGGCGCTGGCCGCCGCGGAACGCGCCCTCGCCGCCGGCGCCGCCATCGCCGAGCCGGCGCGGCACGCCGCCCGCGCCCTGCTCCAGCTCGAGGGGCGGGACGGCGCGATGCGCCACGTCCGGGCGCGCGCGGCGGCGGATCCCTTCGCGCCCGCCTGGTCCGTTCTCGCCGCCGTGCTGCACGCCATGCAGGGCGAGCTGGCGGACGCGGTGGCGGAGCTCCGCACCGCCGCCGCGCTGGCGCCCGAGGATGCCTGCGTGCAGGGCGAGCTCGGCCTGGCGCTTGCCGCGGCCGACGACTTCGCGGCGGCCGAGACCGCCCTGCGGGCGGCGCTCACCGCCCGACCCAATGACGTGGCGCTGCGCAACCGCCTCGGCCTAGTGGTCTGGAAGTCGCACCGCATCGGCGAGGCGCGCGCGATCCTCGATGCCGCCGTCGCCGATCTCGGCCCGGATCCGGCGGTGCTGATGAATCAGGCGCTGGTCACCAATCTCTGCGGCGAGCAGGAGGCCGCGCTGGCCGCCGTCGGGCGCATCGTGCGGCGATCGGGCGGCGACCGGGACGCGCTGATCACGCGGCTCAACCTGCTGCCCTACCACCCTTCGGGCGACGCGGCGGCGCTGCTGGCGGCGGCGCAGGCTGTCGGGCGTGCCTTCGGACCGCCGCCCGCGGCGCCCGAGCGGCCGCGCGACCCCGAGCGGCGCCTGCGCATCGGGTTGCTGTCGGGCACGCTCTGCCGCCATCCCGTCGGCTGGCTCACCATCGCCGGCATCGAGGCGCTGCCGGACGCCGAGTTCGACCTCTTCGGCTATTCCCTGCGCCGGCGCGAGGATCCCATCGCGGCCCGCTTCCGGACCCGCTGCGCCACCTGGCGCGAGATGGGCGCCGCCGACCCCGCCTCGGTGGCGCGCATCATCGAGGGGGACGGGATCGACATCCTGATCGACCTCGGCGGCTACGGCGATGGCGGCTGCCCCGCCGCCGTCGCCCTGAAGCCCGCGCCGGTGCAGATCAAGTGGGTGGGCGCCCAGTTCTCCACCACCGGCCTCGCGGCGATGGACTGGATGCTGACCGACCGCTGGGAGACGCCGCCCGGCTTCGAGCGCTTCTACACCGAACGCCTGCTGCGCCTGCCGGACGGCTATGTCTGCTACGACCCGCCGGCCTATGCGCCGGCGGTCGGGCCGCTGCCCGCCGCGCGCAACGGACACGTCACCTTCGGCTGCTTCAACAACCTCGCCAAGGTGACCGCGCCGGTGCTGCGGGCCTGGTCGCGCATCCTGGCGGCGCTGCCGGATGCGCGGCTGGTGCTGCGCACGCATGCGCTCGGCGATGCCGCGGTGCGGGAGGCGCTGGCGACGCGGCTCGGCGGCGCCGGCATCGACCCGCAGCGGGTGGCGATGCACGGCGGGCTGCCGCACCGCGACCTGCTCGAGGCCTATGGCGGCATCGACATCGCGCTCGATCCCTTCCCCTATGCCGGCGGCCTCACGGTCTGCGAGGCGCTGTGGATGGGCGTGCCGGTGGTCTCCCTGCACGGCGACAGCTTCGCGGCGCGGCACGGGCTCAGCCATCTCAGCAATATCGGGCTGGGCGACTGGTCGGTCGCGACGGAGGAGGCCTATGTGGCGCTCGCCATCGCCCGGGCCGGCGCGCCGGCCGATCTCGCCCGGCTGCGCGAGGGGCTGCGCGAACGGGTCAGGGTCTCGCCGCTCTGCGACGCGCCGCGCTTCGGCCGCTCCCTCGGCGCGGCGCTGCGCCAGGCCTGGCGGGAGCATTGCGCGGCCTGACGCGGCCGCGCCGCCATCGGGTCCCGGCAGCGGCGTCAAAGCCGCGCGATGAAAGCGAATGCGAGGAGGCCCGGCGCGCCCGTTGCGTTAACCGCAGGTCCTGCGGCGGCCCTCGCGGCCGCGGCGGCCAGCGGAGCGGGAGCCCCCATGATGAGCAGCGTCACCAAGGCGGTCATCCTCGCCGGCGGCTTCGGCACCCGGCTGATGGAGGAGACCGAGGCGCGGCCGAAGCCGATGGTCGAGATCGGCGGCCGGCCGATCCTCTGGCACATCATGAAGATCTACTCGGCCTGCGGGATCCGCGAGTTCGTCATTCCGCTCGGCTACAAGGGCACCATGATCAAGGAGTTCTTCGCCAACTACCACCTGCACATGAGCGACGTGACCTTCGATTTCTCGCGCAACGACGTCTCGACACATGACGGGCGGGCCGAGGCCTGGAAGGTGACGCTGGTCGACACCGGGCTGCACACCATGACCGGCGGGCGGCTGGCGCGGTTGCGCGAGCATCTCGGCGATGCGCCCTTCTGCATGACCTACGGCGACGGCGTGGCGCGCATCGACGTGCAGGACGTGATCGCCTTCCACCAGAGCCACGGCAAGCTCGCCACCGTCGTCGCCGTGCATCCACCCTCGCGCTTCGGCACCCTGGCGCTGGATGGCGAGCGCGTGCGCGCCTTCCAGGAGAAGCCGCCCGGCGGCGAGAACTGGATCAATGGCGGCTTCTTCGTGCTCTCGCCGCGCGTGCTGGACTACGTCGCCGGGGACGGCACGGTGTTCGAGAAGGAACCGCTCGAGCGCCTGGCCGCCGATGGCGAACTGATGGCCTACCGCCACGAGGGCTTCTGGTTCTCGATGGACACGTTGCGCGACAAGCGCCAGCTCGAGGAGATGTGGCAGGGCGGCAGCCCCGCCTGGGCGGAGGGCTGGGCCTCGTAGCGGCGCCGCCAGAGCGTGATCGCCGGAGGGCGTAACGCCCGCAGGCGTGAATCACGCGACGAAACAACGAACTGGAGCAAGATCCGCGATTCAGTCCTCCCGGATCGTGGTCTAGAGTGGCCGGCCGGCCCGCCACAGCTCGGACCAGGCGAGCAGCGCATTGGCCGGCAGCGGGCGCGCGATTAGGAAGCCCTGGGCCCAGTCGATGCCGAGCTCGCCGAGCAGCCGCAGCTGCGTCGGGTGCGAGACGCCCTCGGCCACCAGCACCTGGCCATTGGCCCGCGCCGCACGCACCAGGCGCCGCACCTGCTGGCGGGCCCGCGCCGAGCCGGGCAGGGCGGTGACCAGGGAACGGTCCAGCTTCAGTCCGGCGAAGGGCAGGGAGAGCAGCCGGGCCCGCGGGTCGTCGGCGACGATGTCGTCGAGGAAGACGCCATGCCCGGCATGGCGCAGCCTGAGCAGCGCCCGCTCCAGCGCGGCGCGGTCGAGCACCTCGGCGTGCTCGGTCAGTTCGAGCGAGAGCTGCTCGGGCCCCATCGCCGCGCTCCCGAGGGCACGCCCGAGCCAGCTGACGAGGTCGCGCTGGTGCAGCAGGTCGAGCGGCAGGTTTACCGTCACGCCGATGCGCAGGCGCTGGCGCAGCGGCGCGATCTCGCGCACCGCCGATTGCGCGACCGCCATCGAGAGCGGCCGCATCAGCCCGGAGCGGGCGGCGAGCGGCAGGAAGAGGTCGGGGGCGATCGGCGGATAGCTCGGCGACCAGCGCGCCAGCGCCTCGACCATCACGGGCTGGCGGTCGGCGACGCGGACCATCGGCTGGTAGCGCACCGCGATCTCGCCGCGGTGGAGGCCGGAGCGCAGCGAGGCGGCCTCCACCGACGCGCCGCCGGGCGGCACCTGGTTCGCCCGCAGCGCCGCGGCGAGCCGTGCGGAATCGGTCGGGATCGGCTGCATCCCATCGGGCAGGCGCCGGACGGGGTGGTCGGAGACGACGAGCAGGGGCGTGCGGTCGCGCAACTCGGCCGCCGCGGCGAGGAGATCGGGCCAGCCGGCGGAATCGGCCGCGCCCTGGTCGCAGACAACCTGATGGGCCGCCCGCCCCGGCGCGGCGAGGAGGGCGAGGGCCTGGCGGCAGCTGTGCAGAAGCAAGGTCGAGCGCTGCACGCGCCGCGCCGCGTCCCGCGCGGTAGCAATCACCACCGGATCCCGGGCCAGCACGAACACGCGACCCCGCGTGGCGCTGGCGAACTGGGGCGACATGCAGCTGTGTCCTCGACTCGGCGCCGCGGATTCGGCGCCGCAAGCAGACGACTTCGCGAACTGGTGATACACCAGAAGCGTCGCTGAGCGCCAATACGAAGTTTGGTTAATCGGCGTCAATAAGTAAAGACAGTCTCGTTAAAAATACAATCCCCGGTCACCTCCGACCCCGTCCAACACCACCGGTCAGACCTGCGCCGCTTCCTCCACCCGTGGGCCGCCACGCCGCGCATCCCCGCCCGCCGCCGGCGGCGCGTCCCCGCCGCGCCGCAACTGCTTCGCGCCGGTGTAGAGCACGATCGGCGCCGCGATGAACACCGAGGAGGAGGCGCTGATCAGGATGCCGAACAGCAGCACCAGCGCGAAGCCCGACAGCGCATCCCCGCCGAACAGCGCCAGCGGCACCGCCGAGAGCAGCAGCGTCATCGAGGTGCCGAGCGAGCGGTTCAGCGTCTCGTTGATCGAGCGGTCGACCAGCTCGCGCAGCGGCATCGTCTTGTACTTGCGCAGGTTCTCCCGCATGCGGTCGAACACCACCACCTTGTCGTTCGCCGAGAAGCCGATCACCGTCAGGATCGCGGCGACGGTCGTCAGGTTGAACTCGATGCCGAACAGCACCATGAACCCCACGGTCTTCGTCGTGTCGAGCACCAGCGTGACGATGGCCGCGATGGCGAACTGCCACTCGAAGCGGAGCCAGATGTAGACCAGCATCGCCAGCAGGCTGATGCCGAGCGCGATCATCCCCCCGGTGAACAGCTCGTCGGAGACGCGGTTGCCCACGGCCTCCACGCGCAGCACGCGGGTCCCCGGCGCCACCCGCTCGAGCGTGGCGCGCACGGCGTTCACCGCGCGCTGCGTGCCCTCCTCGACATCCTGCACGGGCAGCCGCACCAGCACGGAATCCGGGCTGCCGAACTCCTGCACCCCGACATCGCCGAGGTTGAGGCCCGCCACGGCGCTGCGGATCTGCGCCAGGTCGGCAGGGCCGGGCGTGCGCACCTCCATGGTGATGCCGCCCTTGAAGTCGATGCCCTTCTCGAGCCCCGGGTAGAAGGCACCCACCAGCGAGGCCGTCGAGAGGATCGCCGAGACCAGCAGCCCCGCCCGCGCCCCCTTCATGAAGGGGATCCGGGTCACGTCCGGCACCAGCCGGAACAGCGGCCGGGCCAGCCGGTGCAGCAGCCCGCCGCCGCCCTCGATCACCGGCAGCTCCTTCGGCCGGGTGCGGCGGTACCACCAGGACACCATCAGCCGCACCAGCGTCGTCGCCGTCCACATCTGCACGATCGTGCCGATCGCCACCGTCACCGCGAAGCCCTTCACCGGGCCCGAGCCGAAGGCGTAGAGGCAGCCCATGGCGATCAGGTTCGTCAGGTTCGAATCCATGATCGTGCCGGAGGCCTTGGTGAAGCCGGCCTCCAGCGCCGAGATCGGCGTCCGCCCGTTCTTCACCTCCTCGCGGATGCGCTCGTTGATCAGGATGTTGGCGTCGAGCGCGGTGCCGAGGGTCAGCACGATGCCGGCGATGCCGGGCAGCGTCAGCGTCGCCTCCAGCACCGAAAGCGCCGCCAGCATCAGCATGATGTTCACCGCCAGCGCGATGTTGGCGAGCCAGCCGAACAGCCCGTAGGCGAGCCCCATGTAGAGGAAGACGAAGGCCGCGCCCGCCGCCAGCGACCAGATGCCGGCGCGGATCGCATCCGCGCCGAGCTCGGGCCCGACGGTGCGCTCCTCCACCACCGTCAGCGGCGCCGGCAGCGCGCCCGCGCGCAGCAGCACGGCGAGGTCGTTGGCCGTGCGCGCGGTGAAGCTGCCGCTGATCTGGCCGCGCCCGCCGATGATCGGCTCGCGGATGTTGGGCGCGGTGATCACCTTCTCGTCGAGCACGATGGCGAAGGGCCGGCCCACATTGTTGCGCGTCACCTCGGCGAAGCGGCGCGTGCCGACGGAATCGAAGGTGAAGTTCACCACCCATTCGCCGCTCCGCCCGTCCTGCCCGGCCCGCGCATCGGTCAGGTTGGCGCCGTCCACCTCGACCCGCCGGCGCACCGCGTAGCGCTCGATCTGGCCGGAGGGGCCGGCCCGCTCGCCCTCGAGGAACATCACCCCCGGCGGGGGCGCGCCGCCGCCGAGCGGGTTCGCTGTCTCGTCCAGCAGGTGGAAGGTCATCCGCGCGGTCTTGCCGAGCAGGTCCTTGATGCGGGCCGGGTCCTCGACGCCGGGCAGCTGCACCAGCACGCGGTTCTGGCCCTGGCGGGCGATCAGCGCCTCGACCACGCCGGTCTCGTCGATGCGGCGGCGGACGATCTCGATCGACTGCTCGACCGCGGCCGAGGCCTTGGCGCGCAGCCCGACCTCGGTCAGCGCGACCAGCACCGTGCCGTCGGGCGTCGTCGTCACCTCGAGCTCGGGCACGGTCCCGGTGGCGCCGGCGGCCGGGGTGCCCACCTCCTCGCGCATCAACCGCGCCGCCTCGGCCGCCCGGGCCGGGTCGCGCACGCGGAAGGAGATGCGCCGCGCCGCCGGCTCCGCCGCCAGGTTCACGTAGCCGATGTTTGCCCCGCGCAGCCGCGTGCGCGCGGCATCGGCCAGCCCCTCCAGCCGCTCCTTCACCACCGCGTCGAGGTCGACCTCCAGCAGCAGGTAGGAGCCGCCGCGCAGGTCGAGCCCGAGCGAGAAGGTCCGCGCCCAGGAGGGCAGCTCGGCGCGCGGGAAGAAATTGGGCACGCAGAGCAGCGCCCCGAGCGCCAGCACGGCGAGGATCGAGAGCGTCTTCCAGCGAGCGAAGTACATCATGCGCGTCGGTCCGGCCCGGCGGGGCCGGCCCCCTGTGTCTGTCGGGCGGGCCCGGTCGGGCCTCCGCGCCCTGCGGCGCCCCGGCCATCGGGGCGCCCCGGAAGAGGCGGCGGTTGTGCCGCCCGGGGCGGCGGGATGCAACAACGCCACGCCCGGCCCGGCCGCCGTTCACGCCTGGCCGCGATCTGCCCTAGACCTGCGGCGACAGGCGAGAGGCGAGGCGGGCGATGGCGGTCAGGGTCGGCGTGCTCGGCACCGGGCATTTCGGGCGGTTCCACGCGCTGAAGCTCGCCGCCCGCGGGTGCCTGGCCGGGGTGCACGATACCGACCCGGCGCGCGCGGCCGCCGTGGCGGCCGAGGCCGGGGCGCCGGCGCTCGACGCCGCCGCGCTCATCGCCGCCAGCGATGCGGTGGTCGTCGCCGTGCCGACGCGCTTCCACCACGATGCCGCCCAGGCGGTGCTGGCGGCGGGACGGCACTGCCTTGTCGAGAAGCCGCTGGCCGGCAGCATGGCCGAGGCGGAGGCCATCGCCGGCGCCGCCGCGCGCCGCGGCCTCGTGCTGCAGGTCGGGCATATCGAGCGCTACTCGGCGGCGATCCGCACGCTGCGCGCCCAAGGCGGCATCGCCGGCGGCCCCGGCGTCGCGCTGGAGGCGACCCGCGTCGCCCCGTTCCGGCCGCGCAGCCTCGACGTCTCCGTGGTGCTGGACCTGATGATCCACGACCTCGACCTGGTGCTGGCGCTGGCCGGGGCGCCGCTGGAGCGGGTCGCCGCGGTCGGCGCGCGGGTCATGTCGGCGCACCCGGATACCGCCGTGGCGCAGCTCCGCTTCGCCAACGGTACGGCCGCCACCGTGACCGCCAGCCGCGTCAGCGTGGCGCTGGAGCGGCGGCTGCGCGTGCTCGGGCCGCGGGGCGAGACGCGGGTCGATTTCCTCGCCCGCAGCCTGGAGGCGGTGCGGCCCGGCGGGGCGGAGCCGGTGCCCACCATGCCGGGCTGGGGCATCGACCGCGCGAGCTGGGTCGAGCATGACAGCCTGGAGGCGGAGCAGGCCGCCTTCCTCGCCAGCATCGAGACGGGGGCGCCGGTCGAGGCCGATGCCGCCGTCGCGCTTCGGGCGCTCGGCGCCGCGCTGCGCGTCGAGGCGGCGATCGCGGCAGTATAGGTCGGCCGCGCGCCCGAGGCGCCGTTACGCCAGGCGTTCCACCGGGTCGCCGAGGCGGATCCTGCCGCCCTCCACCACGCGCGCGGTGATGCCGCCATGGTGGCGGACCGCCGTGTAGCCGCCGGGCCCGAACTCCTCCTCCATGCGGGAGCAGGGGTGGCATTCGCCGCTGTGCTCCAGCACGGCTGCGCCGATCCGGAAGCGCCAGCCCTTCAGCGCCAGGAGGTTCACGCCCTGTACCACCAGGTTGCGCCGCAGCCGCTCCGGCGCCACGGCATCAAGGCCGAGGAAGCCGGCGATGGCGGCCAGGTGCTCGGCCGCGACCAGCGTCACCTGGCGCGCGCCGCCGGGCTGGCCGCGCCAGCGGTCGCCCTCGAGGCCGCTGCCTGGCGCGAGCACGGCCTCCTCCACCGCCACCATCGGCGCCCGCCGCGCCGGCCGCAGCCCGATCCAGAGCAGCCGCCCGGGCCGGATCGGCGCACCCAGCAGGCGCGCCAGCGGCGAGTCAGGCTGCATCGCCACCTGTCGCGCAGGCGGTGGGGCCGGCGGCGGACTGCCGCGCGTCACGCGGCGAGCGCCGCGGCCGGCCGGCGCGGGGCGAAGCTCTGCGCATCGGCCACGGCCCAGGCGGCGGCGAAGCGCGGATCGTCGGTGCCGCGCAGCAGCGCCCCGGGCGCCAGCGGCGGGTAGAGCTCGGCGAAGCTCATCACCCGGCTCGGCGTGATGCGGCGGCAGATGTGCTCGGGCTGCAGCGCCGAGGGATGGTCGAGGCCGGCTGCCGCCACCAGCTCCGCCAGCGCATGCAGCGTCGCCGCGTGGAAGCTCGCCACGCGCTCGGCCTTGTCCGGAACGACCAGGGCACGGGCGCGGGTCGGATCCTGGGTGGCGACGCCGGTCGGGCAGCGATCGGTGTGGCAGGAGAGCGACTGGATGCACCCGAGCGCGAACATGAAGCCGCGCGCCGAGTTGCACCAGTCGGCACCCAGCGCAAAGGCGCGCGCCATGTCGAAGGCCGAGGCGATCTTGCCGCTGGCGCCGAGGCGGATGCGGTCGCGCAGGCCGACCCCCACCAGCGCGTTGTGCACGAGGGAGAGGCCCTCGCGCAGCGGCACGCCGACATGGTCCATGAACTCGAGCGGCGCGGCGCCGGTGCCGCCCTCGGCGCCGTCCACCACGATGAAGTCGGGGGTGATGCCGGTCTCGAGCATCGCCTTGCAGATGGCCAGGAACTCGTGCAGCTGGCCGACGCAGAGCTTGAAGCCGGCGGGCTTGCCACCGGAGAGCCGGCGCATCTCGGCGACGAAGCGCATCATCTCCACCGGCGTCGAGAAGGCCGAGTGGCGCGGCGGGGAGACGCAGTCCTCGCCCATGTTCACGCCGCGGATGCGGGCGATCTCGGCGCTGACCTTGGCCGCCGGCAGCACGCCGCCATGGCCGGGCTTGGCGCCCTGGCTGAGCTTGAGCTCCACCATGCGGATCTGCGGCAGGCTCGCGGTCTCGGCGAAGCGTTCGGGCGAGAAGGTCCCGTCCGGATTGCGCGCGCCGAAATAGCCGGAGCCGATCTCCCAGATGATGTCGCCGCCATGCTCGGCGTGATAGGGGCTGAAGCCGCCCTCGCCGGTGTCGTGCGCGAAGCCGCCCATCCGCGCCCCCTTGTTCAGCGCCCGGATGGCGTTGGGGGAGAGCGAGCCGAAGCTCATCGCCGAGATGTTGAGCACCGAGGCGCTGTAGGGCTGCGTGCAGTCCGGCCCGCCGATCGCGACGTGCGGCGCCTCGCGCACCGGGTCGTGGGCGACCAGCGAATGGTGCAGCCATTCATGGCCCTGCTCGTAGACCTCGTACTGGGTGCCGAAGGGGCGCTTGTCGAGCGCCATCTTGGCGCGCTGGTAGACCACGGCGCGCTTGTCGCGGCTGAAGGGGGTGCCGGTCTTCTCGTCCTCGAAGAAGTACTGGCGCATCTCGGGCCGGATCTCCTCGAGGATGAAGCGGAGATGCGCGGCGATGGGGTAGTTGCGCAGCACGGCGTGGCGCGTGTTGAAGAGGTCGCGCAGCCCGAGCAGGCCGAGCCCGCCGAAGACCGCCACCCCCAGCAGCCACCAGGCGGAGAGACCCGCCAGCAGCAGCACGGCGCTGAGCGCGGTCAGCAGCCAGGCGAGGGTGAGGCAGATGAAGCGGGGCGTGAAGGCAAGCCGCAGCAGCTCGGGCATGGCGGGCGTCTCCCTGGGCACGGTCTCGCGAGTCTAGCCCGGCTGGCGGGCCGCGGACCCCCACCGCAGCATGACGTTCGCAATACCATTGCCGGAGGGTTACGGCCGACCGATTTCGGCGGCGCGCCCGGTCAGGGGTGCCGCACGCCGCCGGCCCGGCGGGTCATGGGCGCCCCGCCGCAGTGGCCCGGTGGGTCACGGCCGCGCCCCCTCGGCGACCCGCAGCACCGCCTCCGCCGCCGCCTCGCTCGGCAGCAGCCCGCCCTCGGGGCGCAGCCGCGCCAGGGCCTCGGCGAAGCCGGCCCGCTGCGCCGCGGCCACGGCCGGATCGCGCATCGGCCGCAGCAGCGCCTCGGCCAGCGCAGCGGCGGTGCAATCCTGCTGCAGCAGCTCCGGCACCACGGCGCGCTCGGCCAGCAGGTTCACCAGCGAGACGTGCGGCACCTGGATCAGCCGCCGCACGATCGCGCCGGTGATCGGGTTCACCCGGTAGCCGACCACATGCGGCAGCCCGGCCAGCGCGACCTCGAGGCTCGAGGTGCCGGACTTGATCAGCCCGGCCCCGCCGGCGGCCGCGGCGGCGGCGAAGGCGTCGTGCTTCGCTTGGGCCTCCGTCACCAGGATCGGCGCGGCCGGCCAGGCGCGCGCCGCATCCTCCACGGCGCCGCGGACCAGCCCGCCCACCGCGACCACGGGCCGGATCCCCGGCGCCTCCCGCGCCGCGTGCTCCAGCGCCGCGCCGAAGATCGGCAGCAGCCGCCGCACCTCGGTCCGCCGGCTGCCGGGCATGACGATGACGGGCCGCGCCTCCGCGCCGAGCCCGTGCGCGGCGCGGAAGCGGGCGGCATCCCCGGCATCGGCGCCGCTCTCCAGCACCGGGTGGCCGACGAAGGTCACCGGAATGCCGGCGGCCTCGAAGAAGGGCGCCTCGAAGGGCAGCAGGGCGAGGATGCGGTCCACCCGGTCGCGCAGCTTGCGCACGCGGCCCGGCCGCCAGGCCCAGACCTGCGGCGCAACGTAGTGCACCACCGGCACGCCGAGCGGGCGGATGCGCGCGGCGAGGCGCAGCGTGAAGCCCGGCGCGTCGATGGTCACCAGCGCGTCGGGGCGGGCGGCGGCGATGGCGGCCGTGGCCTCGTCGAGGCGGCGGGCGAGGCGGCGGAGGCTCGGCAGCACCTCCAGCAGGCCCATCAGCGCCAGCTCGCGCATGGGAAACAGGCTCTCCAGCCCCTCCGCCGCCATGCGCTCGCCGCCGATGCCGGCGAAGGCCACCCCCGGCCGGGCGCGCCGCAGCGCCGCCATCAGCCGCCCGCCCAGGATGTCGCCCGAGGCCTCGCCGGCGCAGATCCAGATCCGCATTCAGGCGAAGCGGGCGGGGCGCGGCGGATCGACCGGGCCGGTCGGCCAGTCGCGGTGGTTCAGCACCGCCCCCTCGCGCCGGACGCGGTCGATGCGGGCGGGGTCGAGGGTGCAGAAGACCCAGCCCGGCTCGTCCAGCGCGCCGCGGGCCAGCACCCCGTCCTCGGGGAAGCCGCGGTCGATCGGGCCGAAGACGCCGGCATAGCCGCGATTTGTGTCGAGCGCGGCGGACCAGGGCGCGCTGCCCACCGTGGGCGCGACGGCGACGAAGCACTGGTTCTCCAGCGCCCGGGCGCGGGCGGCGCAGAGCACGCGGTTGAAGCCGTGCAGCGTATCCGTGCAGGCCGGCGCCAGGATGGCCCAGGCCCCGGCCTCGACCTGGGCGCGGGCGTGCTTCGGAAACTCGATATCATAGCAGACCGAGACGCCGAGCCGCCCCCAGGGGGTGTCGAAGACCTGCGGATCGGCGCCGCGGGCGATGCCCCAGCGCTCGGTCTCGAAGCGGGTCATGCTGCGCTTGTCCTGGAAGGCGAGGCGGCCATCCGGGGCGATGAGGGGGGCGCGGTTGATCGCCGTGCCCGCCGCTAGGCCGACCGCCGTGCCGGGCCAGGGCAGGCTGCCCGGCAGCAGCCAGACGCGGTGGCGGATGGCGGCCGCGCGCATCGCCGCCAGCACCTCCTCGTGCACGGCCAGCATGGCGCGGAGCTCGGCCGCCTCGTCTGGCGCGGCGGTGCCGGCCAGCGCCGCGCCGAGCTCGACGCAGGCATATTCCGGCAGCACCAGCAGCTCCGCCCGGCCAGCCGCCGCGGCGAGCCAGCCGTCCAGCTTCGCCGCCCACCCCGCCAGGCCCTCCGGCCGCTCCACCGGATATTGCAGCAGGCCGAGCCGGAGCGGTGCCGTCACAGCGCGTCCTTCACCCAGAAGCCGAGGCTGTGCGGGGTCTCCCGCTCGTCGCCGACCTCGCGCCAGGGCATGACCAGGGAGAGCTCGGGCCGGGGCGCATAGCCGCGGCGGCGCCAGAAGCCGTCGAGCGGCTGGTAGTCCGGCGGCCGGCGCGGGTCCTGCGGGTTGCGCACCACGGCGGCGAAGGCCGCCGCGGCGAGGCCGAGGCCGCGGGCATGCGCCTCCCGCGCCGTGAAGAAGCCGACGCCGATGCCCTGGCCGCGATGCGCCGGCAGCAGCACGGATTCGCCGAAGTAGCAGGTGCGCGCGGGGTCGAGGCCGCCGCGCACGAGGGCCGCCTGCACCGAGGCGTCGGACTGCATCGCGGGGATGCAGGTGGCGCAGCCGACCAACGCGCCGCTCGGGTCGCGGGCGAGGATGATCGCGGCCTGCGGCCCGGCCATGAAGTGGCCGAGATAGGCCGCCTCCTGCGCCGCGTCGCCGTCGTAGAGATAGGGCCAGTCGCGGAACACGGCGATGCGCAGCCGCGACAGCGCGGGCAGCAGCGGCGCGATGGCGTCGGCGCCGGTGACGGTCTCGAGGCGGGGCGGGGACATCGGGGCCAGGGATAGGGGCGGCCCGGCGCGGGTGCAACGCCGGCGGCGCTATCGCGGCGGCAGCCGCCGCGTGCCCTCGGCGAAGGCGCGCAGGCCCTTCTCCACCACCGCGCGGTCGAGGTCGCGCAGGATGAAGACGAGGCGCGAGCGGCGGTCATCCCCATCCGGCCAGGCGGCAAGCGTCGCCGGGGGGTGGAACAGGTGCTGCACGCCGTGGATCGCCACCGGCCGCGCCTCGCCCTCGAGGTTCAGGATGCCCTTGATGCGCAGCACGCTCTCGCCCCGGGTCATGCTGAGCACCTCGAGCCAGGCGAAGAGGCCGTCGCGCGGCAGCGGCTCGTCGAAGGTCAGGCAGAAGGCCTGGATGCGCGCATCGTGGCGGTTCGGGTCGTGGTGGTGGTGATCGTGGTGGTGGTGATGGTGGTGGTGGTCCCGGGCCGCCCAGGCCTCGGCATCCAGCCAGCGCGCGACCTCGGGTGCCTTGCGCGTCGCGTCGAACAGGCCGCAATTCAGAAGCGCGTCGGGGGCGATCTCGCCATGCCGGGCCTCGAGCAGCGGCGCGCCCGGGTTCAGCGCGCCGAGCCGTGCCCGCAGCGCCGTCACCTGCGCCGGCGCCGCGAGGTCGGTCTTGGTCAGCACCAGGCGGTCCGCCACGGCGGCCTGCTTCACCGCCTCGGGCTGCGCATCGAGGGTTGCCATCCCGGCCATGGCATCGACCAGCGTCACGACGCCGTCGAGCCGGTAGCGGAACAGCACCAGCGGGTCGGCCATGAGCGTCTGCAGGATCGGGGCCGGGTCGGCGAGGCCCGTCGTCTCCACCACCACGCGCCGGACCGCCTTGCCCTGCTCGACGCGCACGGCGAGTTCGCGCAGCGCCCGCACCAGGTCGCCACGCACCGTGCAGCAGAGGCAGCCCGCGTTCAGCAGCACCGTGTCGTCGTCCAGCGTCTCGACCAGCAGGTGGTCGAGGCCGATCTCGCCGAACTCGTTCACCAGCACGGCGGTGTCGACGAGGTCGGGGTGGCGCAGCAGCCGGTTCAGCAGCGTGGTCTTGCCGGCACCGAGGAAGCCGGTCAGCAGCGTGACGGGGATCGGCGCCGGCCGGGACGGGGCGCTCATGCGCCGTAGAGCGCCTTGGGGTCGGCCAGCGGCGCGGCGATCGCCGTCACCGCGCCGTCGCGCAGCGCCTGGAAGAAGCAGTTGCGCCTGCCCGTGTGGCAGGCGACGCCGTGCTGGTCGACCAGCGCCAGCAGCGTGTCCCCGTCGCAATCGACGCGGAGATCCACCAGGCGCTGCACCTGGCCGCTGGTTTCGCCCTTGCGCCAGAGCCCGCCGCGGCTGCGCGAGAAGTAGCAGACCCGGCCCGTCGCCAGCGTCTCCTCCACCGCCGCGCGGTTCATCCAGGCCATCATCAGCACCTCGCCGCTGTCGTGCTGCTGGGCGATGCAGGGGACGAGGCCGCGGTCGTCGAAGCGGATGGCGTCGACCAGGCGCGCCCGCGCGGCGGGATCCTCGACCGGCAGGGCAGGGGGGGAATTCATGCGGGGCCTCCGCGATACGATATAGTGTTCCAGGCAGGGCGCGGGGAGTGCGGGCGATGGCGGAGGCGGGGACGGCGCCGGGCGAGGAGCGGGTGGCGCGCATGCTCGACCAGGCCGCGCTTGCCTGCCTGCGCCGCGGCGCCCAGCTGACCGAGCTGCGCCGCCAGGTGCTGCGCCTGGTGCTGGAGGCGGAGCAGCCGGTCGGCGCCTATGCGCTGCTCGACCGGCTGAAGGGCCTGCGCGCCGGCGCGGCGCCGCCCACGGTCTACCGCGCGCTCGACTTCCTGCGCGAGCAGGGGCTGATCCACCGGGTGGAGCGGCTGAACGCCTATGTCGGCTGCGTCGAGGCGGCGAGCCACCCGGCCGATTGCGACTGCGGCGCCGAGCACGACCACCCGCACCAGTTCCTGATCTGCACCCGCTGCGGCGCGACCGAGGAGATCAGCGACCCGGCCGTGACCCGCGCCCTCGACTCCGCGACGAAGCGCCACGGCTTTGCGCTGCACCGCGCGACGGTGGAGGCGGAGGGGATCTGCGCCCGCTGCGGCGCCGGGGCCTGACGCGTCACCCCGAGGGCGCGAGCCGCGGCCCCGGCCATCGCGGCACCGCCGCCAGCAACTGCACCGTGCCGGCAAACAGCCCCATGCCGATGCCGAGCTTCACCGCCAGCGCATAGTCGCCATGGGCGTCGAACAGCAGCCCGCCGCCGAAGGCGCCGAGCGTGCTGCCGACCTGGTGGCTGGTGAAGGAGAGGCCCTGGATCATCGCCTGCCAGCGCAGCCCGAACATCTCGGCCGTCATGCCGGCGACGAGCGGCGCGACGCCGAGCCAGAGGAAGCCCATCAGCGCAGCGAAGACCAGCGTGCTCTCCGGCGTCGGCGGGACCGAGAAGTACCAGGCCAGCACAAGCGAGCGGCAGATGTAGAGCCCGCCCAGCAGCGCCGGCTTGCTCCAGCGCCCGCCGGCCCAGCCGAAGAACAGCGAGCCCGCGATGTTGAAGCCGCCGATGGTCGCCAGCGCCTTGGCGCCCAGCATCGGGTCCATGCCGCAGAGCGTGAGGTAGGAGGGCAGGTGGGTGGTCAGGAAGACCAGCTGCAGCCCGCAGATGAAATAGGCCCCCGACATGATCAGGAAGGGCGGGTGGCGCAGCGCCATGCGGCAGGCGTCGCGGGCATTGCCGGCATCGCCGCCGCGGGCCGGCGGCACCGCCACCTTGTCCACCCGCCCGGCGATGAAGGCGGCCGGCAGCATCAGCAGCGCCAGCACGACGAAGGCCCCGACACCGGCCCGCCAGCCCCAGCCCTCGGCAACGATCTGCCCGAGCGGCGCCGAGACCAGCGCACCCAGCGACCCCGCCGCGCTGACCAGGCCGAGCACCGTGCTGCGCACCGCCGTCGGCACCGGGCGGGAGGCGACCGCCATGCCCATGCCCGAAGCCGTGCAGGCCAGCGCCGCGCCGACCAGGACGCCGGCGCCGAGGATGATCTCGGTCACGCCGGAGGCCGCGGCGAGCAGCGCCAGCCCCGCCCCATAGGCCGCCGCGCCGACGAGCAGGACGGGGCGGAAGCCGAAGCGCTCGGCGAAGGCGCCGGCGATGGGCTGCAGGAAGCCCCAGGCCAGGTTCTGGATCGCCACCGCCAGGGTGAAATCGGCCACCGTGATGCCGAGGTCCTTCACCGCCGGCGTCATGAAGAGACCGAGGCTCTGCCGCAGCCCCATGCCGAGCGACATCAGCACCGAGACGGCGATCAGGATCGGGATGGCGGGGGTGCCGCGCAGGCTGCTCAGGCGGGCCATGGTCTCTCCCGGTGCCGGGCATGCCCCGGGCGTCCCTGTGGCGGGCGGCCGCTGGACCGCCCCATCGTGCTGCCCTGCAGCATGCCCGGTTGCAGGCAGGGGCGGCATGCCGAAGGCGCGGGGCAGCCATGCCGGCCCCGCCCCGGGAACATGGCCGCGAGGGGGCCGCCGCGCCGTCTAGACCACGATCCGCGAGGACTGAATCGCGGATCGTGGTCCAGCTCGTCGTTTCGTCGCGTTATTCACGCCTGCGGGCGTTACGCCCTTCGGCGATCACGCTCTAGCCGCCGAGCCGCGCCAGGCCCTGCTCGAGGTCGGCGATCAGGTCCGCCGGCTCCTCGAGGCCGATATGGATGCGCGCCATCGGCCCGCCGAAATCGCCCGTGCCGGCGGTGCGGGTGACGTTGCCGGTGGTCACCGTCGCCAGGCTCTCGAAGCCGCCCCAGGAGGCGCCGATGCCGAAGAGGGTCAAGGCGTCGACGAAGCGTTCGACATCCGCGGCGGTGTAGCGCGGCTGGAAGACCACGCCGAAGAGGCTGCAGGCGCCGGTGAAGTCGCGCTTCCACAAGGCATGCTGCGGGTGGCTCGGCAGGGCCGGGTGCATCACCTGCCTGACCTCCGGCCGGCCCTCGAACCAGCGGGCGACCTCGATGCCGCTGGCCATCTGCCGGGCGAGGCGGACGGGCATGGTGCGCACCCCGCGCAGCGCCAGCCAGCAGTCATCGGGCGACGCATACTGGCCAAGCTGCGAGCCGGCGCCGCGCACGACCTGCCAGTCCTCGTCGGCGTTCACCGTGACGGAGCCGAGCAGCACGTCGGAATGGCCGCCGACATACTTGGTCAGCGCCTGGATCGAGACGTCGACGCCCTTCTCGAAGGGCATGAAGTGGTGGATGCCCCAGGTGTTGTCCATCAGCACCTTGGCGCCACGGGCATGGGCGGCGCGGGCGATGGCGGGGATGTCCTGCACCTCGAAGGTGTGGCTGCCGGGGCTCTCCGTGTAGACCACCTTCGTCGTGGGGCGGATCAGCGCGGCCATGCCCGCCTCGTCGACGCAGGGGTCGTAGAAGCTGGTCTCGACGCCCCAGCCCTTCAGCAGCCCGTTCGCCAGGTTGCGCGCCGGGCCATAGACGCTGTCCGGCATCAGGCAGTGGTCGCCGGCCTTGAGATAGGCCAGCAGCGGCACCGCCACCGCGGCAAGCCCGGTGCCGACGATCAGCGCGCGCGTGCCGCCCTCGATCTCGGCGATCACGTCCTCCAGCGCGTAATGGGTCGGCCCGCCCTGGGTGCCGTAGGTCATCACCTGGTCGAAGCGGCGCTTCGACGCTTCCCGCCGCGCCGCGTTGGAGGGCTGCAGCACGGTCGAGCCGCGGTGGACGGCGGGGTTGACGAAGCCCTGCACCCGCGTGCCGGCGCGCCCGGCATGCGACATGCGGGTGGCGAAGGCCTGGGGCGGGTGGCCCGGCTTCGGCGTGGCGTCGTCGGGCATCAGCGGGCGTCCTTCATCGGGGCGTCAGGCGGTCGCCTTCGGCGTCTCGGGCCGGCTGGCCCATTCGGTCCAGGAGCCGTCATAGACGGCGGGCTCGGGGAAGCCGGCGCGCAGCAGGCCGAGCGCCAGGATGCAGGCGGTCACGCCGGTGCCGCAGGAGGTCACCACGGGACGCGTATCGTCCACGCCGGCGGCGGCGAAGCGGGCGCGCAGCGCGGCCGGGTCCTTCATCGTCTGGTCGGCGTTCAGCAGCTCGTTGTAGGGCAGGCTGGCCGCGCCCGGCATGTGGCCGGAGGGCAGGCCGGGCCGCGGCTCCGGCGCCGTGCCGTCGAAGCGCCCCCTGGCGCGGGCGTCGAGGATCAGCGCCGCGCCCGCGCCCTGGCGCACGATGCGCTTGACGTCGCCGATGCCCTTCACGCGCTCGGCCTGGAAATCGGCGACGAAGCGCGCCGGCGGCGGCGCGGGCGGTGCGCCGGAGTCGGTCGGGCGCCCCTCGGCCACCCATTTCGGCAGCCCGCCATCCAGCACCGCCGCCTGCTCATGCCCGAAGAGCCGCATCAGCCACCAGCCGCGCGCGGCGCTGGCCAGCCCCTTCTGGTCGTAGAAGACGACACGGCTCGCGTTGGAAATGCCCATCGCGCCGAGCAGCCGCTCGAACCGCCCGGCCGAGGGGATCATGTGCGGCAGCGGGTTCTCGATATCGGCGACCTCGTCGATGTCGAAGTAGCCGGCGCCGGGAATGTGCGCCTCGGCGTATTTCGCGCGGCCGTCATGCGGCTCGTTCGGCAGGTACTTGGTGGTGTCGAAGACGAGGAGGTCGGGCTTGCCGAGCTCCGCCGCGAGCCAGGCGGTCGAGACCAGGGTGTCCATCGCCACGCTCACTCCCCTTCCAGGATCATCCCCGCCGCCGGCCTCACGCGACGCCCGCCAGCACCAGGTAGACGCGCCGGTTCTGCCGGCCCTTGCTTTCCATCTTCGTCACCTCGAGCCGGCCGATCTCCCCGGTGGAGCGCACATGCGTCCCCCCGCAGGGCTGCAGGTCCACCGGCGCTGCCTCCGGCCCGATGCGCACCAGCCGGATCCGCCCCGCCCCGCGCGGCGGCTGCACCGAGAGCGTGCGCACGAGGCCGGGATTGGCGTCGAGCTCCGCCTCGGCGATCCAGCGCTCCGTGATCGGGTGGTCGGCGGCGACGAGGGCGTTCAGCTGCTCGGTCAGCCATTCCTTGGCCGGCGGCTCGGGCAGGTCGAAGTCGAGGCGCGATCGCTCGGCGCCGATCTGCCCGCCGGTGACGCCGGCGCCGGGGATCAGGCTGCAGAGCAGGTGCAGCGCCGAATGCATGCGCATGTGCCGGTGCCGCCGGCCCCAGTCGAGCGCGGCGGTGACGGCGGCGCCGACCGGCGGCAGCACGGCGCCCGGCGCGGGCAGGTGCAGGATGGTGTCCTCCGGCCCCTTCACCGCATTGGCGATGGCCACCTCGCCCTCCGCCCAGCGCAGCGCGCCGGCATCGCCGGGCTGGCCGCCGGCCTGGGCGTAGAAGACGGTACGGTCGAGCAGGATGCCCTCCGGCCCGGCGGCAAGCACGCGGGCCGCGCAGTCGGCGGCCTCGGGGTCGGTGCGGAAGATCGCTTCGGTGGCCATCCCGCCTTTCTTCCCCGGGATGGCGCGACTCGGCAAGCCATGCGCGCGGATCCGGCGTGCGCAGGCCCGGCCGGGCCGGGCGAAAGCGACGGGCGGCCTCGACTTCCGCGGTGAGGCGGGCGGCCGCGGCGCGGACTCGGGCGGGCGGGGTGGCGGGGGCAGGGGGGGGCCGCTATTCTCCGCGCGCTCCGCACACAGAGTCACGGCACGCCCTTGTCCCTTCGTCATCTTCTCCTGCCGCTCCCCGCCGTCCTGGCCCTGGCCGCGGCGCCGGCGGCGGATGCCCAGAGCCAGTCGCGCGGGGCGCCGGCACGCCAGCCGGCGCGCGCCGCGACCGCCGCGGCGGACGGGCGGGTGCAGGCGATCGAGGTGCGCGGCAACCAGCGGATCGAGGCGGACACCATCCGCTCCTACATGCTGCTGCAGCCCGGCGATCCCTACGATGCCGAGCGGCTGGACCGCAGCCTCAAGACCCTGTTCGCCACGGGGCTCTTCCGCGACGTCGACATCCGCCGCGACGGCGGCCGCGTCGTCGTGACGGTCGCCGAGAACCCGCTGGTCAACCGCGTCGCCTTCGAGGGCAACCGCAAGATCTCGGACGACGTGCTGAACCGCGAGGTGCAGCTGCGCGCCCGCTCGGTCTTCACGCCGCAGGCGGCGCAGGCCGACCGCCAGCGCATCCTCGAGCTCTATGCCCGGCGCGGGCGCTTCGCCGCCGTGGTCGAGCCGAAGATCATCGAGCGCGAGCAGAACCGCATCGACCTCGTCTTCGAGATCGAGGAGGGCGAGAGCGCGCTCGTCGCGCGCATCAACTTCGTCGGCAACCAGGCCTATGGCGACAGCCGGCTGCAGGAGGTCGTGGCGACGAAGGAGCAGGCCTGGTACCGCGCCTTCTCCTCCTCCGACCAGTTCGACCCCGAGCGCCTCGCCTTCGACCGCGAGCTGCTGCGCCGGTTCTACCTGCGCCAGGGCTATGCCGACGTGCAGGTCACCGGCGCGACGGCCGAGCTCGCGCCCGACCGCACCGGCTTCTTCCTCACCTACCTGCTGGACGAGGGGCCGCGCTACCGGGTGGGCGAGGTCGAGGTGGTCTCCAACCTGCGCGGCCTCGACCCGCAGCCGCTGCGCCAGTTCCTCGAGCTCTCGACCGGGGACTGGTACGATGGCGACCTGATCGAGCGGACCTCGCAGCGCCTCCAGGAGGAGGCGAATTTCCGCGGCTACCCCTTCGTCAGCGTGCAGCCGCGCATCCAGCGCGACCGCGAGAAGCGCATCGTCAACCTCACCTTCGAGCTGAACGAGGCGCCGCGGGTCTATGTCGAGCGCATCGAGATCACCGGCAACACCCGCACCCAGGACCGGGTGATCCGGCGGGAGTTCCGCCTGGCCGAGGGCGACGCCTTCAACGCCGCGCAGATCCGCCGCTCGCGCGACCGGCTGCGCAACCTCGGCTTCTTCTCCGACGTGCAGGTGGCCTCCTCGCCGGGCTCGGCGCCGGACCGGGCCATCATCAACACCTCGGTGGTCGAGCGTGCGACCGGCGAGATCTCGCTCGGCGGCGGCTTCTCGACCGATGCGGGCTTCCTCGCCGATGTCGGCCTGCGCGAGCGCAACATCCTCGGCACCGGCATCGATGCCCGCATCAACGGCACGCTGGCGCAGCGGCGCAGCCAGCTCGACCTGTCGATCACCAACCCCTACTTCCTCGACCGCAACCTCGCGGCCGGCGCCGACATCTTCTACATCCAGCGCAACCTGCTCAACATCGCCAGCTACCGCGAGCAGCGCGCCGGCTTCGCGCTGCGCATGGGCTATGCCTTCAACGAGCGGGTGCGGCAGTCCTGGACCTACAGCCTGGTCAACCGCGACGTCTTCGACATCAGCGCCGGCGCCTCGCAGTTCATCCAGGAGCAGGCCGGCACCACGCTGCTGTCGCAGATCGGCCAGACGCTGATCTTCGACGTGCGCGACAGCATCCTCGACCCGCGCCGCGGCTACGTCGTGCGCGTCGCCACCGATTTCGCGGGCCTCGGCGGCGACGTCGCCTATCTGCGCGGGCGGGTGGACGGCACCTACCACATCCCGCTGGAATCGCTGCTCGACGATCCCGACTTCGTGCTCTCGATCTCGGGCAGCATCGGCTACCTGCAGGACATCTTCAACAAGCCGGACCGCATCGTCGACCGCTTCTTCCTCGGCGGCGAGAACCTGCGCGGCTTCCGCATCGCCGGCGCCGGCCCGCGCGACGTCTCGACCGGCGACAGCCTCGGCGGGCGGTTCATCTGGACGCAGAGCACCGAGCTGCGCTACCCGCTGCCGCTCCCGGCGGAACTCGGGCTGGTCGGGCGCGCCTTCGTCGATGTCGGCGCGCTGTCCCAGTCCTCCTCGGGCCCGACGGTGCGCGACGACGCGACCCCCCGGGTGGGTGTCGGCGTTGGCATCTCCTGGCGCAGCCCCTTCGGCCTGATCAACGTCGACCTGGCGCAGGCCGTGGCGAAGCAGTCCTACGACGAGACCCAGGTGTTCCGCTTCGGCTTCGGCACCCGGTTCTGAACGACGGATCCCCAAGGCATGGCATTCTCCCGTTCCTCCGACCGCACGCCGCCGGCGCGGCTGCCGGCCTCCTGCCGCGCGGCGCGGATGCGGGCGCCGCTCGGGGTCCTCGCGTTCGGCCTCGCGCTCGGGGGCGCCCAGCCCGCCGCGGCGCAGCAGAACCAGGAATGGTTCGTGCCCGGCCAGGGCGGCGGCGGCCAGCGCCCGGCCCAGGCGCAGCAGCCGCAGCGCCCGCCGCAGGGCCAGCAGCAGCGCCCGCCGGCACGCCAGGGCCAGCCGCCCACCGCCGTGATCGGCATCGTCGACGTGCCCGAGATCCAGCGAGAATCCACCGCCTTCAACCAGGTGCGCGAGGAGATCGAGAAGCGGCGGCAGAAGCTGAACGACGACCTGCAGCGCGAGCAGACCGCCTGGCGCGACGCGCAGCAGCAGCTGGCGAACCAGCGCGCCGCCATGCCGCCCGACCAGCTGCGCCAGCGCGAGCGCGACCTGCAGGACCGCATCACCGACAGCCAGCGCATCTTCCGCGAGCGCTCCCGCGCGATCGAGCAGGCGGCGCAGCAGGCCCTGCTCGAGATCGAGCAGGCGCTGGCCCAGATCATCCGCCAGACCGCCGTCAGCCGCAGCGTCAACCTCGTGGTGCCGCGCCAGCTCGTCATCTTCAACGACCCCGCCTTCGACCTGACGCAGGAGATCGCGCAGCAGTTCAACCGCCAGCTGCGCAGCGTCACCATCCCGCCCGAGGGCGCGGCCCCCGCGGCGGACGCGCCGGCCGCGCCGGCCCAGCCGCCGGCCGCGCAGGGCCAGCAGCGGCCGCCCGCCGCGCAGGGGCAGCAGGGCCAGCGCCGCTAGCGCCCCGCGCCATGGCCGCCGATCCGCGCTTCTTTCCCTGCGCCGGGCCGCAGACCCTTGCGGCGGTCGCCGCCGCGGCCGAGGCCACCCTGCCGCCCGGTGCCGACCCGCGCCGCGTCTTCGCCGGCATCGGCGCACTGGCCAGCGCCGGGCCGGAGGAGGTGAGCTTCCTCGACAACCGCCGCTACCTCGAGGCGCTGCGCGGCAGCCGCGCCGGCGCGGTGATCGTCGCCCCCGCGCTCGCCGCCGAGGTGCCGCCGCAGGCGCTGGCCCTGGCCGCGGCGCAACCCTATCTCGGCTTCATCCGGGTCGCGCTGCTGTTCCACCCGCGTCCCGCCCCGATGCCCGGCATCCACCCGAGCGCCGTGGTCGCCCCGGACGCCATCCTCGGGGAGGGGGTGGAGGTCGGCCCGCTCGCGGTCGTCGGCGCCGGCGCGCGCATCGGCGCGCACAGCGTCATCGGCCCGCACGCGGTGGTCGGCCCCGGGGTCGAGCTCGGCGAGGGCTGCCGCCTGCATGCCCATTGCAGCGTGAGCCACGCCATCCTCGGCCGCGGGGTGGTGCTGCACCCCGGCGCGCGCATCGGCCAGGAGGGCTTCGGCTTCGTGTCCACGCCGCACGGCTTCGTGACCGCACCGCAGCTCGGCCGCGTGATCCTCGGCGACGGGGTGGAGGTCGGCGCCAACACCTGCATCGACCGCGGCGCGCAGGAGGACACCGTCATCGGCCCCGGCACGCGCCTCGACAACCTGGTGCAGATCGGCCACAACGTACGCACCGGGCAGGCCTGCATCCTGGTTGCGCAGTCCGGCATCTCGGGCTCCACCGTCCTCGGCGACTACGTGGCCGTGGCGGCCCAGGCGGGGCTGACAGGCCATCTCGCGATCGGCACGAAGGCGCGCATCGGTGCCCAGGCCGGCGTCATCAGCGACGTCCCGGCAGGCTCGGATGTCCTCGGCAGCCCGGCCTGGCCCATCCGCGAGGCCTGGCGCGCGTTCTCGGCGCTGCGCAAGCTCGGCCAGGCCAGGGGCGCAGCCGCAGGGGCGGCGCCGGCCGGCGAGGCTAACCGCACGGCGCGGGCCGGCGACAAGGGCAACTAGGGCAGGCTGGGGACAACAGGCTGGCGGGCATGGACGTGA
Source organism: uncultured Acetobacteraceae bacterium (assembly GCA_964401305.1). Taxonomy (GTDB): domain Bacteria; phylum Pseudomonadota; class Alphaproteobacteria; order Acetobacterales; family Acetobacteraceae; genus JAIEOP01. The sequence continues at coordinate 2,077 of CAYNYQ010000015.1, read as the reverse complement.
ACGACGCAAGCGAAGCCGCGGAGACGGCCGGGACCTCGATCGAGGCCTATGACATCGCGCGCATCATGCACGCGATCCCGCACCGCTTCCCCTTCCTGCTGGTGGACCGCGTGGTCGAGGTGGTGAGCAACCAGTCGGCCATCGGCATCAAGAACGTCTCGATCAACGAGAACTACTTCCAGGGCCATTTCCCGCAGCACCCGGTCATGCCGGGCGTGCTGATCATCGAGAGCATGGCGCAGACCGCGGCGGTGCTGGTGGTCCACACCCTCGGCCCCACGGCCGCCGGCAAGCTGGTCTACTTCATGAGCGTCGATGGCGCGAAGTTCAGGAAGCCTGTCGTGCCGGGCGACCAGATGCGCGTGCATGTCGTCAAGGAACGCCAGCGCGGCAACATCTGGCGGTTCCGGGCCGAGGCGAAGGTCGACGATAGGGTCGTGGCGGAGGCGACCTACGCCGCCATGATCCTCGACCGCTGATCGCCGCGCCCCCGCGCCGCTTCCCCACCCTCGAGCCCCTGGCTGGATCGCTGATCGCATTGGACGCCCTGCACACCCCCACCGACGCGGCCGCGCCGGCCGGCACCCGCCAGGCGGGCATCCACCCGGGCGCCATCGTCGCGCCGAATGCCGTCATCGCGCCCGGCGCCTCGATCGCTGCCGGCTGTCGCATCGGCCCCTTCTGCACGATCGGCCCCGGGGCCGTGCTGGAGGAAGGTGTCGAGCTCGTCTCCCATGTCGTCGTCGAGGGCGCGACGCGGCTCGCCGCCGGGGTCAGGGTGCTGCCCTTCGCCGCCATCGGCACCCCGCCGCAGGACGTGAAGTACAGGGGCGAGCCCACCGGCTGCGAGGTCGGGCGCGGCACCCTGGTGCGGGAGGGGGCGACCATCCACCGCGCCAGCGTGGGCGGCTCCGGCGTCACCCGTGTCGGCGCCGGCTGCATGATCATGGCCATGGCCCATGTCGCGCATGACTGCCAGCTCGGCGAGGGCGTGATCCTGGCCAACAACGTCATGCTGGGCGGGCATGTGCAGGTCGGCGCCGGTGCCTTCATCGGCGGTGGCGCGGCGGTGCACCAGACCGTGCGGATCGGGCGGCTGGCGATGGTCTCGGGCCTCGCCGGCGTGACCAACGACATCCCGCCCTTCGGCTATGTCTTCGGCCTGCCGGCCCGCCTCGTCGGCTTCAACAAGATCGGCCTGCTGCGCCGCGGCGCGACGCGCGAGCAGCTGCGCACGCTGCGCAGCGCGCACAATTTCCTGTTCAAGGACCCGGGCGAGTTCGCCGGCAAGCTCGAGATCGCCGCCGAGCGCTATGCAGGGGAGGCGCTGGTCGAGGAGCTCCTCGCCTTCGTCCGCGACCCGGCGCGCCGCCGCCAGCTCGTCCGCCCGGGGCGGATGACGGCCCCCGAGCTCGGCGGCGTCGACGAGGAGAACGGGGACGGGGCGTGAGCCCCGCGGCGCGGACCACGGCGCCGGCTCCTGGACTCCCACCGGGCCACCCCGCGGGCACGCTCGGCATCGTCGCCGGCGGGGGGGAGCTGCCGCTGCGCGTCGCCCGCGCCGCCCTCGCCTCCGGCCGGCCCGTCTTCGCCGCGGTGATCGAGGGCTGGGCCGATCCCGCCCCCTGGCGCGACCTGCCGCACCTGCATGCGCCGCTCGGCGCGGTCGGGCGCGTGCTCGAGGCCTTCCGCGCGCGCGGCGTGCGCCAGCTCGTGCTGGCCGGGGCGGCGCGCCGGCCCTCCATGCTCGGCCTTCGCCTCGACGCGACCGGGATCCGGCTCGCCGCCCGGCTCGGCCGCGCGGTCTTCCTCGGCGATGACGGCCTGCTGCGCGCCATCGCCCGCGTGCTGGCGGAGGAGGGGCTGGAGGTGGTGGCGCCGCACGCCATCCTGGCCGACCTGCTGCCCGCCGCCGGGCTGCTGACCGCGGGCGGCGCCGCCCCGGACGCCGCGGCGCGGGCCGACATCGCCCGGGGCATCGCCGTCTGCCGCGCCCTCGGCGCCGCCGATGTCGGCCAGGCCGTGGTGGTGCAGCAGGGCCTCGTGCTCGGCGTCGAGGCGATCGAGGGGACGGATG
>CAYNYQ010000014.1:0-32141 GCA_964401305.1 uncultured Acetobacteraceae bacterium | reverse complement strand
TGACGGTGCTGCCGGCGACCGACCTCTACCTCGGCGGGCGGGAGAAGGACCACCGCGTGGAGCGCAGCGTGGTGGACGCCAACCGCCTGGCGCGGCAGGGCGTGCTGTGCAGCGTCTCCTCCAACAACATCCTCAACGCCTTCACGCCAATGGGCGACGGGCAGCTGATCCGCATGGCGAACCTCTATGCCAATGTGGTGCAGCAGGCGATGCCGGATGCGCTGCGCGACACCTGGGGCATGTTCACCACGAACTCCGCCCGGCTGATGCGGCGCAAGGACTACGGTATCGCCGTGGGCAACAGCGCCGACCTCGTGGTGGTGGATGCGCCCGACCCGGTCGCCGCGATCCGCGAGGTCGCGCCGGTGCTGATGGGCTTCAAGCGTGGCCGGCGCAGCTTCACGCGCCAGCCCGTGGTGCTACACAGGCCGCAGTGAGGGAAGGGAACGACCGGGCATGGCGACGCGCCGCCTCGGCATCATCCTGCATGGTGCCACGAGCCGCATCGGCACCACGCAGCACCTGCTGAACAGCCTGATCCCGATCCGGCAGGAGGGCGGGCTACAGCTGTCCAACGGCGACAGGCTGATGCCGGACCCGATCCTCGTCGGCCGCACCGCGCCGAAGCTGCAGGCGCTGGCCGAACGCTTCGGCCTGGCGCGCTGGACCACGGACCTGGACGCGGCGCTGGCCGATCCGGCGGACGAGCTTTTCTTCGAATGCGCCTATGGCGGCGGCCGCGTCGAGCTGGCGCGGCGGGCGCTGCAGGCAGGCAAGCACATCTACCTCGAGAAGCCGGTCGCCGAGACGCTGGCGGAGGTGCTGGCGCTGCGCGAGGCGGCCGAGGCGGCGGGCCGGAAGCACGCGGTGATGCAGGACAAGATCCACCTGCCGGGCCTCGTCAAGCTGAAGACCGTGCTCGAGCTCGGCACGCTCGGGCGCCTGCTGTCGATGAAGCTCGACTTCGGCTGGTGGGTCTTCGACGGCGAGGTGATCCCGGCGCAGCGGACGAGCTGGAACTACCGGAAGGCCACGGGCGGCGGGCTCGTGCTGGATATGTTCCCGCACTGGCGCTACGTGATCGACCACCTCTTCGGTGCACCGACCGCACTCACCTGCCACATGCGCACGGCCCAGCCGAAGCGCTGGGACGAGCGCCAGCAGCCCTACGATGTCGACGTCGAGGACGAGGCCCGCGCCATCCTCGAATTCCCGGGCGGGCTGGTGGGCGAGATCTTCTCCTCCTGGGCCACGCGCATACGCCGCGACGACATGCTGGTCATCAAGGTGGACGGCACCGCCGGCAGCGCGAGCTGCACGCTGCACGATTGCTGGGTGCAGACCCTGGCGAACACGCCGAAGCCGCTGTTCCCGGTGCAGGCGCCGCAGCCCATGGATTTCCACGCGCAATGGGCGCCGGTGCCGGAGCTGGTTCCCTTCAAGAACAGCTACCGCCAGGCCTGGGAGGGCTTCCTGCGCCATGTCGCGGAGGACGCGCCCAATGCCGCCTCGCTGATGCAGGCCGCGCGCGGGCTGCAACTGATCGAGGCCTGCCACGAGAGCCACCGCAGCCGCCGGTGGGTCGACCTGCTCGCGTTGAAAGGCTGACCGGCCATGTCCTCCGTCACCGAGCGCCGCCAGGCCTTCCGCCGCGTGCTGCAGGGCGATGTCTGCGTCCATCCCGGCTCCGTCTTCGATCCCATGTCGGCGCGCATCGCCGAGGAGATCGGCTTCGAGGTCGGCATGTATGCCGGCTCCACCGCCTCGTTGACGGTGCTCGGCGCGCCCGACCTGATCGTACTCACCCTGACGGAGTTCGCCGACCAGGCTCGGCGCATCTGTCGCGCCGTACGCCGCCTGCCGGTGCTGGTCGATGCCGACCACGGCTACGGCAATGCGCTGAACGCGATGCGCACCGTGGAGGAGATGGAGGCCAGCGGCGTCGCGGCGATGACGCTGGAGGACACGGTGCTGCCGCGCCCCTATGGCGACGGCAAGGTCACGCTGGTCAGCCTGGCGGAGGGGCTGGCGAAGGTGAAGGCGGCACTCGCCGCGCGCGACGACCCCGCCTTCTGCATCGTCGCGCGCAGCGGCGTCGTCGCGATCAACGGCATCGCCGATGCGGTGGAGCGCACCCGGGCCTACACGCAGTCCGGCGCCGATGCGCTGTTCTACACCGGCATCCGCACGCGGGCCGAGCTCGATGCCGTGGCCGCCGTCGCGACGCTTCCGATCATCGTCGGCGGCGTCGAGGGGACGGAGATCAACGACCGCGACTACCTGGCCACGCGCGGCGTGCGCATCGCGCTGCAGACCCATGCGCCGATCATGGCGGCGCAGCGCGCGATCTACGACACGCTGAAGGCGCTGCGGGACGGCGTGCAGCCCCGGGACCTGCCGCTGGTGCCGAAGGACGACCTGATGGCCCGCGTCACGCGGGACGCCGACTACAAGCGCTGGACCAAGGACTACCTGGAGGGGAAGGGGTGATGAGCAACCTGGCGGACAGCCTCGAGGGCCAGTTCCTCACCCTGCATGAGTTCGTGAAGGAGGCGAAGGGTCGCCTCAGCCCGGGCAATTGGGACTACCTGGTCGGCGCGACCGAGACCGAGACGACGATGATGCGCAACCGGATGGCGCTCGACAGCGTCGCCTTCCGGCCGCGCGTGCTGCGCGACGTGTCGCAGATCGACGTCTCCGGCCGCTTCCTCGGCCAGCGTATCGCGCTGCCGGTGATGCTCGCGCCCGTCGGCGGGCTCGAGAATTTCGATCCCGAGGGCGGTGCGCCGGCGGGCCGCGCGGCGGCGGCGCACGGCATCCCGGTCATGGTCTCCTCCGTCTCCATGCCGGGGCTCGAGCCCATGGCCAAGGCGACGGAGGGCGGGAGGAAGGTCTTCCAGCTCTACGTCCGCGGCGACTTCGCCTGGATCGAGGAGATCAGCCGCCGCGCCATCGACGCCGGCTACGACGCCTTCTGCATGACGGTCGACACAGCGATCTACAGCCGCCGCGAACGCGACATCGCCAAGCGCTTCGTCAAGCCGTGGCGCCAGCGTGCCTCCGGGCAGCACTTCCAGGCGGCGCTGAACTGGACCGACGTGGCGCGCTGGAAGGAGACCTTCCCGCGGACGCCGCTGGTGCTGAAGGGCATCGCCACGGCCGAGGATGCGGCGATCGCGGTGGAGCACGGCGTCGAGGTCGTCTACGTCTCCAACCATGGCGGCCGGCAGCTCGATCATGGCCGCGGCTCGCTGGACGTTCTGCCGGAGGTGGTGAAGGCCGTCGGCGGCCGCGCCAGGGTCTGGATCGATGGCGGCTTCTCGCGCGGCTCGGACGTGGTGAAGGCGATCGCCATGGGCGCGGAGCTGGTCGGCCTCGGCCGCCTCTACTGCTACGCACTGGCCGCGGCGGGCGAGGCGGGGGTCGCGCGCATGCTGCAGATCCTCGAGAGCGAGGTGCACGAGGTGCTCGGCCTGCTCGGCGCGCGCAGCTTCGGCGAGCTCGACGGCAGCTACCTGCACGCGGCGATGCCGGTGGTGGCGCCGCATGTGCACAGCGCCTTCCCGCTGACGAACCTCAGCGATCCCGGCTATCGCTAGAGCGCGATCGCCGAAGGGTGCTACGCCCGAAGGCGTGAATCACGCGAACACACAACAAGCTGGACCACGATCCGCGACGCCGTGCTCGCGGATCGTGGTCTAGACTCCCGCCGCATAGCCATCACGCTGCGGATCGGCGCCGCCCTCGCAGGTGACGCCGTCCCACCGGGCGATGCCGTGCACGCCGGCGAAGGCGAAGCTCTGGTAGCTGCGGCGGATGCGGTAGCCCTCGGCCTCCAGCGCCTTCTGCGTGCCGCGGGGGATGCGGTTGGCGATGTCGATGAACTCGCTGGTCGCGGAGAAGCGCGGGGCGCTCACCGCCTCCTGCATCGTCATGCCCCAGTCCAGCAGGTTCAGCAGCACCTGCATGACCGCGACCGTGATCCAGGCGCCGCCCGGCGCACCCAGCGTCGCCACGGGGCTGCCGCCATCCAGCACGATCGTCGGCGACATCGACGAATAGCGCCGCTTGCCCGGGGCGATGCTGCCGGCGCGGCCCGGCCGCGGGTCCATCCAGTTCATCGCGCCGTTCAGCATGAAGCCGGTGCCCGGCGGGATCAGGCCGGAGGGCGTCGCCAACGTGTGCGTCATTGAGACGAACATGCCCTCGGCATCGACGCAGGAGACATGCGTGGTGTTCCGCGCATCCGTCGTCGCGCGGGTCAGCGTCGCGCGCTCGCCGCGGCGGATGCGCGCCGCGCACTCATCGGCATAGGCATCCGCGAGCAGCCGCGCCACGGGCACCTCCTGGAAGGCCGGGTCGCCGACATGCGCCTCCTTGTCGAGGCCGGCGATCTTCATCGCCTCGATCACCAGGCGAATGTAGTCCGGGCTGTTGTGGCCGAGCGCCGTCAGGTCGAAGCGGTCGAGGATGCGCAGCATCTCGCCCACCACGACGCCGCCGGCGGGCGGCTCGGGCAGGCAGACGGTGAAGCCGCGATAGGGCACCCGCAGCGGGTCCGACACCGCCGTGCGGAAACCCTTCAGGTCGTCCAGCGACAGCAGGCCGCCGCCGGCCTGCACCGCCTCGACGATGCGCCGCGCGATGCCGCCCTGGTAGAATTCCTCGGCGCCGCCGGCCGCGACGGCGCGCAGCGTCCCGGCCAGCGCCGGGTTGCGGATCGGCTCGCCAAGGCGCTTCGGCGTGCCGTCGGCGCGGCAGTAGAGGCGCCGTCCGTCCTCGGTGTGGCGCAGCTTCTCGGCGTAGGAGAGGCGGCCCCAGAGCCCCTCGTCCATGGTGAACATCGCATGCACATGCGGGCGGACGATCCAGCCCTCCTCGGCGAAGCCGATCGCGCCGTCGAACAGCGCGCCCCAGGGCTTGCGGCCCAGCGCGGCATGCGCATCGGCGAAAACCCGCAGCGCGCCCGGCGTGGTGATGGCCTGCGCGCCGAGCTCGTTCACATGGCCCGTCACGCGATAGCCGAAGCCGTCGGCGCACTCGCCCTCGAAGATCGCCTCCCACATCCCGGGAGTCGCCGCGCCGGGGCAGGTGCCGAGGCCGTTCCAGACCCGATGCGTGCCGGTGCGCGGGTCGAAGACCTGCAGCGTGGCGATGCCGCCGATGCCGCACATCATCGGGTCGACCACGCCCTGGGTCAGGGCACAGGCCAGCGCCGCATCCAGCGCATTGCCGCCGGCGGCGAGCATCGCCGCGCCTGCCTCGGCGGCCTCGGGCTGGGGCGCGACGACCATGGCGCGGGGCTGCGGCAAGCGGCGGGACGGGCGGGGCATCGGGCGCTCCTCCTCTTCTCAGCCAAGCTTCGCGCCGGCACCATGCCGGACGCAACCCTGCCCGGGAACCTCGCCATGCGCCTGCTGCTCGCCGCCCTGTCGCACGAGACCAACACCTTCTCCCCGGTGCCGACGCCGCGGGAGCGATTCTGCCGCGACGGCAAGGAGCTGCTGGAGGGCGAGCGCGCCATCGGCTTCTTCCGCGGCACCGGCACCTGCATGGGCGGCTTCATCAAGGTGGCCGAGGAGGCGGGCGCGTCCATCACCGCCTCCATCGCCGCGCATGCGCCGCCCTCGGGTGCCGTGCAGCGCTCGGCCTACGAAGGCTTCGCCGAGGCGATCTGCGCCGCTGTCCGCCGCGGCGGCTGGGACGGCATCCTGCTCGACCTGCATGGCGCCATGGCCGTGGAAGGGATCGAAGACGGGGAGGGCGAGCTGGTCCGCCGCCTCCGCGCCATCGATCCCACGACGCCGATCGCCATCGCCTACGACATGCACGCCAATGTCTACGACGACATGGTCCTGCCGGCGACGGTGACCGCCGGCTACCACACCTATCCGCATGTCGACCAGGGCGAGACGGCGGAGCGCGCCGCGCGCGTGCTGCTGCGCGCCATCCGGGGCGAGGTGACGCCCGTCACCGCCTGGGGCCGCGCGCCTATGCTGCCGCATGTCATGGCGCAGGGCACGCATGCCTATCCGAACAAGGAGCTGCAGGCGATGTGCCGCGGCTGGGAGGAGAGCGGCCGGGCGCTGACCGCCAGCCTCTATGTCGGCTTCCCGCATGCCGACATCCACGGCGCCGGCCTCTCGGCTGTGGTGACGACGAATGGCGACAAGGCGGACGCCGAGCGGATGGTGCAGGAGCTGCTCGACTTCGCCTGGAACGCACGCGAGAGCTTCGTCTTCCGCCCCGAGCCGCTGGAGGCGAGCGTGGCGCGCGCCAAGGCCGCCGGCGCGACCAGGGCGGACAAGCCCGTGGTGCTGCTCGACCACTACGACAATTGCGCCTCCGGCGGCACCATGGACACCACCGAGGTGCTGGCGGAGATCCTGCGCCAGGGCCTGACGGACGTCGTCTTCTTCGGCATCTGCGACCCCGAGGCGGTGGCGGCCTGCCAGAAGGCCGGCATCGGCGCCGAGATCACCCTCGACATCGGCGGCAAGCTGCCGATGCCGGCGCTGCCGCGCTCCTCCGCGCCGCTGACCGTGACCGGCACCGTGCGCACGATCAGCGCCGGCTACTTCGTGACCAAGGCGGGGCTGACGCCCGGGTTGAAGGTCTTCATGGGCCCGACCGTCGTGCTGGACACCGGCGCCGTCGAGATCGTGCTGGTGACGCGGCAGATCGAGCCGACCTCGCCCGACATGTTCCGCGTCCTCGGCATCGAGCCGCTCGATCGGCGCTACCTCGCGATCAAGAGCCGCGTGCACTGGCGCGCGGCGCTCGGGCCGATGGCGCGCGACATCGTCGAATGCGCGGGCGTCGGCGTCTGTACCTCGGACTACGGCCAGCTCACCTTCCGCAACGTGCGGCGGCCCATCTATCCGCTCGATCCGGGCACCAACGGGCCGGTGGGGTGACGGGGCGCGCGGCCCGGGCACGCGGCCCGGGCCGGCGCGCCGCCCTCAGACCGAGCGGCGGGAGCGCATCATGCCGGCGATCCACAGCACCAGCACCGCCCCGAGCACCGCGACGACCAGGCTCCAGAGGTTGAAGCCCGTCACGCCGACGCCACCGACCACGCTCACCAGGAAGCCGCCGACCAGGGCGCCGACGACCCCCAGCACCAGGTTCATCATCAGGCCGGAGCCCGCGCCCGTCATGATCTTGCTGGCAATCCAGCCGGCGATCAGGCCGAGAATGATCCAGGCAAGGATGCCCATGCGAAACCTCCTCCGCTGCCGGCGCCGCGATACGCGCGGCGCTCCACGGAGGCCCTAACCGCTGGCGCCGCCGGGGTTCCCCTCAGCGCCCCTTCCATTCCGGCTTTCGCTTCCCGGCGAAGGCCCGCGGGCCCTCCTGCGCGTCCTCGCTGGTGTAGACCGGCACGAAGAGATGCCGCGCCGCGCGCAGGGCGGCCGAGCGCCCCATCTCCTGGCTCAGGTACACGAGCTCGCGGCAGGCCCGCACGGTCAGCGGCGCATTGCCGGCGATGCGGCCGGCGAGATCGAGCGCCGCCTCCATCAGCCTCTCGCCCGGCACCACCTGGTTCACGTAGCCGAGCTCGTGCAACCGGCGCGCGGGGACGGGGTCGCCGGTGAGCAGGATCTCCATCGCCACGCGCTGCGGCAGCATGCCCATCAGCGGTGCCGCCCAGGGCGTGCCGCGGCCCACCTTCGCCTCCGTGATGGCGAAGCTCGCATGCTCGGCCGCGACGCAGAGATCGCACATCTGGGCGAACATCCAGCCGCCGGCCATGGCGAAGCCGTTCACCGCGGCGATCGTGGGCTTGGTCACGTCGAGCGTCTCGCCGATCACCGGCAGGAAGCCGCGCGGCAGCAGGCCGCGGGCTTCGCCCGCCGCCTCCTTCAGGTCCATGCCGGCGCAGAAGGCGCGGTCGCCGGCACCGGTCAGGATGGCGACCTGCGCCGCCGGATCGGCCTCGAAGCGTTCGAAGGCCGCCTTGATGCCGTCGCGCACGGCGCGGTTGATGGCGTTGCGCGCCTCGGGCCGGTTGATGGTGATCACCGCCACCGCGCCCTGCATCTCGTACAGCACCGCCTCGGCCATGCCTGCCGCTCCTCCCGCCCGGCGCAGGCTCGCGCCGGGGTGCGCGTGCGTCAATCCGCCCCTCGCCGTGCGTGCGGCGCTTTGGCATGCTCGCGCGATCGGGACGGGGGAGGCTTCGGATGGTGGTGCCGCTGATCGGCTACATGGACCGCTTCTCGGCGCGGCCGGGCGAGCGGCTGGCGGTGAAGGTCTCCTCGCAGCTCGAGGGTCCCTACCAGGCCGAGCTGGTGCGCGTGCGCCATGCCGACCCCAACCCCGCCGGGCCCGGCATGAAGCTGCTGCCGATCGCCGCGGACTGGGCCGGCCGCTATCCCTCGCGCGCGCAGCGCGTGCCGCGCGGCTCCTTCGGCGAGGCCGCCGGCACCCTGGCGCTGGGCCAGGCCTTCACCCTGCTGGTGCGCGTCGCGCCCTGGCTGCTGAAGCCGCACCGCAAGCCGCAGACCGTGCTGGCGCTCGGCCTGCCCGGGCGTTCCCTCTCGCTCAGCGTCGATGCGGCGGGCTTCGCGGTGGAGGCGGCGGTCGAGGGCGGCACCGCGCGGCTCGCCAGCGGTGCCGCGCCGCAGCCGCGCCGCTGGTACGAGATCGCCGTCACCGTGGCCGAGGGCCGCATCGCGCTGACGCAGACGCCGCTGCAGCACACCTGGGGTGCCGCCGATGCCGGTGCGGCCGAGGCCGCGCTGCCGGCGACCGCCTGGGACGGGCCGGCGACGGTCAGCTTCGCCGCCGCGCGCGATGCCGCGGGCCATGCGACGGCGCATTTCAACGGCCGCATCGAGGACTCGCTGCTGCTGCGCGGCGCGCCCCAGGAAATCACCCTGGCCGAGCCCGAGGCGCTGCTCGCCTCCGGCCGGCTCGCCGCATGGTGGGACTTCTCCGCGGGCCAGGAGGGCGAGGCGATCCTCGACCGCGGCGCCGGCGGCCTGCATGGCCGCGTGGTGAACTTCCCGGCGCGCGCCATGAAGGGCAGCCGCTGGACCGGCGCCGAGCAGGCCTGGCGCCACGCGCCCCGCCACTACGCGGCCATCCACTTCCACGAGGACGACCTCGAGGATTGCGGCTGGGACACCGACTTCACCATCACCATCCCGGAGGACATGCCGAGCGGCGTCTATGGCGTGCGGCTCAGCCATGGCGAGCACTGGGACGTCATCCCCTTCTTCGTGCTGCCGCCGAAGGGCGTCGCGCGCGCGCCCATCGCCTATCTCGCCAACACCTTCACCTGCCAGGTCTACGCCAACTACCGCCGCGTCGACTTCCCGGAGAGCCAGCTCGCCAGGCGCAAGGCCTGGGGCGCCTATCCCTGGTGCGGCAATCTCGACACGGACTACCAGCTCTCCACCTACAACAACCACCCGGACGGCAGCGGCATCCACTTCTCCTCGCGCCTCAGGCCGATCTTCAACATGCGCCCCGGCTTCCTCGCCGTGCCGGACGACAAGGGGTCGGGCCTGCGGCACCTGCCGGCCGACAGCCACCTGACCGACTGGATGGAGGAGAAAGGCTTCGCCTTCGACGTCATCACCGACGAGGACCTCGACAATGAGGGCCACGACCTGCTCGCGCGCTACCGCTGCGTCGTCACCGGCAGCCACCCGGAGTACCACACCCAGGGCACGCTGGATGCGCTGCAGGAATTCGTGAACCGCGGCGGGCGCCTCGCCTATCTCGGCGGCAACGGCTTCTACTGGAAGGTGGCGCGCCGGCGTGACCGGCCGCATGTGCTGGAGATCCGCCGCGCCGAGGGGGGCATCCGCGCCTGGGCGGCGGAGAATGGCGAGTATTTCCACCAGCTCGACGGCACGCTGGGCGGGCTCTGGCGCCGCAACGGACGGCCGCCGCAGCTGCTCTGCGGCGTCGGCTTCTCCGGCCAGGGCAAGTTCGAGGGCAGCCACTACCGCCGCATGCCCGGCGCGGCCGATCCGCGCGCCGCCTGGATCATGGAGGGCGTCGAGATGGACCAGCACGGCGACGGCGAGACCTTCGGCGGCTTCGGCCTCTCGGGCGGCGGCGCCGCGGGCTTCGAGCTCGACCGCGCCGACCCGCTGCTCGGCACGCCGCCCAATGCCGTGATCCTGGCCCGCAGCGAGCAGCACCAGGACCACTTCGTGACGGTGCCGGAGGAGCTGCTGACGCACCTCACCACCGTCACCGGCGAGAAGCCGGCCGAGCTGATCCGCGCCGAGATCGTCCATTTCGAGACGGCCCAGGGCGGCGCCGTGTTCTCCACCGGCTCCATCACCTTCTGCGGCAGCCTCTCGCACAACGGCTACCGCAACGGCATCTCGCGCATGCTGGAGAACGTGCTGCACCGCTTCCAGGCCTGACGCCCTTCCCCGGGGCGCGGCGCCGGGCTAGGCGAGGAGCCGACGCCGCCTCAGCCGGGAAGCCTGCCGAATGGACAGCCAGCGCGACGCCAACCCCGCCACCGAACGCCTGGCCACGCGGCGCGAGGACTACCGCCCGCCCGCCTGGCTGGTGGAGACGGTGGAGCTGCACTTCGACCTCGACCGTGCCGCGACCGAGGTCCGCGCGCGGCTCGGGGTGCGGCGCAACCCGGCCGGCCCGGGCGGGCCGCTGCGCCTCGACGGCGGGCCGCTCGAGCTGCTGGCGATCGCGCTGGACGGTGCGCCGCTGCCGCCCGATCGCTACGCCGTCGGCGGCGATGGCGCGCTGACCATCGCCACCGTGCCCGATGCCTTCGTGCTGGAGACCCGCGTGCGCATCGCGCCGGATCGCAACACGGAACTCTCGGGCCTCTACACCTCGGGCGGCAACTTCTACACCCAGTGCGAGGCCGAGGGCTTCCGCCGCATCACCTTCTTCCCCGACCGCCCCGACGTGATGTCGCGCTACACGGTGACCCTGACGGCCGACCGCGCGAGCTGCCCCGTGCTGCTCTCCAACGGCAACCCGGACGGGGCGGGCGATGCGGGCGACGGGCGGCACTGGGCGCGCTGGGTCGATCCGCACCCCAAGCCCGCCTACCTCTTCGCGCTCGTCGCCGGCGATCTCGTCGCGGTGTCCGACAGCTTCACCACGCGCTCCGGCCGCAAGGTCGCGCTGAACATCTGGGTCCGCCGCGGCGACGAGGACCGCTGCGGCCACGCCATGGACAGCCTGATCCGCTCGATGCGCTGGGACGAGGAGGTCTACGGCCTCGAATACGACCTCGACGTCTTCAACATCGCCGCCGTCTCCGACTTCAACATGGGGGCGATGGAGAACAAGGGGCTCAACGTCTTCAACACCAAGTACGTGCTCGCCAGCGCCGAGACCGCGACCGATGCCGACTGGCAGGGCATCGAGACCGTCATCGCGCACGAGTATTTCCACAACTGGACCGGCAACCGGGTGACCTGCCGCGACTGGTTCCAGCTCTCGCTGAAGGAGGGGCTGACGGTCTTCCGCGACCAGGAGTTCAGCGCCGACATGGGCAGCCGCGCGGTCAAGCGGATCAGGGATGTCCGCGCGCTCCGCGCCGCGCAATTCCCCGAGGATGCCGGGCCCATGGCGCATCCCGTCCGGCCCGACAGCTACATCGAGATCGACAACTTCTACACCCCGACCGTCTACCAGAAGGGCGCCGAGGTGGTGCGGCTGCTGCACACCCGCATCGGCGCCGAGAATTTCCGCCGCGGCATGGATCTCTACATCGGCCGCAACGACAACAGCGCCGCTACCATCGAGGATTTCGTCGCCGCGATGCAGGACGCCTCCGGCATCGACCTCTCGGGCTTCGCGGGCTGGTACGGCCAGGCCGGCACGCCGGAGCTGACCGTGGCCGACCACTACGACCCGGCGACGCGGCGCTACGAGCTCACGCTGCGCCAGCACACGCCGCCGACGCCGGGCCAGCCGCGCAAGGCGCCGCTGCCGATCCCCGTCGCCATGGGGCTGATCGGCCCGAACGGCCATGCATTGCCCGCGCGCCTCGCCGGCGAGGCCGCGGCGGCGGAGGGCACGCGCCTGCTGCTGCTCGAGCAGGAGGAGCAGCGCTTCGTCTTCGAGGACGTCGCCGCGCCGCCCGTGCCCTCGCTGCTGCGCGGCTTCTCCGCCCCCGTCCGGCTGAAGGGCGTGCCGCCGGAGCGGCTGCGCTTCCTCGCCGTGCACGACAGCGATCCCTTCGTGCGCTGGGACAGCGGCCAGCACTACGCGACGGCGCTCATCCTCGACATGGTGCGCCGCCACCGCGCCGGCGAGGCCCTCGGCTTCGACGAGGCGCTGGCGCATGCGGTGCTGGCGACGCTCGCCGGGGCCGAGGCCGACCCCGCCTTCGCCGCCGAGGCGCTGGTGCTGCCGGGCGAGGGCGTCATCGCCGACCAGATGGAGGTCGCCGATCCCGAGGCGATCCATCTCGCGCGCCGCCACCTGCGCGCCGAGATCGGCCGCCGCTGTGCCCCGGCGCTGCGCCAGGCCTACGACACGCTGGCCGAGCCGCCCGGCACGCCCTACCGCGTCGACGGCGCCAGCATCGGCCGCCGGGCGCTGCGCAATGCCTGCCTCGGCTACCTCGTGGCAGCGGGGGAGGTGGGGCTTGCCGCCGCGCAGTATCGCGCCGCGACCAACATGACGGACCGCCTCGCCGCGCTCTCGCTGCTCACCGATACCGAGGATGCGGCGCGCGACGCGGCGCTCGCCGATTTCCACGCGCGCTGGCGCGGCGACGACCTGGTGCTCGACAAGTGGTTCTCGATCCAGGCCATGGCCTCGCGCGCGGACACGCTGGCGCAGGTGCGCGCGCTCTACGCCCATCCCGATTTCGACCTGCGCAACCCGAATCGCGCGCGCTCCCTCGTCGGCGCCTTCGCCAGCGGCAATCCGCGCTGGTTTCACGATGCCTCGGGCGAGGGCTATCGCTTCCTCGCCGACGCCGTGATGGCGCTCGATCCGCTGAACGGCGCCACGGCGGCGAGGCTCGTCGGGCCGCTCGGCCAGTGGCGGCGGCAGGATGCGGCGCGCGGGGCGCTGATGCGGGCCGAGCTCGCGCGCATCGCCGCGTTGCCCGGGCTCTCGCGCGGCACCGACGAGAAGGTCTCGAAGGCGCTGGCGGCGCCGTGATATCGGTGCCGTCGTGGGGCGGATCATGGACCGGCCTTCCCGCAGGCGGCTGCTGACCTCGGGCGGCGGCTGCACCTCCATCGGCCCGACCGTGACCACATCGACCATGCGCGTCATCGCCGGTTCCGGCATGCGGCAGACGCTGTTCAACCTGGCGCGGCTGCGCTTCGGCGAGCCGCCGAGCTTCGTCGCAATCAGCCACGTCGTCTCCGGCTGCACGGTGCAGACCACCGCGCAAAGCAATTTCCAGGTCGATCCCTCGGGCGCCATCGACAGCGCCTGGGCGCTGCCCGGCAGCACGCGGTGCACCGACCAGCCCAGCTTCACGCTCCACCTCATCACCGGCGACCGGCGCAGCCCGCGTTGACCATCCCATCCCCCGGCGCGAGGATCGGCGCAGGGAAGGGAGGAGGCGCCGATGCAGGGCAGGACCGGCGGAGACCCCGCCACGCGACGCCGCGCGCTGCTGCGCGCGGGCCTCGCGGCGCCGCTCCTCGCATGGCCGGCGCTCGCGCGCGGGCAGGCCGCATCCTGGCCGGCGGAGCGGCCGATCGGCTTCGTCGTGCCCTTCCCGCCGGGCGGCGGCACGGACGTGATGGCGCGCGCGATGATCCCCTTCCTCGAGAAGCATCTCGGCGGCGGCGCGCGCTTCCTGGTGCTGAACCGGCCCGGCGCGGGGGCAGAGGTCGGCTACACCGCGGTCGCGACGGCGCCGCCCGACGGCTACCTGACCGGCGTCGTCATCATCCCGAGCCTGCAGACCATCACCATCGAGCGCCGGCCGCGCTACACGCTCGACGACTTCGCCTATCTCGGCGGCATCGTCGAGGATCCGGGCGGCTTCTTCGTCGCGCCCGACAGCCCGGTGCGCACCCTCTCGGACCTCGCCGCGCTGGCGCGCGAGCGGCCGGACCAGGTCTCGGTCGGCACCGCCGGCATCGGCTCGGACGACCACCTGCTGATGATCGCCTTCTCGCGGCTGACCGGCACGAAGCTGACGCACGTGCCCTTCCAGGGCCAGGCGCCGACCATCGCGGCGCTGCTGGGCCGGCACATCACCGTCGCCGCGATGAACATCGGCGAGAGCCTCGGCCTGATGCGCGAGGGCCAGGTGCGGCCCGTGGCGCAGGCCGGCGCCGAGCGCAGTTCGCTCGCACCCGACCTGCCGACCTTCCGCGAGCAGGGCTTCGACGTCACCGGCGGCGTCGTGCGCGGCTGGGTGGTGCCAGCGGCGACACCAGCGCCAATCCGTCAGCGGCTGGAGGCGGCGCTGCTCGCCATCATGGACGACCCCGCCTGGCAGGCCGAGGCGGCGCGGCTCGGCCAGCCGCTGCGGCGCATGGACGGCGCCGCCTTCACCGCCCTGGTGCGGCAGGAGGAAGCCGCGTTGCGCCGGCTCTGGCAGCAATCTCCCTGGCGGGACCAGTGACGCGATGGCACGGCGGCTGATCGACCTCTCCACCCCCGTCACCACCGGCCATTTCCGCTGGCCCGTGGAGCGGCGCCTCTGGAAGCGGCACGAGGATGGCGGCGGCCAGGGCACCTGGGCCGGCTGGAACGTGCACGCCTTCACCCACATGGACAGCCCGCGCCATGTCGACCCCGCGGGCTTCACCACCGACGCCATCACCCTGGAGATGACGGTGGGCGACGCCGCCGTGCTCGACCTCTCGGCGCTGCCCGAGAATGCCGGCATCACCGCGGCGCAGATGGCGGCGGCGGGGGCGCATCTCCGCCGCGGCGACATCGCCCTGCTGAAGACGCGCTGGGACGAGCGGGCCGATATCGGCACGCAGGAATTCTGGACCCGCGCCCCCTGGGTGACGGAGGAGGCGGCGATCTGGCTGCGCGACGCCGGCATCAAGGCGATCGGCTTCGACTTCCCGCAGGACCACGCCATCCGCTTCTTCGTCACCGGCGAGAAGCGCCCGCCGCTGGAGGAGCAGCCGACGCACTACCACCTGCTCAAGAACGGCATCATCATGTTCGAGTACCTGCGCAACACCGGCGCGCTGCGCCAGCCGCGCAGCCTGGCCGTGGCGCTGCCGGTGAAGCTGCCGGACAGCGACGGCGCGCCGGCGCGCGTCATCGTCATCGAGGAAGCGTAGCGCATGCGCTTCGCCGGGCGCGTCGCCCTGGTCACCGGCGCCGGGGCCGGGCTGGGGGAGGCGATCGCGCATCGCCTCGCCGCCGAGGGCGCGGCCGTGCTGGTGCTCGACCTGCTCGCCGACCGCGCCGGGCGCGTCGCCGCGGCGATCGGGGCGCAGGGCGGGCGTGCCGCGCCCTGTGCCGCCGACGTCGCCGAGGAGGCCGCGATGCAGGCCGCGATCGCCGCCGCCGAGGCGGCCTTCGGCGCGGTGCCCGACATCGCCGTCTGCAATGCCGGCATCACCGACCGCGCGCCGGCGCTGGAGATGCCGCTCGAGGCCTTCGAGCGGGTGATCCGCACCAACCTCACCGGCACCTTCGTCTCCGCCCGCATCGCCGCGCGCGCCATGCTGGCGGCGGGGCGGCGGCCGGGGCACATCGTCACCCTGGGCTCGGTCTCGGGCCAGCTCGCCGGCACCGGGCGCGCGGCCTATGGCGCCAGCAAGGGCGGGATCGAGATGCTGACCCGGGTGCTGGCGGTGGAACTCGCGCCGCACGGCATCCTGGTGAACTGCGTCGCCCCCGGCCCGGTCCGCGTCGCCCGCACCGCGCACGGGCCGCGGCAGGAAGCCGCCTTCCTGAACCACATGGCGCTCAAGCGCTACGGCACGCCGGCGGAGATCGCCGGCGCCGTCGCCTATCTCTGCTCGGCCGATGCGGGCTTCGTCACCGGGCACACGCTGAACGTCGATGGCGGCTTCGCCGCCGCCGGCGTGCTCTACGATCCGTCCGAGGGGGCCTGATGCCGGAGATCGCGCTGATCGAGGGCCGCTTCCGCGGGCCCGCGGGCATCGGGAATGGCGGCTATGTCGCCGGCGTGATGGCGAAGCTGCTGGGCGCCCAGCCCGCCGAGACCTTGCTGCGCCGGGGCTGGCCGCTCGACGCCGCGCTGACGGTGCAGCGCCACCCGGACCGGGTGGCGGCGCTGGACGCCGAGGGCACGGTGATCGCCGAGGTGCGGGAGGTTGCCTTCGACCTCGCGCCGCCACCGCCGCCGACGCGCGAGGAGGCGGCGGCCGCCACCGCCTGGTTCCTCGAGAGCCCCTTCAGCCATTCGACCGGCCTCTGCTTCGCCTGCGGCTCGGCCCGGCCGGAGGGGGAGGGCCTGCGCGTCTTCACCGGGCGGATCGAGGGGCGGCCGGGTCTCTCCGCCGCGCTTTGGCGGCCGCACGCGGCCTATGCCGATGCCGCGACAGGGCTGATCCGGCCGGAATTCCTCTGGAGCGCGCTCGACTGCGCCGGCTCCTTCGCCTTCACCCTCGGTGCGGGGCCGCAGCGCATGCTGCTCGGGCGCATGGCCGGGCGGCTCGCGGGCCAGGTGGCGGCGGGGGAGGAGTGCATCGTCATCGGCTGGCAGATCGCCCGCGAGGGCCGGAAGCTCACCGCCGGCACCGCGATCTTCGGCGCCGATGGCGGGCTGCGCGGCATCGCCCGCTCGCTCTGGGTGACGCCGCTGGTCGCCGCCTGACGCGCGAACGCCGGGGGCAGACCGCCCGAAGCGCGACTCACACGACGGGGCACCGCGCGAACCCCTTGGCGCGCCACGCCTGCGCGCGGCAGACTGCTGCATCGCAGCACGCACCGGGGACCTCCAGATGGGCAAGATCCTGACCGCCGAGCAGGTCGCCGCCTATGAGCGCGACGGCTTCGTCACCCCGCTGCGCGCCGTGCCCGCCGCGCAGGCGGCCGGCTGGCGCGCCGCGCTCGAGCGCACGGTCCGCGCCTTCGATGCCGCGCACCCGCCGCGGGAGGGGCGGCGCCAGGCCTCCTCCCGCGTGAAGCCCTACCTGCTGTTCCGCTGGGCGGCCGAGATGGTGCGGCACGAGGCGATCCTCGACGCGGTGGAGGACCTGGTCGGCCCCGACATCCTGGTCTTCCACACCACGCTCTGGTGGAAGGCGGCGGGCAGCGAGAACTACGTGCCCTGGCACCAGGACGGCACCTATTTCGGCCTCGCCCCCTTCGAGCACGTCACCGCCTGGGTGGCGCTGAGCCCGAGCACGGTGGAGAGCGGCTGCGTCACCATCCTGCCCGGCACGCACAAGGCGGGGCAGCTGCCGCACTACGACGCGCCGGACCCGAAGGCGATGCTCTCGCGCGGCCAGACGCTGCGCGCGGTGCCGGACACCTCGCGCGCCGTGCCGATCCCGCTGCAGCCCGGCGAGTTCTCGCTGCACCACACCATGGTGATGCACGCCTCGGCGCCGAACCGCAGCGCTGAGGACCGCATCGGCCTCGGCATCAGCTACATCCCGGCGCGGGTGCGGCATGTGGGCGAGACGCGGCTCTCGGCGACGCTGGTGCGCGGCGCCAACACGCATGACCACTTCGACCTCGAGCCCGCGCCGGTGGCCGACATGGATGCCGCGGCGGTCGCCGCGCATGCCGACAGC
The DNA here is from genome assembly GCA_964401305.1 of uncultured Acetobacteraceae bacterium. GTDB lineage: Bacteria > Pseudomonadota > Alphaproteobacteria > Acetobacterales > Acetobacteraceae > JAIEOP01. The sequence goes on along the minus strand of CAYNYQ010000014.1, from coordinate 14,475 downwards.
ATCGCGCGCTTCTGGCGGGCGAGCGAGTCGATCCCGGAGATGTCGCTGGTGCACTGAGCCGTCCATGCGCCGTCAGACCGGCGGCGCAAAGTCCCGCGCGCGCTCCACCACATGCGCCTTCAGCGCCGACAGCCCGGCCGGCGTGCCGAGCTCCGGCCGCTGGTGGAACCAGCCGATCTGCGCCGCGTCGCGCACCAGCAGGAACATCGGCAGCAAAGCGAGATCCGCCTCCGCCAGCGGCCGCACGCCGCGATAGCCGGCGATGCAGGCCTCGCGGAAGGCGGCGAAGTCAGGGTGCCGCTGGTAGTCGTTCAGCGCCACGGCGAGATCGTAGAGGTGCCAGCCCCAGCCGGAATCGTCGAAGTCGATCACCGCGACCCGCGCGCCCTCCACCACCACGTTGCGCGGGTGCAGGTCGGCATGGATCAGGCCGAAGCCCCGCGCCGGCCGGCCGAGCCGCGACAGCGCGGCATGCAGCCCCTCGCGCAGGCGGCGCATCAGGCCGCGCTCCTCGGCCGTGAAGATCGCGTGGTCCCAGAAGGGGCCCCAGAAGGGCGCCTCGCCCATCAGCCCCTCGGCGTCGAGCGCGTGGCGCGTGAAGCCCGGCGGCGGCGTCCAGCCCGTGGCCTGGTCGTGCATGCGCGCCATCAGCGCGCCGAGCGCGTGGAAGCGGCCGCAATTGGCGGCGCGGTCGGTCTCCCGCGCCACCACCTCGGCGAGCAGCTCGCCCTCCACCCAGCGGGCGAGGCCGGCCCAGCGGCGCTCCCCCGTCGCCGCGACCGCCACCTGCACGAAGCTCTCGCCCGCCGGCGTCAGCAGCGGCTCGGGCGTGGCGATGCCGGCGGCCACCAGCGCGCGGGTCCAGAGATGCTCGGACCGCAGCTCCTCGATCGTATGGTACCAGGGCCGGTGCAGCCGGAGGACGAGCGGCCGGCCGTCGCGCGCATCGGTGACGCGGAAGGTCACGTTCTCCGCCAGGCGGACGAAGCGCATCGCCGCGGCCGGCACGCCGAAGGCGGCCAGCGCCGCCTCGGCCGCCGGCACATAGGCCTGCGCGGCCGCCTCGCTCACGCAGCCAGCCCGGCGATGGTCTCGTCCCAGGCGCCGAGGAACGCCGCGGCATCGGCGTGGGAGAAGGGCAGGGGCGGACGGATCTTCACCACATTGGCGTAGGCGCCGGCATTGCTGGTGAGGAAGCCGCGGTCCTTCAGCGCGTTGATCACCTGCTTCGCCAGCTCGGCATCGGGCGCGCCGTCCGCCGGCCTCACCATCTCGACGCCGATGAAGAGGCCATGGCCGCGCACGTCGCCGATCGCCTCGCTCGCGCCCTTCCGCGCGGCCAGCGCCGCCTTCAGCGCGCCGCCCACCGCGGCGACGTTGTCGCGCAGGCCGCGCTGCTCGATCTCGTCCAGCACCGCCATGCCGACCGCGGCCTGCAGGGGGGAGGAGGCGAAGGTGTTGAAGTAGCGCGTCCGCGCGCGGAAGGTCTCGACCAGGGCGCGGCTCGCGGCGGTGGCGGCCAGCGGCAGGCCGTTGCCCATGGGCTTGCCGGTGACGACGATGTCGGGGGTGAAGCCCATCGCCTCGTAGCCCCACCAGTGGCCGGTGCGGGCGTAGCCGGCCTGCACCTCGTCGGCGACGACGAGGCCGCCGGCCGCGCGCACCATCGCCGCGGCGCGCGCCATGAAGTCCCCGGGCACGTCCGGCAGGCCCTCATTCGCCAGGATCGAGCACAGGATAAGCGCCGCCACGCCCTGGCCGCTGGCGCGGAGGTCGTCGATGGCCTCGCCGAGGCGCGCCAGATAGGCCTCGCAGAGCCGCTCCTCGGTCAGGTTCGGCGCGATCGGGCGGTAGGTCTCGGGGAAGGGGATGCCGCGCACCGCGGGGTCGGGGCGCTCCTGCTGGCGGATGCGCGTCAGCGAGCCCACCAGCTCGCTGTTGCCGTGGTAGGTCGCGTCGGTGGCGATGATGCCGCGATGGCCGGTGGCGAAGCGGGCCATGCGCAGCGCGACTTCGTTCGCCTCCGTGCCGCTGCAGCAGAGGATGACGCTCTCGATCCCGGGGCCGTGCAGCGCGGCCAGCCGCTCGGCGAAGGCAATGGCGGCCTCGTGCAGGTAGCGGCTGTGGGTGTTCAGCGTGCCCTGCTGGCGCGCCATGGCCTCGACCACCCGCGGGTTCGCATGCCCGACGCAGGGGACGTTGTTGTACATGTCGACATAGCGTCGCCCGTCGGCATCGAAGAGGTGCACGCCCTCGCCGCGCACCAGGTGCAGCGGGTGCTCGTAGAAGAGGGGGGCGCCGGCGCCGAAGGCGGCATCCCGCCGCGCGATGAGGTCGGTCATGGCGCAACTCCCTGGGCCCGGTTGCGGCGCAGGATATCCCACAAGCCAGGAGCGACAAGCGCCGCGGCCGCTGGTAGCATCCCCGGCCGAGGAGGAACCATCCCATGACCGTCCAGGCCCTCGGCTATGTCGGCGTCTCGGCGAAAAGCCCGGAGGACTGGGCCGGCTACGGCACTGCCTTCCTCGGCCTGCAGCTCGCCGAGCGCAGCGCCGCCCAGCTCGTCTTCCGCATGGATGACCGCAAGCAGCGCCTGGTCGTGGAGCCGGGTACCACGGACGGCGCCCGCTTCTTCGGCTGGGAGGTTGCCGACGCCGCGGCGCTGGAGGCGATGGCGGCGCGGCTCGAGGCCGCCGGCATCGCCGCCCGGCGCGGCGATCGCGCCCTGGCCGACCAGCGGCGCGTCGCCGGCCTGCTCGTCACCGCGGACCCGCTCGGCAACCGTATCGAGCTGGTGCACGGCGCGGAGAGCACCGAGGCGGCCTTCGTCCCGGGCCGCACCCTCAGCGGCTTCCGCACCGGCGCCTTGGGGATGGGCCATGCCGTGCTGACCGTGCCGGACCTCTCCGCCGTGCTGCCCTTCTACACCGAGGTGCTGGGCTTCCGCGTGTCCGACTACGTGACGCACCCCTTCCGCGCGCATTTCCTGCACGTCAATCCGCGCCACCATTCCCTCGCGCTCATCGAGACCGGGCAGGCCGGGCTGCACCACCTGATGGTCGAGACCTTCATGCTCGACGATGTCGGCCAGGCCTATGATCTCGCGATGCTGGAGGAGGGGCGCATCGCCACCTCCCTCGGCCGCCACACCAACGACTTCATGACCAGCTTCTACGCCCGCACGCCCGGCGGCTTCATGATCGAGTATGGCTGGGGCGGCCGGGTGGTCGACCCCGCCACTTGGCAGCCGGTGGAGATGCATTCCGGCCCCAGCCTCTGGGGGCATGAGCGCACATGGGGCTCGCCCGAGATGCGCGCCGAGGCGCGGCGCCTGAAGCTGCAGGCCGCCGCGGATGGCGAGCGCCAACCCGTGCAGGTGCTGCCCGGCAACCACAACCCGATCGCCGGCGAGTGCCTGTGGTGGGATGCGGCGAAGTCCGCGGCGCCGCGCATCGCGGCGGAGTAGCCCGGCCATGGCGGGCGAGCGCCCGACCATCGCGCTTGGCGACCTGGCGGGCCGGCCGGCCATCCGCGTTCCGGGTGCGGGACCGCGGGTCCTGATCGTCGGTGCCGGCATCGGCGGCCTGGTCGCCGCCCTGGCGCTCGCCCGGCGCGGCATCGCGGTTTCGGTGCATGAGCAGGCGCCGGCGCTGCGCGAGGTCGGCGCCGGCGTGCAGATCAGCCCGAACGGCGTGCGCGTGCTGGCCGCGCTCGGCGTGGCGGGGCAGGTCGCCGCCGTCTCCTCCGAGACAAGGGGCAAGGAGATCCGGCTCTGGAACACGGGCGAGACCTGGTCGCCCTTCGACGTGCTGGCCGACAGCGTCGGCACCTACGGCTTTCCCTATTTCACCGTCTACCGCCCGGACCTGCTCGCCGTGCTCGAGGCCGCGCTGCGCGAGGCCGCACCCGGCGCCATCCATCTCGGCCAGAGGGCGGAAGGCTTCGAGGCGCTGCCCGAGGGCCGCGTGCGCCTCCGCTTCGCCGATGGCGGCGCGGCCGAGGGCGATGCGCTGGTCGGCGCCGACGGCATCCACTCCGCCATCCGCCGCCAGCTCTGGGGCGAGCCGGCGGCGCGCTTCACCGGCCTTGCCGCCTGGCGCGGCGTGATCCCGATGGAGCGGCTGCCGGCGCGCATGAACCGCCCCGTCGGCACCAACTGGGTGGGGCCGGGCCGGCACGTGGTGCACTACCCGCTGCGCCGCGGCGAGCTGATGAACTTCGTCGGCGTGGTCGAGGGCGTGGACTGGCAGGTCGAGAGCTGGACCGCGCAGGGCACGCAGGCCGAGCTGCACCGCGACTTCGCCGACTGGCACGACGACATCCACGCCATGATCGCCGCCATCGAGACGCCCTTCCGCTGGGCCTTCCTGGCGCGCGACCCGCTGCCGGTCTGGGGGCAGGGGCGCGTCACGCTGCTCGGCGACGCCTGCCACCCGACGCTGCCCTTCATGGCGCAGGGCGCGGTGCAGGCGATCGAGGACGGCTTCATCCTGGCCCGGGCGCTGGCGGAGATCGAGGACGTACCGGCCGCGCTCCGCCGCTACGAGGATGCGCGGCGCGAGCGGACCGCGCGCATGGTCCGCGCCTCCAACGACAACACCACGCGATTCCACAACCCCGAGCTCGCGCATGCCGCCGGAGCGGCCGCCTACATCGCCCGCGAGTTCGAGGAGACCAAGGTGAGGCAACGCTATGACTGGCTCTACACCTACGACGCGGAGGCCGTTCCACTCTAGCCCGCGGCGCGCGCTGCTGGCGCTGGCGCTTTCCGCGCCGGCGCTGGCCGCGCGTGCCCAGGGCTTTCCCGATCGCCCGATCCGCATCCTCGTCGGCTTCCCGCCGGGCGGGTCGGTCGACATCACGGTGCGCAGCGTCGCGCCGCGCTTCGGCGAGATCCTGGGCCAGCAGATCATCATCGAGAACCGGCCCGGCGCCGGCGCCACCATCGCCACCGAGGCCGCGGTGCGCAGCCCGCCGGACGGCTACACGCTGGTCTATGGCTCGATCGGGACGCTGGTGGTGAACCCGCTGATCATCCGCGACCTCGCCTACAACGTCATGCGCGACCTGCTGCCGATCGGCTTCCTCGTCGACATCGCCAACGCGCTCGTCATCCCGCCCTCGCGCCCCTGGCGCACGGCGATGGACCTCGTTGCCGCGGCCCGTGCCGCGCCGGGGAGGCTGAACTGGGGCCATAGCGGGGTCGGCACCTCGGGCCACCTGACCGCCTTCCTGCTCGACCAGACGGCGCGCATCGAGACGGTGGGCGTCGCCTATCGCGGCGGCGCGGCGCTGGCGACCGACCTGATGGCGGGGCGCGTGGACTACGCCTTCTCCACCGTCGCCTCCGTGCTGCCCAACATCCGCGAGGGCAGGCTGCGCACGATCGCCGTGCCGACCGCCGAGCGCCAGCCCTGGCTCCCGGATGTGCCGACCCTGGCCGAGAGCGGGCTGCCCGGCTTCGCGGCCACGAACTGGTCCGGCCTGCTGGCGCCACGCGGCACGCCGGAACCCATCATGGCCCGCCTCGCCGCGGCGTTGAGCGAGACGATGCGCGACGGCCCGACGCGCGAGCTTCTGATCCGCAATGCGCTGACCCCGCTGGAAGGCGGGCCTGCCGAGTTCCGGGCGCACTGGGAGCGCGAGCGCGTGCGCTGGGAGCCGGTCGTGCGCGCCAGCGGCGCGACGGCGAACTGAGCGCGGTCGCGCCGCCCCGTGCGCGCGCGCCGGAGAACGGGTGCGCGCCAGCGGCGCGACGGCGAACTGAGCGGGTCGCGCCGCCCGGTGCGCGCGCGCCGGAGAACGGGTGCGCGCCAGCGGTGCGACGGCGCATTGAGCGCGGTCGCGCCGCCCCGTGCGCGCGCCGGAACGGGTACGCGCCAGCGGCGCGACCAGGCATGAGGGAGGGACGACGACCATGACCGAGACGCTCAGCCAACGCATCGGCGCCTTTTCAGCCGGCTTCACGCCTGCGCACCTGACCACGGAGGAGGCGCATCTCGCCCGCCGCGCCCTGCTGGATACGCTGGCCTGCGCGCTCGGCGGCCTGCGCGAGGAGCCGACCGCCGCGGCGCTGCGCTATGCCCGCGCGACCTCGGGCCCGGCCCGCGCGCGGGTCTGGGGCCTGGCGGAGCGGCTCGGCCTCGAGCAGGCGGCCTTCGTCAACGGCGTCGCCGGCCATGTGCTCGACTTCGACGACGTGACGGGGCCGCTGCGCGGGCATCCCTCGGTCGCCATGCTGCCCGCGCTCTGCGCGCTGGCCGAGGCGGAGGGCAGGGGGATGGACGCCGTCGCTTCCGCCTTCGTCGTCGGCTTCGAGGTGATGGGCCGCATGGGCGAGGCCATCGGCGACGAGCACTACGCCAAGGGCTTCCATGCCACGGCGACGATCGGCGTGCTGGGCACCACCGTCGCCTGCGCCAACCTGCTGGGGCTCTCCGCCCAGCGGACGGCGGATGCGATCGGCCTCGCGGTCGCCCAGGCCGCGGGCAGCCGCGAGAATTTCGGCACCGACGCCAAGTCCTTCCAGGCCGCGCATGCCAACCGCGCGGCGCTGCAATCGGTGCTGCTGGCGCGCGAGGGCTTCGGCGCCTCGCCCGCCGCGCTGGAGGGGCCGCGCGGCTATGTCCGCCTCTACGGCGCCGGCGAGGATGCCTGGCCCGCCTTTGCGGGGCTCGGGGAGGCGCCGCGGCTGCTGGCGCGCGCACGGCTCGAGGTGAAGAAATACCCGATGTGCTACGCGACGCATCGCACGCTGGACGGGCTGCTCGACCTGCGGGCCGAGGCGGGCATCGACCTGGCCGATGTCGCCGCGGTGGAGGTTGAGGGCAGCGCCCGCGCCTTCCAGCCGCTGCTGCATGATCGGCCGCAGACCGGGCTCGAGGGCAAGTTCAGTCTGCAATACGCCGTCGCCGCCGCGCTGGCCGATGGCCGCGTCACCCTTGCCTCCTTCGAGGATGCGGCGGTCCGGCGCGAGGCGATCCAGGCCTTCATGCCGCGCGTGACCAAGCGCGAGGGCACCGGCGCGCTCAACCCGCGCTATGCCGAGATCACGCTGCGCATGAAGGATGGCCGCACCCTGCAGCGCCGCGTCGAGGCGCTGCGCGGCGGCCCGACCATGCCGCTGAGTGATGCCGAGCTTGCCGCCAAGCTGGCCGACTGCGTCGCCCATGCGGGCCTTGCCGCGGATGCGCCGGCGATCGCCGCGGCGATCCTCGACCCGGCAGACCGGCCGGTGGCAAGCCTGCTCGACCTGCTGACGCCCGGCCCGCGCGCCGCGGCGGCGGAGTAGCCGGCCGGCCTGATTTCTGGGCGGCCCGATCCAGCCCTCCACGCCTCGCGGCGCTTCGGTCATCGGACCGCTCAGCGTGCCACCAGCGGGAAGATCACCGCGATCGCCCAGGCCAGGATCGCCGCATTGCCCAGCGCGGCGACCCAGGGGTGGCCCGTGCGGCGCCAGGCCCAGGCGCCGAAGCGCGCGAAGGCGATGAAAAGCAGCAGGATCACCGGCAGGATGATGATCAGGAAGAACAGCCGCCGCAGGTCCAGCGCGATCGCCAGCGCCAGGCTCAGCAGGAAGCAGAGCTTGGTCGCGGCATAGGCCAGGCGCGGCGCCCCCGGCCCGCGCGCCAGCCACTCGTCGGCCAGGAAGAAGGGCAGCAGCCCGGCCAGCATGGCCGCGACCAGCCACCAGCGGTCGCCCACGGGGCGGAAGGCCATCACCTCGGCATCCAGCAGGCTGCCGATGCCGAGGATGCCATAGGCCGCCAGCGCCGCCCCGCCCAGCGCCACCGCGCCCCAGGCGGTGCGCCGCCGCGCCGCGGCGCCGAAGGGCGAGGGCGCGCCCGCCCACCACAGGCCGAGCGCCGTCAGCGCGCCGTAGAGCGCGCAATGTACCGCCACGTAGTCGCCGAGCAGCAGCGGCAGCGCCTCGGTCGGCAGCGGCCGCAGGATCAGCGGCGTCGCCACGGCCGGCAGCAGCGCCACCGGCCAGAGCCGCCGCCAGCCGAGCCCGGCGCCGAGCCCCGGCCCCGCCGCGCGGTCCGCCCGCGGCAGCAGCGTCGCCAGCGGCCAGGCCAGCGCCACCAGCCCCAGCATCAGCAGCCCGATCCAGGGCCCGCGCGCATCGACGAAGCCCACCGCGCCGACGTCGCGGCCGGCGATGCCGTCCACCCAGCGCGCCGCCGCGGCCAGCCCCTCGGCGCCGTAGAGCACGCCGATATGCTCGACGCCGGGGGAGAGGACGAGGCGCCGCGCCGTGCCGGCGGCGAAGCGCTCCGGCGTCGCGCCCTCCTCAAGGCCGTCCTCGGCCAGCATGCGCCGCGCCTCGGCAGCGAGCCGCCCGGGCTCCAGCGCCCCGACGATGGCCAGCAGGTTGTGCGGCACCGCCCCGCCAGGCTGCACGGCGGCGCCGAAGGTGGAGACGGCGATGGTCCCGGCCACGGCCGAGCCGGGCTCCGCCGCCGCGGCAACGGCCCGGCGCAGCAGGATGTCCCCGCCCATGGAATGGCCGAGCAGCACCACCCGCCCATCCCCGCCCGGCAGGGTGCGGGCGCGCTCCTCGACGCTGGCGAGCGCGGCGAGCAGCGCGCCGCCGGCCCGGCGGTCGTCGCGGATGCCGCCGGGCAGTGGCTCGGGGTTCCGGCCATGGCCCGGGAAGTCGAAGGTCACGACAAGGTGGCCGTGCCGGGCCAGGGTGGCGGCGAAGGGCAGCATCAGCTGTTGCGCCCCGGCGAAGCCATGGGCGATGACGACGACCGGCCCCGGCAGCGTGCCCGCCGCGGGGCGGAAGACCGTCAGCGGGATCCCGCCGGCATGGGTCGTCTCGATCCCGAGCGGGTCGGTCGCCGCCTGCAGCCGCCAGGCCGCCGCCGCGACCGCGGCCAGCGCGAGGAGGCCGACGAGCAGCCGCGCCAGGCGGCCGCGGCGCGTCATGCGGCCTGCCGCGCGGGGTGGCGCGGCGGCCCGGATCGCCGCCGCGCCGGCCGGCGGATCAGCCGTCCACCCGGATCTTGAAGGCCTCGATCACCTCGCGGAACTGCTCGCGGTGGCGGTCGAGGAAGGCCACGAAGCCCGGCGCCTCCATCGGCATGGGCTGCATGCCGATGCTGGCGAGGCGGGTGCGCACCTCCTGCGAGGTGACGGCCTTCGCCGCCTCGGTGGCGAGGCGGTTCACCACATCGGCGGGCGTCGCCTTCGGCACCATGATGCCGCCGAAGGCACCGGCATCGTAGCCCTCGACGCCGGGCAGGCGGGCCAGCGGCGGCAGCTCCGGCGCCAGCTCCGTGCCCTTCTCGAAGGAGACGCCGAGGGCGCGCACCCGGTTCTGGCGGAACAGCGGCCCGGTCGCGGCCAGGGTCTCGATGGCGAAGTCCACCTGGCCGGCGGTGACCGCCGTCATGCCCGGCGCGCTGCCCTGGAAGGGGACGTGCACGCAGTCGAGCTTCGCCTTGGCAAGGAACATCAGGCTGATCAGGTGCGCCGCGGCGCCGGTGCCGGAGGTGGCGTAGGTGTACTTGCCCGGCTCGGCGCGGACCTTGGCCACGAACTCGGCGGCATCCTTCGCCGGGAAGTCGTTGCGCACGATCAGCACGTAGGGCGAGAGGCCGACCATGGCGACCGGCGCGAAGTCGCGCTGCACGTCGTAGGGCGTACGCTGGACCAGCGGCGCGGTGACGATCGGGCCGGTGGAGGCGGCGAGGATGGTGTACCCATCGGGCGCCGCCTTGGCGACGGCGTCGGTGCCGATCATGCCGCCGGCGCCGGCGCGGTTCTCCGGCACCACGGGCGTGCCCCACTGCTCGGCGATGCGCTGCGCCATCACGCGGCCCATCAGGTCCGTGGCCTGGCCCGGCGGCCAGGGGATGATCATGCGCACGGGCCGGGTCGGATAGGTCCCTTGGGCCAGCGCGAGGCCGGGGGCGGCGAGCCCGCCCGCGGCGGCGGCGAGCAGCAGGGAACGACGATGGAGCACGGCGTGGAGCCTCCTCTGGTCTCGGGCGCGTTCAGTCGCGCGGTGGCGCCCGGCTCCGCGCGAGCGGGCCAAGCGCATAGCGGTCCCATGTGCCGCCTCGGCGGCCCGCTGCCAAGATCCCGGCGCGGGAATGTTTCAGCCACCGGGACGCCGCCCGACATTCCAGACGGGCGCCGGCGTGGACGTGCCGAGCTACCGGGCGGGGCCTGCCGCGGGGCACCGACCCCTCGGGCAAGGGCCGTCGCAGGGCGCACCCCCTGCCGGCCGGGCCTCTCGCTGCAGGGCGCACCGCCCCTCTGGCCGGGCGTCCCCCCGCAGAGGGCGCACCGCCCCTCCGGCCGGGCGTCCCCGCCGCGGGGCGCGCCGCTACTCCGGGCGGATGCCGAGCTGGCGGATCACCGGCCCGAACAGCGCCCAGGTCTCCCGGATCTTCGCCATCATGCCCTCGGGCCCGATCGGCTCGACGTCGAAGCCGACCTGCTCGTAGCGCTGGCGGATCTCCGGCACGGCCATGCCGTCGCGGATCTCGGCGAAGACCCGGTCGATGATCGGGCGCGGCGTGCCGGCCGGCATCATCAGCCCGTTCCAGCCGGCGACGTCGTAGTCCGGCGGCCCGCCGGCCGCGGCCAGGGGCGGGATCCCGGGCACCTGCGCCGAGGGCTTGCCCATGGTGATGCCGAGCGCGCGGAGCTGGCCGTCCCGGACCAGCCGGCTGGCGGCGGCGGGCGTGTCGAAGCCGAAATCCACCTGGCCGGCGAGCAGCGCGGCCAGCGCCGGCCCGCTGCCCTGGAAGGGCACGTGCAGCGCGTCCACCCCGGCCTTCGCCAGGAACAGCGCCGTCACCAGGTGCTGCGCGCCGCCGATGCCGGAGGAGTTGTGCGTGTACTTGCCCGGCTCGGCCTTCAGCATGCGCAGGAAGCCCGGCACGTCCTTGGCCGGGAAGTCGGGCTTCACCAGCAGCATGAAGGGGGCGAAGCCGAAGATCACCACCGGCGCCAGCTCGCGCTCCACATTGTAGGGCGGGCGGGCGACCAGCGGCTGGAAGGTGATCGGGCCGATGGAGGCCGAGAGAATGGTGTAGCCATCGGGCGGCGCCTTCGCGACCAGGTCGGTGCCGATCTGCCCGCCTGCGCCGGGCCGGTTCTCCGGCACCACGGTCTGGCCGAGCCGCTCGGTCAGGCGCTGGCCGGCGAGGCGGCCGACGATGTCCGTCGCCTGGCCCGGCGGCCAGGGGATGACCATGCGCATCGGCCGGCTCGGCCAAGGCGCGCCGGATTGGGCGGCGGCGGGCCCGGCGCGCGTGCCGATCGCGGCCGCGGCGAGCGTCGGGACCAGCGCGAGCGTGTCGCGGCGTCGGATCATGCATTCCTCCCATGGGCGGGGGCGGGCCCCCTTGGCGCAACTCTGGCGCAAGCGCCGCGCCAAGGCCAGCCGCCGCGGGCGGGGGGAGGGGTCAGCCGGTGCGCATGCCCGCGGCCTGCACCACCGGCGCCCAGCGCGCGCGATCCTCGGCGAAGAAGCGGGCGAAGGCGGCGGGGCTCTCGCTCGCCTCCACCTCGACGCCGCCCTCGAGCAGCTTCTGCCGGATCTCGGGCTGGGCGAGCACCGCGTTCAGCGCGGCGTGCAGGCGCTCCACCCGCTCGGGCGGCGTGCCGGCCGGGGCGAAGAGGCCGAACCAGGTGGCAGCCTCGATGGCGGGGAAGCCCTGCTCGGCCGTGGTCGGCAGGTCGGGCATGGCGGCGCTGCGCCGGCGCCCGGCCACCGCCACCGCCCGCAGCGCACCAGAGGCGATGTGCGGTGCGAGTGGGGCCAAGGCATTGGTGAAGACCTGCACCCGCCCGGCCACCAGGTCGTTCAGCACCGGCCCCGTGCCGCGATAGGGGATGTGCTCCATCTCGACGCCGAGCGCCTGCAGGATCAGCGCGCCGGCGGCATGCCCCGTGCTGCCGACCCCGGGCGAGGCATAGGCCAGCGGCGGCCGCGCCTCCCGCGCCACGCGCTGCAGGTCGGCGAGGCTGCGCACCGGCAGGGAGGGATGCACGACGATCACGTTGGGCCCGGCGCCGATCAGCCCGATGGGCGCGAAGGCGGTGGCGACGTCGAAGGGCACCCGCGCATGCACCAGGGAGGAGATGGTCAGGCTGCCGCTGCCGCCGAGCAGCAGGCTGGTGCCGTCCGGCGCGGCCTTGGCCACCGCGTCGCTGCCCAGCATGCCGCCGGCGCCGCCGCGGTTCTCGATGACGAAGGGCTGGCCGAGCAGGGCGGCCATCGCATCGGTCACCAGCCGGCCGACGATGTCGTTGGTGCCGCCCGGGGTGAAGGGGATCACCAGGCGGATGGGGCGGTCCGGCCAGGCCTGGGCGCGGCCCGAGCCGGCGAGGGATGCTGCGGTGGCGGCGAGGAGCAGGGTGCGGCGGCGCATGGCGGTCCCTCCCGGAGACGGGCCTGTCGGGGCCGTGCCATGCCGCGGAACGGCGGCGGCGACAAGCCGGCGGCGACCGGGCGCGGCCGCCGCCCGGCGCCGGCTCAGTCGAAGTCCACCACCATGATCGAGACGTCGTCCTCGAAGGGGGCCGCGGCGGCCAGGCCGCGGATGTCGCGCAGCAGGCGGTCGGCCTCGCCCGGCCCCGGTGCGGCACCGGCGGCGATCAGCGGCAGCACGTCCTTCAGCCCCATCTGCCGGCCATCCGTCCCCTGCACCTCGAAGGCGCCGTCGCTGAAGAGGTAGAGGCGGCTGCCGGGCGGGATGGTCGCCTCGGCGGCGCGGAAGGGCATGTCGGGCGCCGCGCCGAGCAGCATGTTGCGCGCCAGGATGGGCTGCGGCGCGGCGAGCCCCGGCGCCGCCAGGAAGGCCGGGTGCTGGCCGCCCGAGGCGTGGCGCATCGTGCGCTTCGCCGGGTCGAAGACGCCGTACCAGATCGAGAAGCAGAGCCCGCCATGGCGATCCATGGGAAACAGCGCGTTCAGCGCCAGCAGCACCTGCGCCGGGTCGCCGGGATCGGCGCCCGGCAGCTCGGGCTGGCGCAGCAGGTTCATCACCGAGACGGCGAGCAGGGCCGAGCCCAGCCCGTGCCCGACCACGTCGAGCAGCCAGAGCGCGAAGCGGCCGTCGCGCAGCCGGTGGTAGCCGAAGCCGTCGCCGCCCAAGCTCTCGCTGGGCAGGAAGACCCAGTCGGCGCGGATCGGGCCCTCGGCGATGGGCTCGGGCAGCACGGCGCGGACGTAGCGGATGGCGCGCTCCATTTCCTGCTGCAGCGAGGCGGCGCGGGCGAGCTGCTCGGACGTGCCGCAGCGGTAGAGCAGGGTGTGCGAGCCGACGGCGAGCAGGCTGTGGTCGGAGAGCAGCACCGGCTCGCTCACCCGCCGCCCGTCGACGAAGGTGCCGTTGGTCGAGCCGAGGTCGCTCAGCACCGCTCCGCGCCCGGGCTCGAGCAGCACCATGCAGTGGCTGCGCGAGACCTCGGGCGTCGGCAGCACGATGTCGTTGCCGGCGACGCGGCCGATGCGCAGCACCGCGCCCGGCGCGATGCGGAAGCGCTGGGCCAGCACCCGCTGGTCCTCGCCGATCGGCTGCCCGGGCGCGGCGAGCATGAGCATGTGCTCGACCGGCGCGGCCGCGGCGAGGGCCGCCTGGCGGGAGCGGAAGGTCAGCGTGGCGTCGCTGTCCGGTTCCTCGGCTGCCATGCCGGCCTCAGAACACCACGACGGAGCGGATGCTCTCGCCGCGCTCCATCAGCTCGAAGCCGTGGTTGATCTGCTCGAGCGGCAGGACGTGGGTGATGAGAGGGTCGATCTCGATCTTCCCCTCCATGTACCAGTCGACGATCCTGGGCACGTCGGTGCGGCCGCGCGCGCCGCCGAAGGCGGTGCCCTTCCAGACGCGACCCGTGACCAGCTGGAAGGGGCGCGTGGCGATCTCCTCGCCGGCGCCGGCGACGCCGATGATGATGCTCTCGCCCCAGCCGCGGTGGCAGCATTCCAGCGCCTGGCGCATGACGTGGACGTTGCCGATGCACTCGAAGGAGAAGTCGGCGCCACCGCCGGTGAGGTCGACCACCGCCTGCACCACCTTGTCGCGGCCGACGATTTCGGGGTTGATGAAGTCGGTCATGCCGAACCGGCGCGCCATCGCCTCGCGCGCCGGGTTGAGGTCGATGCCGATGATGCGGTCGGCCCCGACCATCCGCGCGCCCTGGATGACGTTGAGCCCGATGCCGCCCAGGCCGAAGACCGCGACGTTCGCGCCGGGCCAGACCTTGGCCGTGTTCACCACCGCGCCGACGCCCGTGGTGACGCCGCAGCCGATGTAGCAGATCTTCTCGAAGGGCGCGTCCTCGCGCACCCGGGCCAGCGCGATCTCCGGCAGCACGGTGAAGTTCGCGAAGGTGCTGCAGCCCATGTAGTGGAAGATCGTGTTGCTGCCTTCGCCGGCCCGTGAGCCAGCGACCGTGCCGCTATCGCAGGAGAAGCGGCTGGTGCTGTCCGGCATCAGCCCCTTGCCC
>CAYNYQ010000013.1:30822-32245 GCA_964401305.1 uncultured Acetobacteraceae bacterium | reverse complement strand
GTGAACAGCGGGATGAAGGCGGCGATGATGATCAGCGCCGAGAAGAAGATCGCCTTGTCCACCTCGCCCGCCGCACGCAGCACGGTCAGCGAGAGGCCGGAGAGCCCGCCGCCCGCCGCCGCCGGCGGCGCCGGGATGCGGTGCCCGCCATGGGCGCGCGCCAGGCCGAGATGGCGGTAGATGTTCTCCACCATGATCACCGTGGCGTCTACCAGCAGCCCGAAGTCGAGCGCGCCGAGCGAGAGCAGGTTGGCGCTCTCGCCGCGCGACATCATCAGCAGGATGGCGAAGAGGAAGGCGAAGGGCACCGTCGCCGCCACCACCAGCGCGCCGCGGAAGTCGCCGAGGAAGAGGTACTGCACCAGCAGGATCAGCAGCACGCCCTCGACGATGTTGTGCGTCACCGTCCGGGTGGTGACCTTCACCAGGTCGTTGCGGTCGTAGAGCGGCACGATCCTGACCCCCGGCGGCAGCACGCCGCCGGCGTTGATCCGCGCGACCTCCTGCTGCACGCCGCGGATGGTGGGCAGGGTCTGCTCGCCGCGGCGCATCAGCACCGTCGCCAGCACCACGTCGCTGTCGCCCTCGTGCCCGGCAATGCCGAGGCGCGGCATGTGCCCGATCTCGACGCGCGCGAGGTCGGAGAGCAGCACCGGCACGCCGCCCGCGGCCGCGACGACGACGCTCTCGAGGTCGTCGACGCCGCGGATCAGGCCGATGCCCTGCACCACCGCCGCCTGCGGCCCGACCCGGATGGTGCCGGCGCCGACGGTCGCGTTGCCCGCGCGCACGGCCTCGATCACCTGCGGCAGGGTCAGGCCGTAGGCCGCCATGCGCCCGAGGTCGATGACGACGTTGTAGCTCTTGGTGTGGCCGCCGAAGGAGGTGACGTCGATCACGCCCGGCACGCGCTTGAAGCGCCGGTCCAGCACCCAGTCCTGCAGGGTCTTGAGGTCGGCCAGCGGGAAGCCCGGCGGCCCGACGAGCCGGTAGCGCATGATCTCGCCGATCGGGCTGAGCGGCGAGATCGCCGGCGAGACGCCCTCCGGCAGGCCCTGCAGCTGGCCGAGCCGGTTCAGCACCTGCTGCAGCGCCTGGTCGTAGGTGAAGTTGAAGTTGAACTGCACGCGCACGTCGGAGAGGCCGAAGAGGCTGGTCGAGCGCACCGAGGTGAGGTTCGGCAGCCCGGCCATCGCCACCTCGATCGGGATGGAGACGTAGCGCTCGATCTCCTCGGCGCTCTGGCCCGGGTTCTGGGTGATGATCACCACCTGCGGCGGCACCGGGTCGGGATAGGCCTCGATGTTCAGCCTGGTGAAGCCGAGCAGGCCGACCACGATGAAGGCGAAGAACAGCAGGATGATCAGCGGGCGCCGCTGCAGCGAGAAGGCGACGATCTGGCGCATCGTGGTCTTTCGGCGCG
>CAYNYQ010000013.1:2309-30722 GCA_964401305.1 uncultured Acetobacteraceae bacterium | reverse complement strand
GGGCGCCGCTGCAGCGAGAAGGCGACGATCTGGCGCATCGTGGTCTTTCGGCGCGGGGAGGACGGGGCGCCGGCTCAGCGCCGCGCGGGGGCGGCGCGCGCCGCCCGGGCGGCCGGGACCGGGTGCGGCCCCGGGGGGCGCGGCCCTGGGGCGTGCGACATCGGGGGGCGCCGCATGCTCAGTCGATCCGCGCGGCGCGGTCGATGAACAGCGCGCCGCCGGTGACGATGCGCTCGCCGTCGTTCAGCCCCTCGGTGACCTCGACGACGTCGCCGCTGCGCACGCCGGTGCCGATGCGGCGCAGCAGGAAGCGATGGCCGTCGAGGGCGACCCAGACACTCGCCTCGGCGCCGCGGAAGATCACGGCGTTGACCGGCGCGGCGACGGCGGTCCGCGCCTCGCCCACGGCGATGCGGAAGGTGGCGAACATCTCGGATTTCAGCACCCGGTCGGGATCCTCGACCTCGGCGCGGACGGTCAGGCGGCGCGTCGCCGGGTCGAGGCCGGCGCCCACGGTGGTGATGCGCGCGGGGAAGACGCGGCCCGGCAGCGCGCCGACCATCACCTCCACCGGCAGGCCGGGGCGGATCATCGGCGCGTCCATCTCGCGCACGGCGGCGACGAGCCAGACGGTGGAGAGGTCGGCGATGGTGTAGACCGGGTCGCTGCCGCCGGCGGAGAGCCACTGGCCGGGGCCGACGCGGCGCTGCGTGACGGTGCCGCCGATCGGCGCCGGCACCGGCACCACGGCGTCGACCTTGCGGCTCTGCTCGATGCGGGCGACCTGCTCGGGCGAGCGGCCGAGCACGCGCAGCTTGTCGCGCGCGGCCGAGAGCGTCGCCTCGGCGCTGCGCAGGTCCTCGGCGGCGGTGGCGGCGGCGGTGCGGGCCTGCTCCACGTCGCGCTGCGAGGCGGCGCGGGCGCCGAAGAGGCTGGCCTGGCGCGCCTCCTCCCGCCGCGCCTGGTCGAGCGTGGCGCGGGCCTTCTGCACGGCGTCGGCGGCCGAGAGCAGCTCGCCAGCGGCGCCGGCGAGGTCGGTGGTCTCGATCTCGAACAGCGTGTCGCCGGCGGCCACCGTCTCGCCGAGGCGGGCGGCGGCGCGCACCACCCGGCCGCTGTAGGGGGAGAAGACCGGCGTCGCCTGGTCCTCGTTCACCGCGATCCGGCCCTCGGCGATGCGCTCGGTGCGGAAGCGGCGGGTGCCGACGGCCTCGATCCTGAGCGCCCGCATCTCGGAATCGGACAGGCGGAACTCGCCCTGCGAGAGCGGCTCGTCGGCGGGCGGGGCGGCCGCGTCGCCCGGCGCGCCGGCGGGCTGCAGCACGTCCCGGAGCGCGAGGCCGGCGCCGGCCAGCAGGAGCACCGCGGCGAAGCCGAGCAGCCAGGCGCGACGGCGGCGCGGCGGGACGACGGCGGCGGGAGGGGCGCCGGGTGCATTGCCGGCGGCGCCCGGGGGTGCGGTGGCCGGGGCCGCCGCCGCCAGGGGCGGCGCGAGCGGACGCGGCACGGCGCCAGGGCGATGGAGCGCGCTGGCCCGCGCGTCGAGCGCAGGATCGGTCACCGGGTGGTCGGGCGACGGGGGCCGCACGGCATTCATGCCGATCGCACCAGGGTCAATGCCTGCATGTCCTTTTCGCAACCGCCGACGTTCCAGGGAGTGCCCCAGGGGCACCCCGGTCGTCAGGCGGCCCATCCGCCCCGCTTGTCGTCATTCTCGGCGGTCGCGGCTTACGCCAGCTTGGGCGTAACCTGAAAGCGCCGAAAGACGGCGCATGCGCACTGGCCTCGGGAATCGGGACGAAGCACGAAAAGTAGGCAAGGCGCCGGGCCATTGGGCGCCGTCGGGGTGGGCGGCCGCGTCGGACGAGGCAGGTGGCTAGACGGGCTCCAGCTCGCGTGTCCGCTGCGGCAGGGGCCGCGGGATCAGGCAGTCGGGCAGCGGCTTCGGCGCCGGGCCATCGAGGGTCGGCGGCATCGGTGCAGGCTGGTGCGGCGCCGGGCGCCGGTCGCTGCCACCGTCGCGCTCGCGGCGCAGCCGGACGAGCTCGATCACCGCGATCGCCAGCGGCACGCCGAAATTCAGGGCGCAGCTCAACAGCACGAAGGTCTCGGTCTCCATCCTCGTCGCCTCCGGTTTCCGGGGCCGAGTGTTGCGTCCCGGCGCGGCGGAATCCAGCCCGTTCTGCGCGGGGCGCGGCCGACGGGCCGGTCGCTTCGGCGAGCGATTTACGGCGGCTTCATCCGGCTGCGGCAGGCTTCGGAAACCGCGCGGCCAAACGCCGTCGGATGCACGGGAAAAGGCCTGCCGCATGCACCTCCTGCAGCTCTGGCTGTCCGCAGCTGTCCTCATCCATGTTGCGATCGGCGTCGTGCTGCTCCGCGACGCCTGGCGGGAGCGCCGGCATCGCCGCTCGCTGGAAGCCAGGCTCGCGGCGCTGCGGCCCGGGCCGGTGCCGGCGGCACCGGATCGGTCGGTCGAGGAGGCGCGCGGCCTCGGCGGGCTGCATCGGGCCTGAGGCTGCGCGGCGCGCCGGACGCTCCGATACGGCCTGGGATCTCGCGTACGCACCAGCGGCCACCGCCGCCGTTGGCTTGGCTGCTCGCAGCCGCTCGAAGGTGAGAACCTATGCGGCTCGGACACTGGGCGGCGTGGCGCCGTCGCAGGCCGGCGGTGGCTGGGGGACCTGGATTCGAACCAAGGCTGCCCGGGTCAGAGCCGGGAGTTCTACCGCTAAACTATCCCCCAACGGGACCGCGCCGTGCGCCGTCTGGCGTGGGAGCGGGGTGCTACCATGGGTCAGAGGTGCGGTGCAAGCGCGGGAAGCGGAAACCGCTTGCCCCGCGGGTCGTGAGCACCAATCATGTGATGTCCGGGTGCCCCGACGTGGCGGCGCCGGGCAGGAGGTGCTCCCGCGTTATCGCGCCATGGCCGAGGATGCCGCCATCGATGCCGCGATCCCATCGTCGGCCCTGACGTCGCTTCACGACGCGGCACCGGTCGCCCCGACCGTGGGGACCGCGCTGCCGGTGGCGGCTGCGCCGATCCACCTGGTGCCGTCGCCGGGTCCCGTCGCAGCGGCGGCAGCACCCGCGCATGGCGCGCCCGCCTATGCCGCGCTCGACCTCGGCACCAATAACTGCCGGCTGCTGATCGGCGCGCCGACGGGCGGCGGCTTCCGCGTGGTGGACAGCTTCAGCCGCATCGTCCGCCTCGGCGAGGGCCTGGCCGCGACCGGACGCCTGGCCGATGCCGCCATGGACCGCGCGCTCGCCGCGCTCGGCGCCTGCGCCGACAAGCTGCAGCGGCGGCCGCTGCGCGGCTTCACCGCCGTCGCCACCGAGGCCTGCCGGCGGGCCGCCAACGGTGCCTCCTTCCTCGCCCGGGTGGAGGCCGAGACCGGCATCCGCCCCCGCATCATCACGGCGCGGGAGGAGGCGGAGCTGGCCATGGAATCCTGCGCCCCGCTGATCGAGGAGGGCGACCGCCGCGCCCTGCTGTTCGACATCGGCGGCGGCAGCACGGAGATCGCCTGGATCCGCGTCGGCCCGCGCCAGGGCCGCGCCAGCGGGCCGCCCGCCGTGCAGCTGATCGGCACCGTCTCCATGCCGGTCGGCGTGGTCACGCTGGCCGAGCGGGCGGGCCCCTCCTGCTTCACCCTGGCCGGCTTCGGCACGGTGGTGGACGAGGTCGCGGCGCATCTCGATGCCTTCGACGCGGTGCACTGCATCAGCCAGGAGATCCGCGCCGGCGGCGTGCGGCTGATCGGCACCAGCGGCACGGTCACCACCCTCGCCGGCGTCGCGCTGGCCCTGCCGCGCTACCGCCGCCCGCTGGTCGATGGCCGCACGCTCGACGCCGAGGTGGCGGACCAGGCGCTCGGCGACCTCTTCGCCCTCGGCCGCGCCGGCCTTGCCGCGCATCCCTGCGTCGGGCCGGAGCGGGTGGAGTTCGTGCTGCCGGGCTGCGCCATCTATGCCGCCATCCGCAGGGTCTGGCCGGTGCCGACGCTCACCGTCGCCGATCGCGGTCTGCGCGAGGGCATGCTGCTGCGCATGATGCGCGCCGACCGCGGCGGCCATCACGGCGCCTGGCGGCGCTGAGGACAGCACCCATGGCGAAGGCACCGCCCCCCAAGGGGGGGCCCGGGGGGTCCGCCCCCGGCGCCGGACGCGGCCTCTCCACCCGCCTGCGCACCGCCAAGGGGCGCGCCACCGGCAGCCAGCGCTGGCTCGAGCGGCAGCTGAACGACCCCTATGTGCGCGCGGCGAAGGAACAGGGCTGGCGCAGCCGCGCCGCCTTCAAGCTGCTGGAGCTCGACGACCGCTTCAAGCTGATCCGCCCCGGCGCGCGCGTGGTCGATCTCGGCGCCGCGCCGGGCGGCTGGACGCAGGTGGCGCTGAAGCGCGGTGGGCCGCGGGCGAAGGTGGTCGCGCTCGACCTGCTGGCGATGGACCCCGTCGCCGGCGCCGCGGTGCTGCAGGGCGATTTCCAGGACGCGGCGGCCGAGCAGGCCGTGCTCGCGGCGCTCGACAGCCAGGCCGACCTCGTGCTGTCCGACATGGCGCCGAACACCACCGGGCACGGCGCCACCGACCACCTGCGCATCATGGCCCTGGCCGAGCTCGCCTTCGACTTCGCGGTGCGCGTGCTGGCGCCGGGCGGGGCCTTCGTCTGCAAGGTCTTCCAGGGCGGCAGCGAGCGCGCGCTGCTCGATGCGCTGAAGCAGCGCTTCGCCGCGGTGCGCCACGCCAAGCCGCCGGCCAGCCGCAAGGACAGCAGCGAGCTCTACGTCGTGGCGACCGGCTTCAAGGCCGAGGCCGCGGCATGAGCGGCGCGGATCGCCGCGCACCGTGCCGTTTCGCACCCGGGGGCAATCCGCCGCGCGGATAGGGCCGATGCACCCGGCGCATGGGCGCCCGGTGCGGGACTCTGCTTCCATGCCCTGCCCGCCGGCCGCCCCCTTTCGCGCAGAGGCCCCGATGTCCGACCCCGCTGCCGCCGCCCTGGACCTGCCGCCGGCGGACCCCGCCGCCCTCTGGCCGCTGCTGCGAGGCGCCGCGGCGGCGATCGCGGCCGAGGAGCCGCTGCTCGCCCCGATGCTGGCGGCCCTGGTGGAGCGCCGCAGCGGCTTCGCCGACAGCCTGGCCGAGGTGCTGGCCAGCCGCCTGGCGGACCCGCTGCTGGCCCCCGGCCCGCTCGGGGCGCTGCTGGCGGAGACGATGGCGGCCGCGCCCGGCATCGCCATCGAGGCGGCGCAGGACCTGGTGGCGATCGGCGTCCGCGACCCCGCCGCGCATGGCGGGCTGCTGACCCCCTTCCTGCACTACAAGGGCTTCCATGCGCTCTCGGCACACCGCGTGGCGCACCGGCTCTGGCAGGGCGGGCGCCGGGCCATGGCGCAGGCGCTGCAGGCGCGCATCGCCCAGGCGCTCGGCGTCGACATCCACCCCGCGGCGCGCTTCGGCCATGGCGTCTTCATCGACCACGGGACGGGGGTGGTGATCGGCGAGACGGCGGTGGTGGGCAACGACGTCTCCATCCTGCAGGGCGTGACGCTGGGCGGCACCGGCAAGGAGGCCGGGGACCGCCACCCCAAGGTGCGCGACGGCGTGCTGCTGGGCGCGGGCGCGAAGGTGCTGGGCAATGTCGTGATCGGCCGCGGCGCCAAGGTGGGCGCCGGCAGCGTGGTGCTGCGCGACGTCCCGCCCTGCGCGACGGTGGCCGGGGTGCCGGCGCGCATCGTCGGCTGGTGCCGCGACGCGATCCCGGCGCTGGCGATGGACCACCGGCTGCCGGAGGAGGCGGGCCGCGGCTGAACGGCCGCCGCCGCGCAACGGTCAGCGGTTCGGCGTCACCCGCCAGACCGTGTTCGAGAGGTCGTCGGCGACGATCAGCGCGCCCCGCGGGTCGACCGAGACGCCCACCGGCCGGCCGCGCGCATTGCCCTCCGCGGTCAGGAAGCCGGTCACGACGTCGAGCGGCGGGCCGGCGGGCCGGCCGTCGCGGAAGGGCACGAAGACCACCCGGTAGCCGACGGGCTCGTCGCGGTTCCAGCTGCCGTGCTGGCCGACGAAGACGCCCTCGGCGAAGGCCTCGCCCATCGCCGGGCTGGAGAAGGCGAGGCCCAGCGCCGCCACATGCGACCCGAGCGCGTAGTCCGGGCGGATCGCCGCGGCGACCTTCGCGGGATCGCGCGGGCGGACGCGGGTGTCCACGGTCTGCCCCCAGTAGCTGTAGGGCCAGCCGTAGAAGCCGCCCTCGCGCACCGCGGTCAGGTAGTCCGGGACGAGGTCGGGGCCGATCTCGTCGCGCTCGTTCACCACCGCCCAGAGCTGGCCGCTGCCGGGCTGGATGGCGAGCGCGGTCGGGTTGCGCAGCCCGGTCGCGTATTGCCGGTGCCGGCCCGTCGCGGCCTCGATCTCCCAGATCATGGCGCGGTCCTCCTCCGCCGCCATGCCGCGCTCGGTGATGTTGCTGTTGGAGCCGATGCCGACATAGAGGAACCGCCCGTCGGCGCTGGCGGTCATCGCCTTGGTCCAGTGGTGGTTGATCACCGCGGGAAGCTGCGCGACCAGGGTGGGCGGGCCGCTCGCCTCGGTCTGGCCCTCCTGGTAGTCGAAGCGCACCAGGGCGTCCTGGTTGGCGACGTAGATGGCGCCGCCGACCAGCGCCAGGCCGTAGGGCGCGTTGAGGTTCTCGGCGAAGACGCCGCGGGTCTCGTAGGTGCCGTCGCCATCGGCGTCGCGCAGCAGCGTCAGCCGGTTACCGCCGGCGACCGGGCTCTTGCCCAGGCTCTTGATGAAGCCGGCGATGAAGTCCTTGGGGCGGAGCGAGGGCGCGTTGCCGCCGCTGCCCTCGGCGACGAGGATGTCGCCGTTCGGCAGCACGAGGGTCTGGCGCGGGATCCTGAGATCCGTGGCGATGGCGGCGATGCGGTAGCCCTGCGGCACGGTCGGGAGGGCGTCGCCCCAGCCGGCCGGGCGGGGGATGGTCATGCTGGGCAGCAGGCCGCGCTGCGGCGGGGGGAGTTGGGGGTCGGGGCCCCATTGCACCTGGGCGCCGCCGCCGGCCGGCGCCGCGAGGGCCAGCGCCACCAGGCCGATCAGGAACCGCCCGCGCATCAGGCCGCCCCCCGCGCGAGGGCGCCGGCATGGCCCGTCCAGGCCGCGGCGAAGGCGAGCAACGCCACGACGGCCGAGAGGATGAGCGCCTCCGGCATGATGGCGAAGGCGTCCTTGGCGTGGACGAGGGCATTCGCCAGGCCGACCACCCACATGGCGGCCAACACGCCGACATGGATGGCCCGGTGCCGCCGCCCGGCCCGGCCGCCGCGCAGCAGCGCAACCAGCGACCAGAGCAGCGCGAGGCCGCCGAAGAGCAGCGCTCCGGCGATCAGCCAGGAGGCGAAGTTCGTCCATTGCACATGGAAGGTGGTCCAGTAGGCGAGGTCGGCGAGCAGCGCGCCGAGGAACAGCGGCGGCGGGAAGCCGAGCAGGATCGCGTGCAGCGGATGCAGCGGCCTGAGCTCCCCTCGCAGAGTGGTGGCAGACACGGCGTGTTCCCTTGTCCAGCGTTCCGGCCGCGCGCGACCGCCGTCCGTCGCGGACGTCGGTGGCACAACGGAACCGGGGCGGGTCGGTTGCCGGGCCGCGCCACACCGATGCGGGGCCGGCGTGGCGGGCCGCAGGGGCGGCGGGGGCGGCGTGGCGGCGGGCAACCCTCCGCCCGGCCGGCAGGCCTGCCATCGGAGGCCTTGAGGACGCCCGGTGGCGCGCTGGCGCTTACGCGCCGGCGCCTGGTGGCAAGCGGGGCCGCCCGCCGTCGCCGCGTCCCGCCTCCAGCCGTGCCAGGCGCTCCATCAGCGGTCCGAGCGCCTGGGCGACGGCCAGCGCGGCGGTTGCCTGGGCCTTGGTGGAGATCACCTCGTCGAGCGCCTCGAGCCGTGCCTCAAGACGCAGTTGCCGGTCGCGCAGCGACTGCATCTCCGTGCGCAACTCCTTCAGCGCGACACGATTCTCGGCGGCCAGTTCGGCGAGCTTCCTCTCCGCCTCGGTAAGCCGGTGAACGGCGAGGGCGACGGCCTTGAGATCCTGCCACACCGTTCAGCCGGCCAGCAGCGCTTCGGTCTCGTCGAGCGTGCGGTGGATCTGGTCGAGGATAAGGCCGAGTTCGGCGCGCGCGCTGCGCTCGGCACGGGTGCGCGGGGACGCCGCCCGGACCACCGCCGCAGGCTTCTTGGCCACACGCTTGCCTGCCACCGCCTTGCGAGCGGTGGCGGGCAGCTTTGTCCCGGCCCGGACGGTGGTCTTGCGGGTGCGGGATCCAGTCTTCATGGCCCGAGGATAATCAGCGCACGTCCAGGATGCCAGTGCCCGGATGCCAGTCACAGCGACCCCAGCGTCCGCGTTCCGGGGGCGTGGGGGACCCCGTTCCAGGGCCCCCAGCCTTTGTCGTCCCTTGCCTGCTGATGCGCGCCCTTCCCGGCTGATCCCGCGCGCCCCCCCGCGCGTGGGCACCACGGCGGAGCGTGCGCCGTCCCCTCGACGAGCGCCGCGCCAAGCCTCGCCCGCCTCCGACCATGCTCCCGTGCCACGTCCAGGGCCCGGGCCCGGGCGATGCCCGGATGTCCTCCGCGAGCGGGCTATCCCCCCCGCACCGCCGCCGCCCCGCCCCAAACCGTCACGCGCGGCTGCTTGCCCCGGCGCGGCGTCAGGGTCTAAGGGGGGCCGCCAAGGTCGCGGCAAACCCGCCTCTCCCGCGGAAGGTCCCCCATGGCACCCGAATCCCCCATCGGCAGCAACGGACGCAGCGTCGTCATCGAGGAGGCCTTCGCCTTCGACGACGTGCTGCTGGTGCCGGCCTATTCCCAGGTCCTGCCGCACCAGACCGATACCCGCACCAGGCTGACGCGCGAGATCGCGCTCAACATCCCGCTGCTGGCCGCGGCGATGGACACCGTCACCGAGAGCAACATGGCCATCGCCATGGCGCAGGCCGGCGGCATCGGCGTGATCCACAAGAACATGACGCCGGAGGAACAGGCCGCGCAGGTCCGGCGCGTGAAGAAGTTCGAGAGCGGCATGGTGGTCAACCCGGTCACCATCCACCCCGACCAGACCCTGGCCGAGGTCCGCGCCATCCAGGACGCGCATCGCATCAGCGGCATCCCCGTGGTGGAGCGCCCGAGCCCGGGCGGGGGCGGCGGCCGCCTGGTCGGCATCATCACCAACCGCGACGTCCGCTTCGCCACCGACCCCAACACCCGCGTCTATGAGCTGATGACGCGGGAGAACCTGGTCACCGTGCCGGTCGAGGTCACGCCCGAGCAGGCGCGGGCGATGCTGCACAAGCACCGGATCGAGAAGCTGCTGGTCACCGACGAGCTCGGGCGCTGCGTCGGGCTGATCACGGTCAAGGACATGGACAAGGCGCAGGCCAACCCGAACGCGGTGAAGGACGCGCTCGGGCGGCTGCGCGTCGCCGCGGCGACCGGGGTGGGCGAGGACGGCATGCGCCGGGTGGAGGCGCTGGTCGGGGCCGAGGTGGACGTCGTCGTGGTCGACACCGCGCACGGCCATTCGGGCGGCGTGCTGGCGGCGATCGAGCGCATCAAGCGCATGTCCAACACCGTGCAGGTGGTGGCCGGCAACGTCGCCACGCCCGAGGGCGCGCTGGCGCTGATCGAGGCCGGGGCGGATGCGGTGAAGATCGGCATCGGCCCGGGCAGCATCTGCACCACGCGCATCGTCGCCGGCGTCGGCGTGCCGCAGCTGACCGCCGTGCTGGAGAGCGCAGCGGCGGCGCGGGAGCGGGGCGTGCCGGCGATCGCCGATGGCGGCATCCGCACCTCGGGCGACCTCGCCAAGGCGATCGCGGCGGGCGCCGACTGCGTGATGATGGGCAGCCTCTTCGCCGGCACGGACGAGGCGCCGGGCGAGGTCTTCCTCTACCAGGGCCGCTCCTTCAAGTCCTATCGCGGCATGGGGTCGCTCGGCGCCATGGCCCGCGGCAGTGCCGACCGCTACTTCCAGCAGGAGGTGCAGGACAGCCTGAAGCTCGTGCCCGAGGGCATCGAGGGGCGCGTCGGCTACAAGGGCCCGGTCGGGCCGGTGATCCACCAGCTCATCGGGGGCCTGCGCGCGGCCATGGGCTACACGGGCTGCGCCACCATCGCCGAGATGCAGCAGAACTGCCGCTTCCGCCGCATCACCAATGCCGGGCTGCGCGAGAGCCATGTGCACGACGTGGCGATCACGCGCGAGGCGCCGAACTACCGGATGGAGTAGGTCAGCCGCCCCTGACCCGCCAGATCGCCGCGTGGCGCACCCGCGCGACGGGGCGCGCGCCATCGGCCACCACCAGCGCGTCGAGCTCGACGATGCGGTGGCCCTTGCGGTCCTCGTTGGCGAGGACGAGCGCATGCACCGCCAGCGCCTCGCCGAGGCGCGCCGGGGCGAGGTTGCGTGCCGCGCTGCCGACATGGATCCAAGGCCCGAGCCGCACATTCTGCGTCAGCGCCTTGTTGCAGAGCCGCAGCACCAGGCCGGGATGCACCAGGCCCTCGGCGGCGTAGAGCGGCTCGGTCTCGCCGATGCCGGCGAGGTAGTCCGCCAGCACCTCGCGGGTCATGGGCTCGGCCGCGGTGCCGAGCCGGAGCCCGGGGGCAAGGGTCGCCTCGCTCGCCTCGGGGCGCGCCTCCGGCGCCGGCGGCGGGCTCCAGGGGAAATCCGCCAGGGCGGGGGCCGGCTCGGCCGCGGCGGGCAGCGCGGCGGTCGCGGTGGCGCAGAGCACGCCGCCGCTCTCGACGCGGATCGCCAGCCGCCCGTCCGGCTGCGCCTCGGCGCCCGCCGTCACCATGGCCTGGTCGTAGACCGGCTTGAGGAAGCGGCTCTCGATCATGCCGCGCTCGAGCCAGTCCCGCCCCCAGCGCGCGACGACGGGATGGCAGGCATAGGCGTGCACCTCGACGCCCGGCACCAGCGCCCCGGTGAAGCCGAAGCGCTGCGCCACGGCATCGTCGTGGATGCGGTTCTCCGAGGCGCGGGAGAGGTTGTTGGCGCGCACCTCGTAGGTGAGCGCGGCGGCGGCGGCGTCGGCCATGCGGTTCCTCCCGATCCTGGCGGGGCTGCACGCCCCCTTGGCGCCGAGGGTGCGCGCCGGGCGCGGGGGAGGCAAGCCGTTCACGAATGGATGCCTAGCTAGCTATCGGTCGCGATCCCCCCTACCCTGGCGACATGCCGGATGGGCACCGCCTCTCGCACCTGCAATGGCGCCTCGGCCGCGCCATCGGCCAGATCAGCCGCCGCTGGCGCGCGCGCCTCGACGGCCGCATGGCCGGCTTCGGCCTGACCGAGGCGCGCTGGCTGCCGCTGCTGCACCTGGCCCGCTGGGGCGACGGGGCGAGCCAGAAGGAGCTCGCCGCAAGCCTCGGCGTCGAGGGCCCGACCCTGGTGCGCACCCTCGACTGGCTCGAGCGCGAGGGGCTGGTCGAACGCCGCGCCGTGCCGCACGACCGCCGCGCCAAGACCGTGCACCTGACGCCGCGCGCCAGCGCCCTCTACCGCGAGATCGAGCGCGAGGCGCAGGGCGTGCGCGCCGACATCCTGGACGGCATCAGCGAGGCCGAGCTCGCCACCTGCATCGCCGTGCTCGACCGCATCGCCCAGCGCCTCGGCGCGCCGCAGGCGCCGGACGCCGACGCCGGGGAGGTCCGGCTTGGACATCGGGCCGCCTAAGGAGGGCGTCGCGGTCGGCGCCGCCGGCAGCGCCGCCTCCGCCGCTCCGGTGCCGGGCTTCCGGCGCGACCGGCTGCGCCGGCGCCTGAGGTTCGCGGTCGCGCTGGTGCTGCTGGCCGCGCTGCTCGGCGCGGCGGGCCGCTACCTGCACCGGCTCTACACCCATGTCTATGTCGACGATGCGCGGGTCGCCGCCGACATGGTCGCCATCTCCTCCCGCGTGCCGGGCTGGGTGCGCGAGGTGCGCGTGATCGCCGGCGACCGCGTCGCCGAGGGCACGGTGCTGATCCGCATCGACACCCGCGAATCCTCGCTGAACATCTCCGAGCTCGACGCGCGGCTCGCCGGCCTGCGCTCGCGCAAGGCGGAGTTGGAGGCGCGGCTCGTGCAGGTCGATGCGCTGACCGCGAGCCAGATCGAGGCGCAGCGCGCCCGCCTGCAGGCCGTGCGCGCCCTGCTGCCCTCGGCCGAGGCCGAGGTGACCCTGGCCGAGGCCGAGTATCGCCGCGCGCAGGAGCTGGTCGCCAGCGGCAGCGGCACCCGCCAGCGCCAGGACCAGACCCGCGCCAGCCTCGACGTCGCGCGGCAGAAGGTGCTGGGTGCCACGGCCGAGATCCAGACCGTGCAGGCGCAGCTCGCCGCCGCCATCGCCGCGCGGGAGGAGCTGACCGTGCTGCGCCGCCAGCTCGAGACCATGGGCCCGCTCGAGCGCGAGATCCTGGCGCAGCGGGAGCGCGCCGCGCTCGACCTCGCCGACCGCACCATCCTCATGCCCTTCGACGGCAGCGTGGACCGCATCTTCGTCGATGCCGGCGAGTATGTCGCGCCGGGCCAGCGCATCCTGCTGCTGCACGCGCCCTCCGCCGTCCGGGTCGAGGCGAACGTGAAGGAGACGCAGCTGCGCTTCTTCCGCCCCGGCACCAGGGTGAAGGTCAGCGTCGACGCCTGGCCCGGCCGCAGCTTCGAGGGCACGGTCGAGCGCGTCGGCGGCGCGGCCACCAGCGAGTTCGCGCTGCTGCCGACGCCCAATCCTTCCGGCAACTTCACCAAGATCACCCAGCGCCTGCCGGTGCGCGTGCTGCTCGACCCGGCCCCGCCCGAGGGCATGCTGCGCCCGGGGATGATGGTGGTGGTCGAGGCCGAGGCGCGGGAGCCGCAGCGGGAATGAGCGGCGCGGGCGCCGCGGACAAGGGCGCATGAGCGGCGCGGCCGCCGCGGGCCGGCTGCCGGGCACCGCACCCGCCGAGCGTAGCATCGAGGCGCTGATGGCCCGCCACGGCGCGCGCTGGCGGCCGCTGGTGACCTTCGCGGCGATGCTCGGCACCGTCTCGACCATCCTCTCCTCCACCATCGTCAACGTCGCCCTGCCCGACATCATGGGCGCCTTCGGCATCGGGCAGGAACGCGCGCAGCTGCTCTCCACCGGCTTCCTCGCCGCCACCACGGCGACGATGCTGCTGAACGCCTGGTGCGTCGAGGCCTGGGGCTTCCGCGCCACCTACATGACCGCGATCGCCGTCTTCGTGGCGGGCTCGGTGCTCGGCGGCCTCGCGCCGAACGAGGGGCTGCTGGTGGTGGCGCGGCTGCTGCAGGGCGCCTCGGCCGGGCTGCTGCAGCCGCTGGGAATGCAGCTCGTCTTCCGCGTCTTCCCGCCCGAGCGCCGCGGCAGCGCCATGGGGCTGTTTGCCGTCGGCGTCGTCATGGCCCCGGCGCTGGGTCCCACCATCGGCGGGGTGATGACGGATGCCTTCGGCTGGCGTTCGGTCTTCGTCGCGGCGCTGCCGCTGCCGCTGCTGGGCATGGCGCTGGGCTGGGTCTTCCTGCCCTCGCGCGACAAGCCGCCGGGCACGCCGCGGCCGCGCTTCGACTGGCCCGGCTTCCTGCTGCTCGGCACCGCGCTGACCCTGCTGCTCGCTGGCCTCTCCTCCGGCCAGCGGCACGGCTGGACCTCGGACGAGGTGGTGACGGAGCTTGCGGTGGCGCTGCTGGCTGCCGTCGGCTTCGTCGCCTGGGAACTGCGCGCGCGGACGCCGATGCTCGACCCGCGCATCTACGCCAACCGCGGCTTCGCCTGCGCCTCGGCGGTGGCGGTGGTCTATGGCGCGGCGCTCTTCGGCACGACCTACCTGGTGCCGCTCTTCGTGCAGCTCGTGCAGGGCTACACGGCGACGCGCGCGGGGCTGCTGCTGATGCCGGCGGGGCTGATGATGGTGGTCTGCTTCCCCCTCTCGGGGCGGATCGCCGACCGGGTGGCGCCGACCTGGCCGATGGTGATCGGGCTCTCCGTCTTCGCCTGGTCCTGCTGGCTGATGGCCTCGGTGGACACCAACCTCTCCTTCTGGACCTTCGCGCTCTGGGTGCTGGTCGGGCGGATCGGCCTCTCGCTGGCCATGCCCTCGATGAACACCGGCGCGCTGCGCGCCCTGCCGCCGCGCTTCCTCGGCCAGGGCGCCGGCGCGATCAATTTCGCGCGGCAGTTCGGCGGCGCGCTCGGGGTGAACGGGCTCTCGATCGTGCTTGAGCAGCACACGCAGATCCATGCCGCGGCGCTGGCGGCGACGCAGGATGGCGGCAACCCGGTGACGCTCGAGCTGCGGCGCATGGTCGAGGGCATGCTGGCGCAGGAGGGCGTGCCTGAGACGCTGCGCCTCGCCGGCTTCGAGGATTATCTCGCGCGCGTCGTGCTGGCGCAGGCGCAGATGCTGGGCTTCCGGGATGCCTTCATCGTCTCGGCCGTGGTCTGCGCCGCGGCCATCCTGCCGGCGCTGCTGACGCGGCGGCCGCGAAGCAATGCGTGACGGAGGGAGGAGAGCATGGCGGACGACATCACCCTGGTGATCCGCGGCGGCACCGTCGCCGATGGCAGCGGCGCGCCGGCGCGCGAGGCCGACATCGCCATCGCCGGCGCGCGCATCGCGGCGGTGGGCAGGCTCGGCCCCGCGCCGCGCGGCGCCGAGGAGATCGACGCGCGCGGCCTGCTGGTGACGCCGGGCTTCGTCGACATCCACACGCATTACGACGCGCAGGCGACCTGGTCCTCGCGCCTCGACAGCGCGTCGCTCAACGGCGTCACCACGGCGCTGATCGGCAATTGCGGCGTCGGCTTCGCGCCCTGCCGGCCGGACCGGCGCGAGGCGCTGGTCAAGCTGATGGAGGGCGTCGAGGACCTGCCCGAGGTGGTGCTGACCGAGGGCCTGCCCTGGAACTGGGAGAGCTTCCCCGATTTCCTCGACGCGCTCGGCGCGCGGCGCTTCGACATCGACGTCGCCGCGCAGGTCTGCCACGCCCCCCTGCGCGTGCACGTGATGGGCGCGCGCGCCGAGGCCCATGCCGAGGCGACGGAGGCGGAGGTCGCCGAGATGGCGCGCCTCGCCGCCGAGGGCATCCGTGCCGGCGCGCTCGGCTTCTCGACCAGCCGCGCCATCGCGCACCGTACGCTGGATGGCCGCCACACGCCCACCCTCGGCGCGCCGGAGATCGAGCTCGCCAGCATCGGCCGCGCGGTGGGCGCGGCGGGCGCGGCCTGGCTGCAGGTGATCTCCGACTTCGACGACCCGGCGGAGGAGGAGTTCGAGCGCCTGCGCCGCGTCGCCGCCGCGGCGGGCGTGCCCATGACCACCTCGCTGCTGCAGCGCGAGAGCCGGCCCTGGCTCTGGCAATTCCTGCTCGAGCGCATCGCGGCGGCGAATGCGGCGGGCGTGGCGATGACCGGCCAGGTGATGGGCCGGCCGATCGGGCTGATGCTCGGCTTCGAGATGTCGCAGCACCCCTTCGTCTACCGCCCCTCCTGGCAGGCGATCGCGGCGCTGCCCTTCGATGCGAAGATCGCGGCGCTGCGCGACCCCGGGCTGCGCGACCGGCTGCTCGCCGAGGAGACGCCCGATCCGGTGCAGCGCCAGCGCGTGAACAGCTGGGACCGCATCTTCCGGCTCGGCGACCCGCCGGACTACGAGCCGCGGCCGGAGACCAGCCTCGGCGCGGTGGCCCGCGCGCGCGGCGTCGACCCGAACGCGCTCGCCTTCGACTGGATGATGGAGAAGGACGGCCGCGCCATCCTCAACTGCCCCTCCATCAACTACGCCGACCGCGACCTCGAGGCGGTGCGGACCATGGTGACACACCCGAACACGCTGATGGGGCTCGGCGATGGCGGCGCGCATGTCGCCTTCATCTGCGACAATTCGGCGACGACGCATCTCATCGCCTACTGGACGCGGGACCGGGTGCGCGGGCCGCGCCTTCCGCTCGAGTTCGCGGTGAAGCGGCTGACGCGCGACAACGCGCTGGCGCTCGGGCTGGCCGATCGCGGCCTCGTCGCGCCGGGGCATCGCGCGGACCTGAACCTGATCGACTACGGCCGGCTGCAGGTGAAGGTGCCGGAGATGCGCTACGATCTGCCCGCCGGCGGCAAGCGCCTGGTGCAGGGGGCGGAGGGCTATGCGGCGACGATCGTCGCAGGCGCGGTCACGTATCGTGACGGCGTGGCGACCGGTGCCTTGCCGGGCCGGCTGGTGCGCGGCCGCCAGGCGGCAAGCTTGCAGAAATAGATGAGGGGTGCGGGGAGAATACCTTCTCCCCGCTCTTTTCTTTTTTCCGGCCTACGCCGCGAGGTGCCGGAACATCGTCCGCTTCGCCTCCTCGTCCCACTCGGTCTTGAAGCTGTGGCGCCCCTTCAGCCCCTCGGCGCGCTGCGCGGCGGGGCGGGCGCTGACCTCGGCGAACCAGCGCTTCACGTTGGGGAACTTCTCCAGCGCGCCGTCGCCCATGACGAAATTGGCCATGCGCACCCAGCCCCAGGCCGCCATGTCGACGATGGAGTACTCCTCGCCGAGCAGGAAGCGCCGCGAGGCCAGCCGCCCGTCGAGCACGCCGTAGTGCCGCTCCGCCTCGAACTGGTAGCGGCGATGGGCGTAGTCCTTCGGCTCCGGCGCGAAGTGGCGGAAATGCACGGCCTGGCCGCTGAACGGGCTGAGGCCGGTGGCGACGAACATCAGCCAGGAGAGCATCTCCCCGTGCTGCGCCGGCGCGCCCATGAACTGCCCCGACTTCTCGCCGAGATAGAGCAGGATGGCGTTGGAATCGAACACCACCGTGCCCTCGTCCTCGATCGCCGGCACCTTGCCGTTGGGGTTCACCGCGAGGAATTCCGGCAGGAACTGGTCGCCCTTGCGGGCATCGATGGGCACGGGTTCGTAGGCGAGGCCCATCTCCTCCAGCGCCAGCGCGACCTTCATCGGGTTGGGCGAGAGGTTGTAGAAGAAGCGGATCATCGGGCGGGTCTCCTGGGGGAACGGCGCGCCATGGAAGGCGGGCGGGGCGGCGGGCGCAAGGGGGCGCGGGTTGCTCACCCCTCCCGCAGCACGGCCAGCGCCGCCAGCCGCGGCGCCGCGAGGTCGAGGAAGGCGCGCAGCCGCGGCGCCATCAGCCGCGCCGTCGGGAAGACCAGCTGCACCGGCACCGGCGGCGGCTCCCATTCGCGCAGCAGCCGCACCAGCCGCCCCTCGGCCAGCTCGTCGGCCACCTGGTAGGACAGCGCGCGCACCACGCCGCGCCCGGCGCAGGCCGCCGCCACCGCCGCCTCGGCCTGGGTCACGACGAGGCGCGGGGCGATCCGCACCGTCACCTCATCCTCGCCCCCTGGCCCGCCCCCCGGCCCGCCCCCTGGCCCGCCCCCTGGCGCCGCGAAGCGCCATTCCGGCGCGGCGCCAAGGGCGGAGAACAGCACCGTCTCGTGCGCCGCAAGCTCCTCCGGCCGCGTCGGCGTGCCGCGGCGGGCGAGGTAGTCCGGGCAGGCGACCAGCACGCGGCGCAGTTGCCCGACGCGCCGCGCCACCAGCGCGACCTCGGCCAGCGCGCCGATGCGCAGCGCGACATCCACCCCCTCCTCCACCAGGTCGACGGGCCGGTCGGAGAGCACGAGCTCCGCCGTCACCGCCGGCTGGGCGTCGAGGAAGTCGGTGACGATGGGCGCGACGTGGCGCCGGCCGAAGACCAGCGGCGCGGCGATGCGCAGCCGCCCGCGCGGCGCCGTGGCCTCGCCCGCCGCCTCGGCCATCGCCTCCTCGTAGTCGGCGAGCAGGCGGCGGGCATGGTCGGCCAGGCGCCGCCCCGCCTCGGTCGGCGCCAGGTGGCGGGTGGTGCGGTCGACCAGCCGCACGCCGAGCCGCTCCTCGAGCCCCGCCAGGGCCCGGGTGACGGCCGGCGGCGAGAGGCCGAGCCGTCGCCCCGCCTCGGCCAGGCTGCCGCCCTCGAGGATGGCCAGCAGCAGGCGGACCTCGTCGAGCCGGTCCATTCTTCCCTTGCGCGCAAGAATCCCTTGCGATCAGCGCATATTCTGCCCTCGGAAGGCAAGGCCTAGCTTCCGGGGCGTCGAGGGAAACGGCATCCCGCCGCCCCCCGAAGTGCCGATGCGATCCATCGCAAGGAGCCAACGATGTCCCGTCTCGCCGTCAACGACCCCGCCGAAGCCCCCGAGGCCTCCCGCCCCCTGCTCGAGGGCGTGCGCCGCAAGATCGGCATGGTCCCCAACCTGATGCGCGTCTTCGGCAGCAGCCCCGCCGCGCTCGGCGGCTACCTCGCCTTCTCCGGCGCGCTCGCCGGCGACAGCCTGCCCGCCGCGCTGCGCGAGCGCCTGGCGCTGGCCGTGGGCGAGGCCAATGGCTGCGACTACTGCGTCTCGGCGCACGCCTTCCTCGGCGGCAAGGCCGGGATCGACGCCGCCGACATCGACCGTGCCCGCGACGGCCACTCGGCCGATGCGAAGCAGGATGCGGCGCTGGTCTTCGCCCGCGCCGTCCTGGCCAGCGCCGGCCGGGTGGACGATGCCGCGCTGGCCGCGGTGCGCGCCGCCGGCTGGAGCGATGCCCAGGTGGTCGAGATCGTCTCGCATGTCGCGCTGAACGTTCTGACCAACAGCCTCAACAACGTCGCGCGGACGCCGGTGGACTTCCCCGCCGCCCCGCCGCGCCGCGCCGCCGCCTGAGCCCGGCACCAGGCAGGAGGGGGGCCCCCTCCCCTCCTGCCCCGCCGCCGCGGCCAATCCCGCAGGAGAGATCGCTATGGGTCAGCAATTCGCCCGCCTCGCCTTCACCCCGCGCGTCAAGGCCGAGCAGGCCCGGATCGGCAGCCGCGCCGGCTATGCCCGCATGGAGGAGGAGGGCCGCGACGACAGCAGCCTCACCGCCGCCGAGGCCGCCTTCATCGCCGCGCGGGACAGCTTCTACATCGCCTCCGTCTCGGAGACGGGCTGGCCCTATGTGCAGCACCGCGGCGGCCCGGCGGGCTTCCTGAAGGTGCTGGACGCGGCGACCCTCGGCTTCGCCGATCTCGGCGGCAACCGCCAGCACATCAGCGTCGGCAACCTGGCCGGGGACGGGCGGGTCAGCCTCTTCATGATGGACTACCCGAACCGCCGGCGCCT
Source organism: uncultured Acetobacteraceae bacterium (assembly GCA_964401305.1). Classification (GTDB taxonomy): domain Bacteria; phylum Pseudomonadota; class Alphaproteobacteria; order Acetobacterales; family Acetobacteraceae; genus JAIEOP01. The sequence continues at coordinate 11,566 of CAYNYQ010000013.1, read as the reverse complement.
GAAGCTGCTCGGCCGGGCGCGGGTTGTGACGAAGCCGGAGGACCCGGAGCTGGTCGCCCGCCTCGCGCCGGAGGGCCTCGCGGGCCGTGCCGAGCGGGCGGTGCTGATCACGATCGAGGGCTTCGACTGGAACTGCCCGCAGCACATCACGCCGCGCTGGACCGCCGAGGAGCTGCGTCCCCTGGCCGAGCGGCTGCAGGCGGCCGAGGCCGAGGTCGCCGCGCTGCGCGCCCAGCTCGGCCTGGCGGCCGAGGCCCGCGCGGCCTGAGGTCCGGCGGCGGGGGGCCCGGCCGGCGGCACGGCGCCGCCGGTCGCCCTCCGCTGTCACGGAGCAGTCAAACGGGCTGGCGCGCCGCCGCGCCGCCGCGCTAGTCTTCGGCGATCCCTTGATGGAGGCCGGCCCTGCCGCTCCCCGTCCCGTGCCTCGGACTCCACCCGGCCTCCCGTCGCCTGCCCCGGGCAGGGTGTCCCTGATGCAGGTGGTCAGCCTTCCCCGCGGCGACGACGATACGCTCTGGGCCGTGGTCGCCACGGTCGGGCGCAAGAACCGCATCGCCGAGGTCTATCGCAGCCGCAGCAAGGCGCTCGAGGACCGGGCCTGGCGGGCGCAGCAGGTCAGCGCCTATGCGGATTTCCTGACCCGCGCCAAGCAGCCCATCCCGCACTATTCGGTGGCGCCGATCCGCCGCGCCGACCTGCCGCGCAAGTGGTCGCCGCTGCCGGCGCTCGGCTTCCTGCGCGGCCAATTCGTGTAGCGGGCTGAGCCGCGCTGGGCGAGGGCGCGGGAAGGGAAAACCCGCGCGCCCGGCCTTGCCCCACGCCCGCCGCGGGCGCAGCGTGCGCCCCGCCCATGCCCCCCGCCCTTCGCCGCCACGCCACGCTGCTGATCCTCCTCGCCGTCGCGCTCGGCGCCGCCGTTGCCGTCTGGGCCACCCAGGGCCCCGGGGCAGTGCGCGCGGCGCTGGGCACGGCCTGGCCGCTGCTGCTCGCCGTGCTGCCGGCCATGGCGGCGGGACTGCTGCTGGCCGGCAGCATGAAGCAGCTGGTCCCGCCCGGCGCGCTGGCGCAATGGATGGGCGCCGAGGCGGGCTGGCGCGGCCTCTTCGTCGCGGCGCTCGCAGGCATGCTGACGCCGGGCGGGCCGATGGCGGCCTTCCCCCTGGTGCTGGTCCTGGCCCGCGCCGGCGCCGACCGCGGCGCCGTGGTCTGCTACATCGTCAGCTGGGGGCTGAACGGGCTGCAGCGCATCCTGGTCTGGGAGGTGCCGCTGCTCGGCGCCGATTTCGCGCTGCTGCGCCTGCTCTCCGGCCTGCCGCTCGGCATCCTCGCGGGGCTGATCGCCCGCCGCCTGCCCATCGCCTGGTCGCCCGCCGAGACCCTCTCCGCGCCGAAGCCGCCATGACCGCGGGCCAGCTGCTGCTGATCGGGCTCGCGCTCGGCGTCTTCCTGCTGGCGCTGCGGCGCGGCGGGCCGGCGGCCGGGCAGCGGGCCCTGCGCGACACCGGCGAGAGCATGGCCCGCGTGCTGCCCATCATGCTGGTCGCGATCCCGATGGCGGCGCTGCTCTCGCAGCTGATCCCGCCGCAGCTCGCCGCCGCCTGGCTCGGCGCCGAATCCGGCATGACGGGGGTTCTGGTAGCGACCGCGGTCGGCGGCTTCATCCCGGGCGGGCCCTTCGTCTCCTTCCCGCTGGTGCTGACCTTCATCAAGGCCGGCGCCGGCGCACCGCAGATGGTGGCGCTGATCACCGCCTGGGCCGTGCTCGGCATCCACCGCGTGCTGACCTGGGAACTGCCGGTGCTGGGGCCGCGCTTCGCGGCGATCCGGCTGATCTCGGGCGCAGGGCTGCCGGTGCTGGCGGGGGCGATCGCGCAGGCGCTGGGGCCGCTGTTTCCGCAGGCGCTGCCGTAGCGCTGGGGGGAGGGAGGGAACTCCCTCCCCCCAGACCCCCAACCCTCCTTTTTTTGCACGTTTTCGGCGCGCTTTGCTGGCACGGGCCGCGGACCGTTCCCCAGGCGACACGCGGGAAGGAGCCAAAAAAAGGAGGGTTGGGGTGTGGGGAAGGGAGTTCCCTCCCTTCCCCACGCTTCCCCCCTTGCGCCATACCGCGCCGCATGGACGGCATGCGCGACGAGGCTCTGGCGTGGCGTGCCCTGCTCGAGGCCCGTGCGGCCGTCGATGCGGGGTGCCGGCCGCGCCTGCCTGCCGGTCCGCTCGGCGCTCTCTTCGGCCCCGTGCTCGCTGCGCCCGTGGCCGCCGATGGCTGCCTCGTCATCGGCCGCCTGGCGCAGACGCTGGATGGGCGCATCGCCACCGTCACCGGCTCCTCGCAATGGATCGGCGGGCCGGGCGACATCCTGCACACGCATCGGCTGCGCGCGCTCTGCCATGCCGTCATCGTCGGCGCCGGCACGATCCGTGGCGACGACCCGCGGCTGACCACGCGCGAGGCCGAGGGGCCCGATCCCGTGCGCGTCGTGCTCGACACCGAGCTGCGCCTCGGCGCGGAGCATCGCGTCTTCCGCCACCCCGGCCCGCCCACGCTGGTGCTGGCCGCCGAGGATGCGCCCGGCGGCGCGCGGCACGGCGCGGCAGAGGTGCTGCGCGTCGCCCGCGCCGCCGACGGCCCCGGCCTGTCCCTGCCGGCGATCCTCGCCGCGCTGGCGGCGCGCGGGCTGACGCGGCTCTTCGTCGAGGGTGGCGGCGTCACGATCAGCCGCTTCCTCGCCGCCGGCTGCCTCGACCGGCTGCACCTGACGGTCGCGCCGGTGCTGCTCGGCTCTGGCATCCCGGCCTTCAGCCTGCCGCCCGTGGCGACCATCGCCGAGGGGCTGCGCCTCGCCTGGCACGCGCATCCGATCCCGCCCGACATGCTCTTCGACGTCGAGATCGGCCGCGCGCGGCCCGGGGTCGGCAGCGCATGAGCGGCGCGGCGCGCGCGCTCTGGAGCATCGCCCCGGGTCGCGCGGAACTGCGGGCCGAGACACTGCGCGCGCCGGCGGCGGGCGAAGTGCTGGTGCGCGCGCTGCACAGCGGCATCTCCCGCGGTACCGAGCGCCTGGTGCTGGAAGGCCGCGTGCCGGAGAGCGAATGGGCCCGCATGCGCGCGCCGCTGCAGCAGGGCGAATTCCCCTTCCCTGTGAAGTACGGCTACTGCGCCGTCGGCATCGTCGAGGACGGGCCGGCCGCGCGCATCGGCGAGACGGTGTTCTGCCTGCACCCGCACCAGGACCGCTTCGTGGCGCCCGCGGCGCTGTGCATCGCGCTGCCGCCCGGCCTGCCGCCGCCGCGCGCCGTCCTCGGCGCCAACATGGAGACGGCGCTGAACATCCTCTGGGATGCGCAGCCCTTGCTCGGCGAGCGCGCGCTGGTCGTCGGCGGCGGCGTGGTCGGGCTGCTGGTGGCGCGGCTGCTGGCGCGGATTCCCGGCGTCGCGGTCGCGCTGCACGACCCCGATGCCGGGCGGCGCGCGCTCGCGGAACAGGCCGGCGCCGCCTTCCTGCCCGAGGCGGCGGCGATCGCGCCGGAGCATGAGCTGGTGGTGCACGCCTCCGGCCATCCGGATGGCCTGGCGACGGCGCTCGGCGCCTGCGGCTTCGAGGGACGGGTGCTGGAGGCGAGCTGGTTCGGCACGCGCCCCGTGACGCTGCCGCTGGGCGAGGCCTTCCACGCGCGCCGCATCACGCTGCGCTCGACCCAGGTGGGCGCGGTCGCGCCGGCGATGCGCGGCCGGCGCAGCCACGCCGAGCGCCTGGCGCTGGCACTGCGCCTGCTGGCCGAGGATGCCTGGTGCGACGCGCTGCTCGGCGCGCCGGTGCGCTTCGATGCGCTGCCCGCGGCGCTGCCCGCGCTGCTCGGCCCCGAGGGGCCGCCCTGCCCGCTTGTCACCTATATATAATGTGTGGAGTCCCGCCGCGATGTTCGCCCTGACGGTCTGCGACCACATCATGATCGCCCACAGCTTCCGCGGCGCCGAGTTCGGCCCCGCGCAGCGCCTGCACGGCGCGACCTTCGCGGTGGAGGCGGAGTTCCGCGCGCCGCGGCTCGACACGCCCTCGCACCTGCTGGTGGATATCGGCCTGGCCAAGCAGGCGCTGCGCGCGGCGCTGGACGGGCTCGACTACCGCAACCTGGACGAGAGCCCGGAATTCGCGGGGCAGAACACCACGACCGAGTTCCTCGCCGCGCATATCCACGGGCTGCTGGCGGCCGCGGTGGCGCGCGGCGATCTCGGGCCGCCGGGCAAGGGCGTCACGGCGATCCGCGTGCTGCTGCGCGAGAGCCCGAATGCCTGGGCGTCCTACGAGGCCGCGCTGGCATGATCGCGCTGCTGGTCCCGGGGCCCTTCGACACCGTCTCCGGCGGCTATGGCTACGACCGGCGCATCGCCGCGGGCCTCGCCGCGCTGGGCCAGGAGGTGCGCGTGGTGGAACTCGCCGGCCGGCACCCGCTGCCCGATGCCGCCGCCGAGGCCGCGGCGCGGGAGGCGCTGGCGGCGCTGCCCGAGGGCGCGCGGATCGTCGTCGACGGCCTCGGCCTGCCCGCCTTCCTGCCGCTGGTCGAGGATCTGGCGGCGCGGCGCGCGGTGGCGCTGATCCACCACCCGACCGCGCTCGAAACCGGCTTCGGCGCCGATGTGCGCGAGGCGCTGCGGGAGCGCGAGCGCGCCATGATCCCCCGCCTCGCCCGCATCATCGCCACCTCGCCGCTGACGGCGCAGCGCCTGGCCGAGGAATTCGGTGCCGCGCCGGCGCGCATCGGCGTGGTCGAGCCGGGCACCGACCCCGCGCCGCGCGCGCGGGGCTCGGGCGGGCCCGGCGTTGCGATCCTCGCCGTCGGCGCGCTGACGCCGCGCAAGGGGCACGACGTGCTGATGCGGGCGCTGGCCGGGCTGCCCGACCTCGACTGGACGCTGACCATCGTCGGCGGCGTCCGCGACCCCGTGCACGCCGACGGGCTGCAGGCGCTGCCGGCCGAGCTCGGCATCGCGCAGCGGGTGCGCCTCGCCGGCGAGGCCGATCAGGCCGAGCTCGACGCGCTCTACGACGGCGCCGATCTCTTCGCGCTGGCGACGCACTGGGAGGGCTACGGCATGGCGGTGGCCGAGGCGCTCGCGCGCGGGCTGCCGGTGGCGATCACCGCCGGCGGCGCCGCGGCCGAGCTCGTGCCGGTCGAGGCCGGCATCGTCTCCCCGCCCGGGGATGTCGTGTCGCTGACCAAGGCGCTGCGGCGGGTGCTGTTCGACGCGCCGCTGCGCGCGGCGATGCGCGACGCGGCCTGGGCGGCGGGGCAGCGCCTGCCGCGCTGGGAGGATCGCGCGAGCGCCTTCCTCGCCGAGCTCGACCGCGTCGCCGCCTGAGCGATCCCGGCCCGCTTCGCGCTGCGCCGACTCGCCGCCGCTCCGCCATACTGCCCGCCATCCCAGGCCCTCCTGCCCGAGACCAAGACACGCGCCATGAGCGACGACATCGACGACGACACGATGGACGAGGAGGAGCATTTCGCGCCGGACTGGCTCGCGCTCCGCGAGCCCTATGACGCGCTGGCCCGCTCCGAGCGGCTGGCCGAGGCGCTGATCGCGCGCCTGCCGGCGCGGCCGCGGCTGATCGACCTCGGCGCCGGCACCGGCAGCCTGCTGCGCTGGCTGGCGCCGCGCATCGGCCGCGCCCAGGCCTGGACCCTGGTCGATTCCGACCGCGCGCTGGTCGAGGAGGCCTTCGACGTCATCGCTGACCGCGCCGAGGGCATCGGCTTCAAGGTCACCTTCCCCAATCGCAAGACACTGCTGGTGCACGCGCCCGGCGGCGCCTGGCGCATCGAGGCGCTGATCGCCGATCTCGCCGAGGCGCCGCGCAACCTGCCGCTGCAGCAGGCCGATGCGGTGCTGTCCTCGGCGCTCTGCGACCTCGTCTCCGCGGCCTGGGTGGAGCGGATGGCGGCGGCGCTGCGCGTGCCCTTCTATGCCGCGCTCTGCGTCGATGGCCGCGACCGGCTCTGGCCGCCGCACGCCGCCGATGGCGCGGTCGGCGCCGCCTTCCGCCGCGACCAGTCGCGCGACAAGGGATTCGGCGGCCCGGCGCTGGGCCCCATGGCGGCGGCGGCGATCGCCCGCGCCTTCGCGGCCCGCGGCTTCGCGGTGGAGAGCGCGGCGAGCGACTGGGTCGTGCATGCCCGCGGCGGCGAGTACGCCGCGCTGCCGGTGCCGCGCACGCATACCGCCGATTTCCTGCGCTACCTGGTGCTCGGCCAGCTGGATGCGGCGCGGCGGCAGTGGCGCGGCCGCGGCAGCCTGACGGAGTGGGGGCTGCGGCGGCTCGCGCAGATCGACGCCCGCACGCTGAACGCGCGCATCGGCCACCGCGACCTGCTCGCCCTGCCGCCGCCGCGCCGCTAGGGCGACCTGCGCTTCCGCAGGGCGGAGACAAGCCGCCCCGGCACGTGATCGCCGAAGGGCGCAGGGCCCGCGCGTGACACGGCAGCCGACGAGGCACGCTCCGCCGGTCCGTGCTTGCGGAGCGCCGTCCAGGGGTCGCCGGGAACGGGCGCGCGCGAGGCGGGTTGCATCCTCCTGAGGCCGGAGGAGACCCGCCATGACCACAGGCGAGCGCGACGCACCGGATCCGCAGCCGCGCCCGGCGAAGACTCCCGACCAGCCGCAGCGCCCCGGCGACGTGGCGCCGCCTGGCACGTCCGGCACCGGTGAGGATGTCTGCCCCACCTGCCAGGGACGCGGCATGCTGGACCGCCGCCGCTGCGCGAACTGCAGCGGCACGGGCGTCGTCATCACGGGCATCGCGGGCGGGTGATGCGCCGCCGGCCGCTTCCGTGCGACGCTCCCTCGGCCAGCAGGAGGAGGAGCACCGCATGGACGAGCAGAGACCGGCCGCACTGCGCGCCATCGCGGTTCCGCCGCGCGCCCAGGCGAGTTCCTACCCGCCCGACCTCGCCGCGAAGCTCGCCGGACGGGAGAAGCGCGTGCTCGGCGACCGCTTCGGCCTTCGCAATTTCGGCGTGAACCTCACGCGCCTGCCGCCTGGCGCCGCCTCCTCCCTCCGCCACGCCCATGCGCGCCAGGACGAGTTCGTCTACATCCTCGAGGGCGAGCCGACCCTGCTGACCGATGCCGGCGCGACGCCGCTCTCGCCCGGCATGTGCGCGGGCTTTCCCGCCGGCACCGGCGACGCGCATTGCCTGGTGAACCGCACCGCGCGCGACGTGCTCTACCTCGAGGTGGGGGACCGCACCGCGGGCGACGCTGCCACCTATCCCGATGACGACCTGGTCGCGACGATGGGCGCGGACGGCAAGTGGCGCTACACCCGCAAGGACGGTACGCCGCTCTAGCAGCGGCATGCCGCGCCAGCGCGCGCAGGGGAGGTCCCGATGTCCACCGACGCCGCCGCAACCCGGGCGCCCATCGCCATCCGCGCCGAGGAGGCGCCGGTGCGGCCGCCGCCCACCGGCTTCCCGCCCGACCTGATGCAGGGCCTCGAGGGCCGGGTGAAGCGCCCGCTCGGCGCGCTCTTCGGGCTGGCGAGTTTCGGCGTGAACCTCGCGCGGCTGCCGCCCGGCGCCGCCTCCTCGCTGCGGCACGCGCATGCCAGGCAGGACGAGTTCGTCTTCGTGCTCGAGGGCCATCCCGTGCTGGTGACCGATGCCGGGGAGACGCCGCTCGCGCCCGGCATGTGCGCCGGCTTTCCCGCCGGCACCGGCGATGCGCACCACTTGGTGAACCGCGGCCCGGGCGATGCCGTCTATCTCGAGATCGGCGACCGCACGCCGGGCGACGTCGTCGCCTACCCCGACAACGACCTGCAGGTGGTGCCGGGGCCGGATGGCCGCGCGCGCTGGCTGCGCAAGGACGGCACCCCGGTGCTGCAGGACCGCTAGCCCATGCCCCTTCTCCTCGGCTGCATCGCCGACGATTTCACCGGCGCCACCGACCTGGCGAACACCCTGGTCAAGGGCGGCATGACGGCGGTGCAGCTGATCGGCGTGCCAACCACGCCTCTCCCGGAGGCCGATGCGGTGATCGTCGCGCTGAAGTCGCGCACCGCCCCGGTCGGCCAGGCCGTGTCGGAAAGCCTGGCCGCCTGCGAGGCGCTGCTGGCCGCCGGCGCGCGGCAGATCTTCTTCAAGTACTGCTCCACCTTCGACAGCACCGATGCGGGCAATATCGGCCCGGTGGCCGATGCGCTGGTCAAGCGCCTCGACTGCGGCTTCGCGCTCGCCAACCCTGCCTTCCCGACCAACGGGCGGACCGTCTTCCAGGGGCACCTCTTCGTCGGCGACAAGCTGCTCAACGAGAGCGGGATGGAGAACCACCCGCTCACGCCCATGAAGGATGCGAACCTGGTGCGCGTGCTCGGGCGGCAGACCGGCGGCACGGTGCAGCTCATCCCCTTCGCCACGGTGGCGCAGGGGCCGGCGGCGATCCGCCGCGCGATGACGGGGCTGAAGGAGAGCGGCTGGCGGTACGCCATCATCGATGCCGTCACCGACCAACACCTGGTCGATATCGGCGAGGCGGCGGCGGGGCATGCGCTGATCACCGGCGGCTCCGGCGTGGCGATGGGGCTGCCGGCGAATTTCCGCCGCGCCGGCCTGCTGCCGGACCGCGGCGAGAGCGCCGCCATCCTGCCGCCGATGCAGGGCCATGCCGCGGTGATCGCCGGGTCCTGCTCGCGCGCGACGCTCGGGCAGATCGGCTTCGCCCGCGACCATGCGCCGACGCTCGAGCTCGATGCGCTGGCCACGCCCGATGCCGGCGCGCTGGCGGCGCAGGCGCTGGACTGGGCGGCGGGCAGGCTCGGCGCGACGCCGGTGGTGATCGCCGCCTCGGCGCCGCCCGAGAAGGTCGCCGCGCTGCAGGCCAAGCTCGGCCGCGACGCCGCCGGCGCGCTGGTCGAGCAGGCGCTGGCGGCGATCGCCGCGGAGCTGGTCGCGCGCGGCGTGCAGCGCCTGGTGGTGGCGGGCGGCGAGACCTCGGGCGCGGTGGTGCAGCGGCTGGGCGTGACGGCGTTGCGCATCGGGCCGGAGATCGACCCCGGCGTGCCCTGGACGTTTGCCCAAACCGGCTCCGCTGGAGGCGGAGAGCCGGCCGGGCTGCACCTTGCGCTCAAGAGCGGCAACTTCGGCGCGCGCGACTTCTTCCTCAAGGCCTTCGACGTGCCGGTGCACCCGTGAGCCCCGAGGAGATCCACCTGCGCGAGGCGATGGCCGAGCATGGCCGGCTGCTCTTCGCCCGCGGCTTCTCG
>CAYNYQ010000013.1:0-2209 GCA_964401305.1 uncultured Acetobacteraceae bacterium | reverse complement strand
CCTGCGCGAGGCGATGGCCGAGCATGGCCGGCTGCTCTTCGCCCGCGGCTTCTCGGTGGGCTCGGCGGGCAACATCAGCGCGCGTCTGCCCGATGGCGGGCTGCTGATGACGCCGACCAATTCCTGCCTCGGCCGGCTCGATCCCGCGCGGATCAGCCGGCTCGACGCGCAGTACCGGCATGTCGGCGGCGACCGGCCCTCGAAGGAGGTCTTCATGCACCGCGCCATGCTGGAGGCGCGGGCGGAGGCGGGGGCCGTGGTGCACCTGCACTCGACGCATGCGACCGCCATCGCCTGCCTCGCCGCGCCGGGCGAGAGCGCGCCGATACCGCCGCTGACGCCCTATTTCGTCATGCGCGTCGGACGGAGCCTGCCGGTGATCCGCTACTACCGTCCCGGCGACGCAGCGATGGAGCCCGCCATCGCCGCGGCGGCGCGAGCGGGCGCGCGCGCCGTGCTGCTGGCCAATCACGGCCCCGTGGTCAGCGGCCGGACGCTCGACGATGCCGTCTACGCCGCGGAGGAGCTGGAGGAGGCGGCCCGCCTCGCGCTGCTGCTGCACGGGCGCGGCGCGCGCACGCTGACGCCGGACGAGGTGACGGAGCTGCTGGAGACCTTCGGGTAGCTTCCGCCCGACCCGGCGCGTCGACCGCGAAGGGCCGCCCGAGGATCGCACGCCTTGCCGGCGCCCGCCGCCGGTCCGGCCCCATGGCAAGCGCAGGCCACCATGCCATCTTTCGCGCCGCATCCCTCAGGCAGGAGAGCCGCCATGCAGCGACAGGACACGCCCCCCGACCGCGAAGCCCCGGCCGAGGCGCCGATCGAGGCGCTGCTGCGCCGCCGCTGGAGCCCGCGCAGCTATACCGGGGAGCCCGTCTCCGACGCGCATCTCGCCAGCCTGCTCGAGGCGGCGCGCTGGGCGGCCTCCTGCTTCAACGCCCAGCCCTGGCATCTCGTCGTCGCGCGCCGCGACCGCGAGCCGGCGGCGCATGCGGCGATCGCCGCCTGCCTCTCGGGCAACAACCAGGCCTGGGCGCCGCAGGCGCCGGTGCTGATGGTGGCGGTCGCGCAGCTCGACTTCGCGCACAACGGCAAGCCGAACCGGCACGCGGCCTACGACACGGGCGCGGCGATGGCGCAGATGGCGCTGCAGGCGACGGCGCTCGGGCTGCAGCTGCACCAGATGGGCGGCTTCGACCTCGAGAAGGCGCGCGCGACGCTCGGCATCCCGGAGGGCTACGAGCTGCGCGCGGCGATCGCGCTCGGCCATCCGGGGCCGGCGAACGCCCTGCCCGAGGAGCTCGCGCAGCGGGAGATGGCGCCGCGCCAGCGCCGCCCCGTGGCCGAATGGGTGCACTACGGCGCATGGCTGGCATGACCGAGATGGACGCCGAGACGCCGGACCGCCTGGCCATCCGCGCCCTGGTGGAGAACTGGGCGGTGTGGCGCGACGCCGGCGACTGGGAGCGCTTCGCCACCTGCTGGCACGAGGAGGGCTACATGATGGCCACCTGGTGCCAGGCGCCCTGGCGCGACTTCATCGCCGCGAGCCGTGCCGGATGGGAGAAGGGCGTCTCCATCCTGCACTTCCTCGGCGGGCATGCCGCCGACATCGCCGGCAACCGGGCGATCGCCCAGACCAAGATGACCATCAGCCAGCGCGCCGAGGTCGAGGGCGTGCTGGTGGACGTGGTCTGCACGGGCCGCTTCTACGATTTCCTCGAGAAGCGGGCCCAGGGGACGGGCATGCGGTGGGGCGTGGTGCTGCGCCAGCCGATCTACGAGAAGGACCGCATGGACCCGGTGGACCCCGCGGCGCGGCTGGTGCTGGACCCGGCGCTGCTGGCGCGCTTCCCGTCGGGCTACCGGCATCTCGCCTATCTGCAGACGCGCCTCGGCTACGCGGTGAAGACCGACATGCCGGGGCTGCAGGGCGCCGAGGTGGAGGCGCTCTACGCCCGCGGCGCGCGCTGGCTCGCCGGCGGCCCGGCGCGGTAGGCGCGCGCGCGGACGCGGTCGCGAAAAGGGCGCCGTCCCTTGCGGAACGGCGCCCCCTCGCCGGGATCGGTCGCGGCGTCAGGTGCTGCTGGTGTCGCTGCTCTCGGCGGCGGGCGCCTCGGCAGCGGCAGCGGCCTTCGCCGCGCGGTTGGCGGCGCGGGTGGCGGCCGCCTTCTTCGCCGCTTCCGAGCGCGAGGAGGTCGCGGCCTTG
>CAYNYQ010000012.1:0-32968 GCA_964401305.1 uncultured Acetobacteraceae bacterium | reverse complement strand
CGATCACCGGCACGCGGCTGATCCGCGAGTACCAGGGCGTCGAGCACAGCGTGACGGTCCTGCACGACGGCTACGAGTATCAGGGGCGTCCCTACCAGTCGCTCTCCTCCATCGCCCGCGCCATCACCGGCACGCGCTGGAATGGTTGGCTGTTCTTTGGCCTGAAGAACCGCAGGGGCATGGCATGAAGCGCAAACCCGCCGCCGACGCCGCCATGCCGGCCACCGTCAGGAAGATCCGCGCCGCCGTGTACACGCGCAAGTCGAGCGAGGAAGGGCTCGACATGGAGTTCAACTCGCTCGACGCGCAGCGCGAGGCCTGCGAGGCCTACATCACCAGCCAAAGATCGGAGGGTTGGATCCTGGTGCGCGACCGCTACGACGATGGCGGCGTTTCTGGCGGCACACTGGAACGTCCGGCGCTGCGGCGCCTCCTGGCGGACATCGAACGCGGGCTGATCGACGTGGTGGTCGTCTACAAGATCGACCGGCTGTCGCGCGCGCTGATGGACTTCGCCAAGCTGGTGGAGGTGTTCGACGCGAACAGCGTGACCTTCGTGTCCGTCACGCAGTCCTTCAACACGACAACCAGCATGGGTCGCCTCACGCTGAACATCCTGCTCAGCTTCGCCCAATTTGAAAGAGAGGTCATTGGCGAGAGAATCCGCGACAAGGTGGCGGCGTCGCGGGCGCGCGGGATCTGGATGGGCGGCTTCGTGCCGCTCGGCTACGACGCCAAGGATCGCAAGCTACTGGTGAATGAGGCGGAGGCGGCGCTGGTGCGTCGGATCTTCGAGGGGTTCGTCGAGACGGAATCTGGCACGAAGCTGGTCACCATGCTCCGGGCGGAGGGCGCCACCACGAAACGCGGCCGCGCCTTCACCAAGAGCGACGTCTACCGGGTGCTGAGCAACCGCACCTATCTCGGCGAGGCGATGCACAAGGGCAAGTCGCATCCGGGCGAGCATGCCGCCATCGTGCCACAAGCCATGTGGGATGCGGCGCACGCCCTGCTGGCGATCAGCCCGAAGACACGCGCCAATCGCACCCGCTGCCAAACGCCTTCGCTGCTGCGCGGGCTGATCTTCGGGAGCGACGGGCGTGCCATGTCGCCGACCCACGCGCGGGGCCGGCGCGGCCAGCAATACCGCTACTATGTGAGCCAGTCGGTGCTGAAGGGCAGCGCCGCGGACGGGCCGGCCATCGCCCGCATTTCCGCCGCGGAGATCGAGGGTGCGGTCATCTCGCAGGTCCGCGGGCTGCTGCGGCAGCCGGAAGTGGTGCTGGGCGCCTGGCGCGCGGCACGGGCCGCGGTGCCGGACATGACGGAGGACGAGGCGCGGCTGGCGCTGGAGCGGCTGGACCCGCTGTGGGAGGAGCTGTTCCCCGCGGAGCAGGCGCGGATCATCCGCCTCCTGGTCGACCGAGTGGACATCGGGGTGGGCGGCGCCGACGTGCGGCTGAAGCTGGAGGGACTGGCAAGCCTGGCGCGGGACCTTGCCGCGCAGTCGGCCGAACCAGCGAGGGCGGCAGTGTGACCGGCGCGGCGCAGATGCTGACCGTCCGGGTGCCCCTGGCGGTCCGGAAGCCGCGGGGCGGACGGAAGCTGATGGTTGTGCCGGACGGCATGGCGCCCCGCGGCGCCTCGGCTGCGGACACCACGCTGGTGAAGGCGGTGGCCCGGGCGTTCCGGTGGCGCCGGATGCTGGAGAGCGGGCGCTTCGCCACGATCAACGAGTTGGCGACTGCCGAGAAGATCAACTCGTCCTACGTCTCCCGCCTGTTGCGTCTCACGCTGCTGTCCCCCGACATCGTCGAGGCGATCCTGGACGGGCGGCAGCCGGAGGGCATGACGCTGCCGGGGCTGATGGAGCCGTTTCCGGTAGAGTGGGAGCAGCAGCCGCGTACCGATCTCGACATCACACGGCGGACCTCTGGGCCAACAATTCGCGCCGCACGCGCCACGGAACGATGCTGAAAATTTTCATAGACGCCTACTCAGGCGCATTTATATCGAACCAAAAATCCCCAATCGGTGTCTGCCAGCGATCACAGAGCCGACCGCTATTTGCACGCAGCAACGTGCGGCGGCAGATGAGGGGGTCAATCTCTTTTTGGCGAAGGAATGCGTAGGACGCAGTTTGCATTTCCAGGTGCTGTCGAAAACGTATCGGGCGATCCGCTGTGCCGTCACCGTCGAAATCAATTCCTTGTACTAAGTGGTCTGGTATTAGTCCAAATGCACTACGAGCAGCGGAGTCCGTTTCTGCGATCGTTGTACCGCCAGCCTTGGCCGCGTGATCGAGGCGTTGTATTTGTATCGCTGCAGAGAAGAGGTGGTCTCGCTCCTGCTGTCTGTTGCAAATCCGCTCAAGCACAAGCATTGCAATCGAGCGCGACCAGTCGTCGGCAGCATTACGCCTCGTCATTAGGTCAACCCCGCGCATTCTTCGACCATGCAATTCAGCTGACGCTATTTGGTAAATACGATGAAAGCGATCATCCTTATCAAAGGCGCGGTTCATCATTGCATTTAGGTTCAGCCAACCTTTGCGAACACCGCCGTCCTCCTCGACTACCCAGGCTCGCTGCTCGTCTCGCGTCAAGGTCACGTTAGTAGCGAGAAAATCGATTAGTGGCTTCGAAACCTGCCGAGCGGCCTCGGGTAGCGGTTCAGTGGCACGAACTTCCTTGGCTACCGCATCGATGGCTTCCGTAACCTGCACCGGCAACGCCACAACGAGCGCGCGATGTTCGATGAGCGAACGCATACATAGACTTGTCCCGAGCGGATTTCCGCGCACGAGTTGTCGCACTAATTGCACCTTGAAAGCAGCCGCCTTCGTCTGGTCAAGTAGCATCGCGAGTTGAAGGGACAGGGAGTTGAAGCGAAGCCAACGAAGCTGGTCCTCAACTGCAGGAGCACCTTGCGGAAATTCTGCTGCAAGAAGCCGCTCAGCTTGTCGGGCGGCAACGAATGTGACCACATCTTCTGCACGCGCTCCCTCCCACAGCCTGACAGCAGTGTGTCGCGACTGGGTGGGTTTGCCTTCGAGACGGTGCGGCAAATCGCGCACCAGGGTATGCATGTCAGGCACATCGAGGAGGTCGGCCGCCTGATCCTGTGCTCTATCGAGCCAGGCAATCACCGACGGCAGTTCAAGTATTTGAAGTAGGGCGGGATCGGTAGCCGAGCGGCGTGCTTCGGGGATGATTCGAGAGGTGAACCGACGGACAGTCCGCGACCAAGAGTCGGTAGCGCCTCGAAGCGGTGCCGGCCCATGCGCCTGTGCAGATACCCACGGCAAGGCCGAGAACGCGTCATGCACGGCCAACACTGCTTCCAGGAGAAGGCGGCCTGTCGAAGGGTCCTCCGGGAAGAGGGCGGCTATGTGACTTCCGTAGTTTGGATGCACAAACGCGTTGAGCGCGGCGCGGATTGTCTCAAGGCGAGGCGGCGAAGCGCTTAGCAGGGCACGCTCTCGCTTGTTGCCTGTGAGCGGCCATTCCTTCCTATCGAGCGTCTTCTCCGGAAGAAAGCTGCCGAGCATGGTCCAAGAAACGGCCATGAATATCTCGAGCCGCTCTTTCTGGGCGAGCTCCTGCGACCCGGCCAGCTCCGCAATCTGCCGCTCATCCAAGGCTATCACATGCAACCGCTGAACTTCTTCGCACATCGTTCGCAAGCAAAGTGCCGAGAAAAGAAGATCGCCAGTCGAAGATGCGTCGAGAAATGCTTGCTCAAGCAGCAGCCATCGCGGCCACGCCGCCGCCTCCAGAGGCTGCTTCAATACACTGAAGATATTGCAAGCTATCGCAGAACGCCTGCTTTCGTCTTGTGGAGGACTGCCCGAGGCCCAGAATTCTGCAGCGCGAATTGCCGTGGACAGAGCTTTCTTATCAGGGACCTCGGGCCACCGAGGCATCCGCTGATTTCTGGTCGAGCGGGTACGCAGGGCGGCATCCGCTGCATTCAGCAGCGCGGTTAGCCCATCGGTCTGAGCCCACAGGTCACGCCATAGGGGGAATATCCGCGGCGCCCCCATCGTCAGAACGATGACTGCTTGAAGTCAGCCATCATGCAGCGACTTGCGCAGCGCATCGGCAGGATCGAGGTAAAACACGATCTGCACCCGTGCCGCGGCCTCGTCAGAGAGGTCAACAAGCTGGCGTCGGCACGCCACTGGCATCAGCACTGTCGCGGCACCCTTCTCCATGGCTAGTTCGACCACGTCGATGGGGTTGTGGACCGTCTCGACCGATCCGCCGAGATTTAGGCCGCCGACGATGGCGAGGCCCCCCTTCAACGGGCGGGCCAGCAGGGCAGAGCACAACGCCACGAGCGCGGCGATGCCCAGGTCTGCGCCGCTCTTGCTGGCATCGAACGAGCGAAGTTGGACCGCGAACTCGTGCTCGCGCGGATTCCGCTCGCCGACCAGATCGCGCGCCCGGCCATAGAGGTTTTGCTCCGCAATGCGCACGCTCT
Source organism: uncultured Acetobacteraceae bacterium (assembly GCA_964401305.1). GTDB lineage: Bacteria > Pseudomonadota > Alphaproteobacteria > Acetobacterales > Acetobacteraceae > JAIEOP01. The sequence goes on along the minus strand of CAYNYQ010000012.1, from coordinate 28,483 downwards.
CGCGGAATGGCGCCGGCGGCGACTGGTTCAGGATGCGGACTCCGCTGCCCGGCCCCTCTGTTACCTCGATGCGGTACAGGCCGGCTGCCTCGTCCTGCCCGCCCGGGCTGAGGGCCCAGGCCTGGCCCGCGGGGAGAGGATCGCCGCCGATGCTGTCTTCGCTTTGTAGTTCGGGCGTCGCCACGAAGTGCTCGACGCCATCAGGGCCGATGGAATAGCTGAACTGCGTATTGCGGAACTCGGCCGAGCCGATCCGCTTCTGCTGCTCCTTCACGCGCCGGCGCGCTTCCAGCGCAAGGCGGACCGCCCATTCGAGGTCCTCGTCGGCAACTACCAGCTGTGGATCCGGGTGCATCAGCTTGAGCAGGCCGCTGACCGTCTTGTTGACGGCGTTTTGGTCTCGGCCTGATAGGGCACCGCCGAAGTGGACGCGCCCGAGCAGCATGTTGGCGCGCGTGCCGTCCCGCAGGCGGGTGAAAGCCTCCGCCAGCACATCGCTGACAAGCCCGAAGTGGTCGGTGAACAGCGCGCGGCTGACCTTCGGAATATCCCAGCCAGGCAGATACGAATGGATGCGATCCATGAAGGCTGTATCGTTCCGCATCTCAGGCGGCAGAGGGCCGAACAGGTGCCCGACGCGCTGCTGCTGCTGCACATCCACGTCGAAGTTGCCCACGAGGACGATGCTGCCTTCCGCGCGGATACTCTCGCGCCCTCGGGAGAACTCACCGCTCTCCATGTAGCCCTTCATGATATTCACGCCGTCCTTCTGATCGAAGGACACGCCCGAGACCTCATCGAAGCAAACGACGTCGTACTGGCAGACGAGGCCACGCTGCCCGTTCGCCATGTTCACGAACATCCTTGCCACGGTCGCCTTACCGCCCGAGACGAGATGCGCGTAGGGCGAAACCTGCTGGAAGAGATGGCTCTTGCCGGTCCCTCGCGGCCCAAGCTCGACCATGTTGTAGTTCCGCTCCACGAACGGGACCATGCGGAGCAGTGACACATCCTTCGCGCGCGCGCTCAACGCAGACGGCTCCAGGCCCACACTGCGCAGCAGCAGGTCTTTCCACTGCGCCGTCGTCATCTGGGCGCGGCCCTCAATGATCCGATCCAGGATCCCGCGCGTGGAAAGCTGAATGGGTCGTACCGCGTTGACCTGGAACGGTCGCCCACCGCGCTCTTGCGCGATCGTCGCGTCGTAGCCGAGGTCCACCTCCGCGTAGAAGCCGCCGGTCAGCATCCGCTCATTCTCGCGGACCAACTCGTCGGCGATCCGCACATCAGGCAGACGCAGACTGGGCAAAGTGGCCAGGTAGCTGTCGGACTTCGCGTCCAGCCTGGCGGTGACGATATCGATCACGCGCGTTGCGCCGGTCTCCCGAGCTCGCGACTTCACCAGTTCGTCCTCGCCAGCACGCACCGTGCGGGAACTGAGCTGGCTGCGAACCAGATCCAGACCCTCGGCGATCTCCTGCTCATCGGTGGTCGCGCAGTAGCGGCCGAGCATGAACTCGACGACGTAGGTCGGCACCGGGAATTGCCCGCGGAACTGGCGCACCAGGTCCTTCCGGACGATCAGGCCCTTGAAGGCCTCTGCCGCTAACCTGTCGAGCGCGTCCAACTCCATCCTATCCCCCAATCACGACGGCGCGGCTCGCCACCACATTTCCACCGTCGTCGCGCAGCACCAGCAATGCCGGCCTGCCCATCAGCGTGTCGTCAGGCACCAGGAGGGCGGTCCGACCATCAGCGTCCAGCGGCAGCACCTTTGCCACCACCGAACCGCCTTCGCCTTCCACGCCGCTCAGCATGTCCGCGAGCAGCCCATCTCCTCCATCCGCCTGAATGCGCAGCCGCAGGCCAGCCCATTCCGCCGTCACGATGGCCGCCCTGCGTGCCCCAGCCAACGGCGCAACCACGATGTCCGGCACCACGCATTCCTGCGGGCTGACACCGCCATGCGCATACTCCTGCCCGCCGCGGAAGGCGTGCGCCCCAGGCGCCGTGGCCACCGCAACCGCGGCGTTCCATGTCCAGGGCAGCCGTGTCGCCGTCGTCGCAGCGCCGTCCTTCACCACCGCGCAGCGCGACCACTTGGTGTCGGTCAGTCCCGCCTCGAGCTTCGCCACGGGCAGGCCGCCTGGCAGCAACAGCCAGCCATGGTCGGTGGTGATCCGCAGCCGGCGTCCCGTGCGGGCGATCCGCAGCGCCCGGCCAGCCAGGGCGCCCAACTCCGCCTCAACTCGGTCAGCCATCCGCGCCTGCTGCTTGTGGCCATCGCTGTCGAAGTGGCCCTCCTCGATCCAGCATGGCTCGGAACCAATCAGGGCCTCGTCCGGACGCCAACCGAGAGAAGCCATTTCCCGCAACAACACCGGCTGCTCCGCCAGCTTGCCGTCGGCGGCGGCTGGATAGAAATCGGTGGTCTGCGCCGCGCCATTGAACCGCGCTGCCGCCGGGCTCGCATACGGCTTGCAGGTCGCCGTCACGGTCGGGAAGCCTGCCCAACGCCAGCTCAATTCGGCATGCGCGCCTTCATCCTGCAGCAGCGCCACGAGACGCTGCGCCAGGTCCATGCGCAGCCCGTCCACAAACAGCACTGCATCAGCCGGTCCAGCGGCGGCGGATTTTGGTACACCGTTCCGGAACAGCCCCTGCAGGGCGTCCGCATCCCGGTGCAGACGTGGGGTGTAGATCGCCCGGAGCGCGGCGGTCACCGCAGCACGATTCTCCGCCCCGTGGACTGCGGCACCATTGCCCGCGGGTGCCACCGCGGCGCTCGCGGCTAGTGCTGCCCAGTCTGCCTGCCAGCCCTCGGCCGCATAGGCGGCTGCCAGGGCGTCGGCGTCGTTCACCGGCAGGGGCGGCGTGTTCGCCAGCGCGGCGAGGTGAGCCACCGCGAAGGCGAGCGGCGCTTGGCCGCGCGCGGCCCAGGGGCCGCTTCGGCGCGGTGCGTGCTCCTTGGCCAAGGCGAGCACCGCGTCCCGCGCGGCGGTCAGCGGCTTGTCGTCCAGCGCCAGAAGCGCGGACCGTAGCCGATCCTCCGCACGCGCATTCGCGGCCGCGTAGATCGCGGGGTCCGCCAGGAGGTCGGGCGGCTCCTGTGCAGCGAGCAGCGCTGCCGTGTCCTCATGGAAGCCTGGGCCACCGGCGGCGAAGCGGTTCCATACCGCGTCCCAACCCTTCTCGCGCCTGAGCAGCTTCTGCGCGGCGACGCCTGGCTTCACCTTGGTGGGGTCGAGCTTCAACTCGGCCTTGGCCCGCGCCGCGAACGCCGCGAAGCGCGCCGGGTCGGTCTTGGCGTCCAGCCTACCACCGAGCCAGGCCAGGGCGTCCTCGGCCAGGTCGGGCGCCAAGAGGTTGTGCAGCCACGGGGCATCGAGACGCCGGCCTTGCAGCTCCGCCAGGGACATGGCCATCAGCTTTGGGGCGGCCGCCAGCAAGGCGAGGCGCGTCGGCTCATCCTGCGACACGTCCAGGCCAAGGCCACCATAGCCGGTCTTGGCGGAGAGAAAGCCGCGCAGCGTCCAGTCGCGGCCATTGGGGTGGCCGAAGACGCTGCCGCCCACCACCAGCCAGGCCAGCAATTGCAGCGGCTTCGGGCATTCCTCAGCGGCGCGAAGCGTTTCGCGCGCCACGCCGGGCAGATAGAGGATGGCGGGCTGATCCCCCTCCCAGGTCACACCTTCGATGGCGCGGCCGGCGGCGGTGCGAAGCCATATCGCGGGGCCTTGGCGCAGGGCCAGGTTGTGATCGCCCAGGGTGAGTAGGTTCGGCAGGGCGCGTCGCAGCGCGGGCAGCAGGGGTGCGAAGTCGCGCGTCGGATCACACCAGAGCAACGCCTCGGGCGGCGCCTCCGCGCGCGGATCGTGGTCGCTGGCGGCGCGGAGGGCGACGAGCAGGGCATCGAGTGGCGTGGTCATGCGGAAGCTTGCGCCTTCGATCGGCTTGCTGGCGGCTTGCGCGGCTTGCGCGCGGTCATGGGCTCGGTCGCCATCTTCTCGATATGACCGGCGACCTTCGCGATGAAGTCCATCGAGACGGTCTCCGGGATCGCACTCTCATCAGCAGGCTTCGCGTTCGTGTAGCTGGAGAGGTAGCCGGCGCTATGTCCCGCGAGCCCGAAGCGGGTGGTCACGATGTGCGCCACTGCCTCAGCCTCGATCTCCACGGTCTGGTGGCTGAGATTGGAGCGCGCGGGCCACCACCCGTCATAGTCGCTGCCGAGATGGCCCAGCAGCACATGCGCGAGCTCATGGCAGAGGACGCCGAACCGGCTCGGGGCATCGAGCCCGTCATGTACGGCGATCCGCATCTTCCAATCGCCGCTGGTCAGGTGCCGGGTGGCGAAGCCCGCATAGGTCGAAGACAGAGGCTGGAAGGCGATGCGGATACGATGCCCCGCGGAGTTGGTGACGAGTTGCTTCAGCCACTCGGGATCGAAATCCCCTTCGAACTGCGCGAAGTCGCCGAGCTTTGCCGGCAAAGGCGGGCCTTCCGTGTCATCCAGGGCATAGACCAGCATCACCGGGTGCTTCGGCGCGAGAATGAGCATCGGTCGCGCATCCTCCTTCACCCCACGCTTGAAGCGTTCACCCCAGGTCTTCTCGGTGGCATAGAAGCCGCAGCGCGGGTTCTGCACGCGGACGAGCATGTTGTTGTAGGCCGAGTAGCGGCGAAACTTGCCCATGAAGGCGACCATCTCGCGGAACTCCGCGGAGGAACGATAGACGGCGCTCTGCCGCAGCAGCGTGTCCACCGTGGAGACGACCTCATTCTCCTTTGCACCTTCACCGCGCAGCGCGGCGGCCAGGCTGCCATCGTCCTGCATCACGCGCAGATATTGGCGATCGGCGCTGGTGAGGCCCCCGGCGCCGGAGCGCGCGGACGCAGTGCGGATCGCGTCCAACAGATCCCAACGGGCAAGCGGGCCGTGCTTGGCTTCCACCTTAGCCAAGAGCTCGCGCGCAGATGGGCGCGCGCCGCTTTTCAGCACGTCGGCAAGTAGCTGGCCGACTTCCACGGCGCGTGGCGGCACTGGCAGGGGAAGCGACGCCTGGCTCATCGCTTGGCAGCGCGGGCGGCTTGCTTCTCGGCAAGCGTCGTATGGTGGTCGTTGCGGCGTTCGCCCTTGAACACACTGTACCAGGGGGCGGAGGGCACGTCCTTGCCGCGATCCACGGTGTATTTCACATTCGGCACATGGGCGAGTACGCCGGCTTCGATGAAGGGGCGGATGTTGATGCGGACGCCGTCATCGAAGTCTGGGTCCCAGCCGAGCGGCTGCTCGTGCGGGGGCTTCCAGCGGACGAAGATGTCGTAGGGGTCCTCGCCCTCGATGATCTGCTCCAGCTTCTTCTGCAGGATGCGCGCGGCCTCGGCCCGAGGGTCATCGCCAAGGCGCGCTAGGTGATCGCCCAGCACATGGAAGGCGAGACGCGAGAGAGCATCGCGCGTCAGGCGATGATAGTGGACGACCGCCATGAAGCCATCGGCGCGACCATCGGTGATCCACCATAGGAACGGCCGGTCGTGAAACAGCTTGGCATGCTGTCGGGCGGCGTGGGTGCGGAGCCAGGCCTCCAGGGTGAGGCTGCGCGGCGGCTTGTCCTTGGCGCGTTCGCAGGCGGCGGTGATCAGGGTTGCTTCGGTGTCCGCTGTCCAAGCCTTGCCCCAGGCGGTGGCGCACCAAGCACGCAGGCGGTCGGCGAGGCCGCGTTCGCCCAGCAGCGGATTCAGCGGCAGCAGCCCGTCCGCGTCGGCTGGTGGCAGCGTCGCGACTTCGGCAATCCGGGCGCGTGCGTCGGCTGAGAGACGCATAGCGGCGTCGGTTTCCGCCGGCCAGCGAAAGCCCGCAAGCCGGGCGAGTGCGACGTGGAGTTCGGTGCCCAGCGCTGCGTGCCGTGGGTGGCCGTGGAAAAGCCATTGCGTTGGGTCGTCTGAATATGGATCTGGTAGGCCGTTCGGATATTTCTCGGCAGCTACCCGCCTCCAACGCTCTATGTCGAAGGGAATCTTCACCATTGTATTGTTGGTGACCGCTAGGCTCTGGTCTATCTTCCTAACTTCGAGAGTAAATTCTCCTGATTCGCAATACGCCCAGATCGACGCCGCGTCGTTTGGATCCGCCGGAATGATGGCAGCAGTGTTTTTATCAAAAATGTCTCCCTCATAGATAGCGCACGGAAGAGACTTGAACTGTGATACTAGGACCCCTTTCTTCCCCCAAGCCAGCGCGCCGGCCAAAACTGCTTCACCGCGTCTGCCGCGATCATGCAAAATGCCTTGCCCACGCTGCCAGTAGACAATTTGCTCACATCCACCAAAAAATCGTGTGCTTTCTACTGTTGTCTGCAAATATTCCCAGTCTTGATTAGGAAACATTATTTCCCAAAACTGTCGAAAGAACATTGGGGTATCTTTGCTGCCAAGGCCATGCACACCCAAAGCAATCTTTTGCAGCAAATCGAACGTGGACCCATGATGTGTCCCGATCCGGGCATCAGGGCTTCTACGTTGCGCTGCCTGAGCCAGCAGGCGAATCTCTCCGACATGGAGCGTCCTTGCTTTCGACTCTGGATCGGCTCCGTCATTCGCGTCTAAGCCAGCGAAATGCGTTTCTGCTGTCGGGCTCGCCTCTGTCACGATCACCAATGCTGCATTCACCACCTCGCCGCTAATTGTCTCGAAGCAGCGCGGCCCGAGCGCGCCGATCATTATCAAATTGGACTCGACGAGTAGTGCCTCGCGCATCTTCTTGTAGCTGCCGAGGAAAAGCCAGTTCTGCGGTGTGACTGCGGCCACCGTGCCGCCCGTCACAGCGAGGCCTCTCATGCGCGTAAGCACCGCCGTAGCAAGATCGGTCTTGGCTGCCTCGAAGTGCTGAGCCAGATGGCTACTCAGTGCTTGGTCCTGCCGGCCACGGCCGAGGAAGGGGACATTCGTCGCCTGTAAGACCCAGCGCCGAGAGAGGATAGCAGCGGCATCTGCCATGCCGCGCGCCGCTACCACGCCCTCGGCGCGCTCTGGCTCCGCGTCGCGCATCCGTTCGACGAGGGTGGCAATGCTGTCCTCCATCCGAGCCACACGTCGCGGATCCGCAAGGTCACCGCCGACGGGCTCAATCAGGCTGCCGAGTACCGGTGCCTGCCGGAACAGGTCATGAAGTGCCTCCAACCCGCGCCGCAGTTCGGCATCGCCATTCGCCAGCGCTGCGAACTCGGCCTTTGGCAGTGGTGGCGGTGCGCCTACCCAAGCAACATTCGGTGTCGGCAGCGCCGCGCCCGGCCCACCGATCCGCCAGCCGGTCAGCGCCAGGTTGAAGGCGGCGATCTGCACGCAGCGCCCATCAATCTCCAGGCCCGCGAGGTTGTCGCGCAGCACTGCCGCCACGGCCTCTCCCGCAGAGAGCCGTTCCTCCGCGCGTCGCAGGGCGGCCAGCGCAGCGAGCGCCTCAGTCAGAAAGTGGCCGCTGCCGCAACAGGGGTCGAGCACGGTTAGTGCATTGGCCTCTTTCGGCCAGCCGGGGAAGGTGCCGGCGGCGGGACGCCACGTGCCGGCTTCCTGCACAAAGCGCAGATACTCCCAGGCGTAGCCCGGCAGCGCGCAGGCCGCGCGCAGCGCCGCCTCATCGGCTGCCCCGCGCCGCAGCGTCGGCTCCGCGGCCAGGCGTTTGCCGGCCCACCAGGCGCCGAGCGTGTTGTGCAGCAGGAAGCGCACCATGTACGGCTCAGTGAAGAGCTGCGTCACGGCCGGCAGCTCTGCCGCACCGATCTTCACCTGCGCCTCGTTCACCGCTTTTTTTTCGGCGGCGCGCCAGAACTGATAGGTCCAGCCCAGGCTGTCATCGGCCTGGAAGATTGCCGCGTCCATGCCAAGCAGACGCTGCCGGAGGGTGCGCGCATGCTCGGGCGCCAACACCAGGCTTTCCGCCGGGTCATCCGTCGGAAAGACACCAGGCAGCATGGCGGCAGCGAAGCCCGCGGCGACGGACCATTCATCGGCGCCGGCGCCTTCGCCGAAGGCGATCTCCCGGCAGTCGTTCAGCGAGACGGCAGCGCCCGTCTCCTCCCGCAGCAGCTTCCGCTCGATCAAGAAGCGCGCGAAGAGAAGCCGGTGCCATTGCACATAGGCCGCCTGTTCGGTCAGGCGTTTGATGGCCTGGGTCCCGTTGGCCGTGCGGGCATCACCCAGGGCGCGGGCATGGGCGCGCAGGCGGTTTCGCTGCGCGCGCTTTGCAGCGTCCAGATGCGCCGGTGCTTCGGCGTCTGCGACACCAAGCTTGCGCAGCGCGTCGGCGGCGGCAATCTCCGCCTCGTCACGCGCGGCCTTGATTGCGGCCTCCAAGGCACGGCGCTGGTCACGGGTCAGGTCGGTCATGACAGCGCCTCAAAATCGCGGACGCACGGGGCCGTCTGGCAGCGCGGCCGCGATGGCATCGCGCACCTTGCCGAGCCAGGCCTCAAGCGCCGCTGTGTCGGTGATGGTGCCGGCGACCGGCAAGCTGACCTGTTGCACCTTCGGCAGCAGCATCTCTGCTGCTTCGTCCAGCGCTGCCTGCACACCAGCGGGGATGCCGCGCGTCAGGTCGGCCCAGCCAGAAAGGCTTCGGGTGCTGAGGGCGGCGACGATGTCTTCGGCGCTTGCCACTGACGGGCGCGGGAGCGGCAGCAGCCCATTGCTCACTCGGATGGTCCGGTGATCATCGCCTGTCAGCTTGGGGTTCGACCAGTTGGAATCGGCCTTGAGATCAGCCTCAGCCTTGGCAATCGCCGCCTCGTACGCATCCAGCGCGGCGTTGAGGCGCGTGCGGAGCTCCGCCGCGGCGTCCTGGCGCAAGGGCGGGATTGGGTCTGGCTCCTCCAGCAGCCGCCGACGTGCCCGGATGTCGTCTGTCGCGGCCTGCTGGCCGTGTGCCCCAAGCTCCACCAAGCGAAGTGTCGTGCGCCACGCCGGGAGTCGGGCCGTGATGCTTTGACGCGCCGCAGCCCATGCCTTGTGCGCATCGATCAGCGCCTGCTTACGGCTGGCGGCCTCGATCAGGCGGCGGTTGCCGTGTTCGGCCTCGATCGCCTCGAGGTCTGGGGTGCTGGGCGCCGCTGGCGCAGGCGCATCACCGCCGGCGCCCTCCGCCACCTCACGCAGCTTCCGCAGGATGTCGGAGAGCTTCTCCGCCTCCTCATCCGGCGGCACATGCACGCCGACGGCCTGGCCCAGCTCACGGATCGCTCGGCGGTGGACGATGGTGACCGTGTCGGCTTCGGGCAGGAAGCGGCACAGGCTGAGCTTCTGGCGCGGTAGGCTGCGCAGCGCGACTTCCTTGCCGTCCTCGCCCAGAGTGCGGATGAGGTCGGCGTGGTCCAGCACCAACAGCGCGCCATCCACGGCATCCTGCGGCCAGCCATAGGGTGGGCCCATGAACTCATCCCGCAGCTCTTTGCCCTTCCGGCCGGCACCGAGGCGGGCCTGGATGGCCTGGCATACAGGGTGGGTCTCGGGGGTGCCGTTGTGGCCGACATGCTTCAAGGCGTCGGTTTGACCGCCCTGGGCCGCCTTCACGACGCGCTCCCAGCCCTGGTCGTCGCCCATATCGAACTTTGGGAAGAGGCGGACGAGCGCCGCCTGGGCGCCGGCGTGAAGGCGATCCTTCAGATGGGTACCGGACTGGATCGACCCGCCCGCCAGGATGACCTGCGCCTCCCGCACTGTCGCCTCGGCAATCTCCTTCACCGTGCGATCGGCGCCGGAGACGCGGGCTACCAGGCCCTTCTGCGCCTGCTCGCCTTCAGTCGTGGAGGGGGCGCCGCGTTGGTCGAGCACAGCCTGCGCCGCCATGCGTTGGCGCAGCGCTTCCTCGAGGCGGTCGGCCTCGGCGGCATTGCGCTCGATCAGGAGATGAATGGAAGCATCGGTGTCCGGCAGGGCGGAGATATCGGTCGTCGCCTGCTTCAGCGTGTCGTCCCAGCCGTTGTAGACGCGAACTGCAAGGCCGTCCACCGGCGTCTTCTCATTCGGGCGCAGCCGAACAAGCTTGCGCGCCTCTGAGCTACGGCCCTGGGCGACGCTGGTCAGACCCTTCAGCGCTTCGGAGAGCGCGGCATCGAGCGCTGTGCGGCGGCGGGATGCGAGTTCGGATGGGTTGGCCCGCAGGTTCCGAAGCTCAGCGCGGTAAGCGGCGTCCCACTCCGCGGCCTCCTTGGTCTGCAAGCGCCAGGTGCCGTCTAGGGGCATAACTGCGCCGGCTTCTTCCAAGGCGGTCAGCGCCTTGGGCACGGCGGCGCGGACATCGCCGCCGGCGGAGAGGTCCTCCACCAGAAGGTCGGCCAGGACTTCGGTGGTTGGGCGGATCCCGTGGAGATCTGCATCTCCCTGGATCAGGCCGAGCATATAAACCAGCATGAGGACGCGCGCCTGCAGGCGTTCGTCGGCATTGCCTTCGCGGAGCTTCGTGATGCGACTGCGGGTTTCCTCCGGGAGTTCGCCCGCGGCGAAGGCATCGTCGGCGAAGCGCGTGTAGAGGAAGTCGGTCGGCACGGCGTGGCCGAGCGGCTTATCGGCGACGAGACGGGCGGATTCCAGCGCGACCGCCATCTGCGTGCGCAGCGCGCCGGCCATGCCGGATTTGTCGAGGGCGCGCAGAACCCGTTCCCAAACGCGGCGGCGCGAGGGGAGGAGCGGCCAGTCGAGGACCGCATCGGCGCCATCCTCGGCGCGGTGCGCAACGCGGGTGCCGCGGAGGTGGCGAGAGATTTCGCCGGCCCGGTCATCCAGCATGGAGTGCACCTGGGCACTCCCGGCGCTGGACTTGCGCAGCACCGTCTTGCGGATGACGGCGTCCATGTCCGCCTCGCCGAGGCTGATGCGGATCTGGAAGCGGCCGAGCAGCTTCTGGAGGTTGTCGAGCTCGTTCAGGGCCTGCTGGCCGGTGCAGACGAGGAGAAGCCGGCCGTCAAAGTCGGCGGCGAAGCGTTCCGCGATGTTCTGAACATCCAGGGCGCGGCCAGGATCATTCTTGAGGAACTGCTGCACCTCGTCGAGCACCACGAGCGTGAGCGGCAGTTCCTTGCGATTCAGCAGGAGGGCCCGGCGAACCGTCGAGGAAAGGTCCGCGACGGTGAGTTCTGGCGGCTGAGGGAAATCGGCCTTCAGGCGGTCCGAGAGGTCGCGCGCGTTGGCCGCGAGGGAGGGCTTCTCGGCCAGCACCGCTTCGCGGAAGGCGGTAGACAGCACGAAGTTGCGGATCGCGCTCTCGAACGTGTCTCCCAAGCGGGCGCGAACGGCATCCAGGATGCCCTCGTCGGCGAGCCAGAAAGCGACGCGGGCTGCGCGAAAGTCCAACGGCAAGCCGACCGATTGGAGGACGATGCCCAGGGTCGCCAGCTTCGGGTCGTCAGAACCACCGCCCAAAGTGCCGCCGGCAGCATGCAGGCCACCAGCGCGGGCGCCCGCCGATTGCAGCGCGCGCAGTTCGGCAATCAGCTCGGGCGAGGGCTCTGGCAGCAGGGTGCTAGGGCGGGAGCCGTCCGCAAAAGGCTGCTCGGTCCAGAGCCCACACAGCATCTTGGCCAGGTGCGACTTGCCGGATCCGTAGAAGCCACTGATCCAGACCGCCTTTTGGCTGCCTTGTGCCAGGCCGCCGCGGAAGGATTCGAGGATCTTCAGCAGGCCCCGCCCGAACTCGCCGTCCGTGATGAACGTGCCGAGCTCATCCTTCAGGGTCTGCGTCGTGCTGCCAGGTGCCGGCGGGAAGACGATCTTGGCAACGCCGTCGTTCGGGATGCGATAGTCAGCAGGGTCTTTTTGAAACGTTTCCCGGTTCAGCATGCAGCTCGATTCCGCCTTGGCTTAATTTCTATTCATTATGCGGGGATTGGCGTCGCCCGATAGGTCCAGCCATCACGTGCGTCGAGTAATCGGTAGACGCCGTTCTCGTGCCGCCCCGGAAAGAACAGAAGCAAGCGCCCTCGGATCTCCGGTGCGACCTTTTCGGCGATCGTCGAGACGCGAGTCAGCCCGAACAGGGACCCCGCACCCGACAGAGCTAGGATGTCGCCGTCGCTCAGCGACCGCAGTCGGTCCGAAACCACCTGAACTAGGTGAGCTTCGAAGTCGGGCAGCAGTCCGGGCAGTTCGTCGGGTTGCTCGGCCAGGCCGTCGAACAGGTCGTGCGCAGCGAACCAGGGCGGGACGAGCGTCGCGAGATGGAGAGTGTCCCATCCATGGCCGAACCTGCGGGCGATCGCCTCGAACTCGTGGAGCCGGCCTTGGATGCGGCGATCAAGCATCTTCTCGTAGTGAAGGATCCACACGCGGTAGTCGCGTGCGGTGTCCTTCGCCCAGGGCAGCGCCGCCTGGCGCTGGAAATGGCCAAGCAGTTCATCAACTGTCGGCAAGGGCTGGCACTCCCAGGACCTGCGACATTGGGCGCCGGACGTTCAATTGGATCACGCCGCCGCCAGCGCGCAATTGGACAAGGCCCGCGGCTTCCGCCCGTCGTAGGAGGCTCAGGAGATCAGCCTCCGGGCGGTCCAGAACCCGCATCCAGGGCGACGCGAGTAGCGCCGGCCCGCCGAAGCCGGCCAGCGACCCAAGAAGGGCGGCATAGGCGGCCGTCTGCGCGGTCGGCTCAGCGAGCGATCGCCGCTTGGCGACCTTTCCTTTGAGGTGGCCCGCCTGCGTCCACGAGGAGACACAGTTCTGGGCAAGCGATTTGAGCATCTTCTGAGAGTAACGACCTGGGTGCTGCGCCGCGAGAGATTCTGCCAGTTCAGGCCACCGAAGCGCGGTGCCCTGCGGAGCGTTCAGCACGACACTCGCAGTATCTCTTAACAGCGGCTCCCTGGCCAGGGCGCAAAGGAGCGCAAGCATAGGGTGTCCGGCCGCATGATGCGTCCACAGCCGAAGCATTGCTGCTTGGACGGGCAGCGGCGTTTTGATGCCGTAGAGGGTGTTTAGCCGGGAGAGTACTAGCTTCCGCGCAGTTCCAGTTGGCTTGCTGAGAATGTTGCGGTTCAGGATCGCGTCTTCAACTGCGCTGGCATCAAGTGGACCAGAACCATCTAGAACCTTCTGTAATTCATCAAGCATCATGGTCTTGGAAAGATGAACGCCACCAGGCAGATGCCGGAAGCCATAGGCCGCAGCTTCACTCTGGTCGCAGGATTCAGCGAACCACTCAGGCTGGGCGATTTGAGTCGTGTTTTCCAACTGGTCGTTCCGTCTACACCAACGCCTATAAATGCATGGAATCGCGTGGTTTGGCGAGGTTGGTCCGGCACGTTCGCCGAATGGCAGGACCAGGGAGCGGCGCTGCAGGCGGCACCTACCGTGACCGCGGTCCGACCCCGGACCAGCGCCAGCTGCTGGAAAATTTCCGTACCAGAGTGTTCGCTCCCGAAGTACGGATTTCGGGCAAGTGGGATTCGAACCGGGGTAAGTGCCGAGCGCGCTGAAACCGGCCTCCTACCTAGGTTTTTGAGTGCCGTACTAAAACGGCCAAGTCAGGAGGTCCGGAGAGAAATGGCCTACGGAGAGCGATTTTCCGCCTTCTCCGCGCCGCGCCAGTCAACAGGTCGGCTCCGGAAACCCCAGGAAACCTGCCACTCAGCGCGTCGCTGGGTCAGGCGGAGGGCGCGGCTCGTATTGGAACTGGCGGATGGGGTGGGATTCGAACCCACGATACGCTTTTGACGTATACGCACTTTCCAGGCGCGCGCCTTCGACCGCTCGGCCACCCATCCTGCATCGATCGCGCCCCGCGACGGGGCGGGCCGTCACGAAGGCGCGCTTCAATAGGGTCTCGCCCCGCCGCGGGCAACCCGATTGCTGCGCGCCCTCCGGCCGTCCTCCCTCAGGCCGCCTTGCGTCCCGCAAGCCGCTTTTGCACCGTGCCCAGCAACTGGCCGATCGCCGCGTTCTCGGGGTCGATCTGGGCCGCGGTCTCGGCGTGCGGCAGCGCCTGTTGCGGCCGGTTCGCCTTCAGCAGGGCGTTGGCCAGGAGGTGGTGCGCCTTGGCGCTGCCGGGCCCGAAGGTGACCGCCAGCGACAGCGCCGCCACGGCGTTCACCGTCTGACCCGCATCGAGCAGCGCCTTGCCGGCATCGGCAAGCGTGTCCGGCCGCCCGGCCATCCCCAGAAGCGCCTCGCCGCCGAAGAGGCTTGCCGGCGGCGTCTCCCGCGCTGCGCGGTAGGCGGCGAACAGCGGCTTCCATGCCGCGGTGCATTGCGGGTGCCGCTCCACCAGGCGCCGCAGCCGCGCCACGGCGGCGGCCGTCTCTCCGGCGCGCTGCTCGCGCTGGGCCATGCGGATCATAAGGTCCGGATGCTCGCCCGCCAGCGCGATCGCGGCCAGCAGCCGGTCGGACTGGCCGGGCGGGAGTGGCTCCTGCTCGTCCATCGCCAGGACCAGGCCCTGCAGCATATGGCCGGCGAAGCGGCCCTCCGGCAGCTGGCGTTCGTAGCCGAAACGCGGCGTGCGGCTGATGACGTAGTCCTCGAAGGCACCGAGCAGATCACGGTCGAAATGCGGGCTGTCCGCGGGTACGCGCGGCTTGAAGTCCGTTGGCGTACGCGTCGCGGTGCTCACGCGGATCGAGCGCGCCTCCTCCACCACCGCCTCGACCCTGGCGCGGTCGGCCTCGCCGGTCGCCGCCTCGGCGATGCGCGCCACCGCTTCGGCGGGCCGTGCCGAAAGCTCGGCATAGTCGAGGTAGATCGCGTTCGGCAGCGGCTCTGCCAGCCATTTGTCATGGAAGCGCCGGTAGTAGATCGCCTTGCTCGCCAGCCAGGACGCGTAGTGTTCCCGCCCCAGCCGATAGGCCAGGCTGATGCGGCCGATGCCGTCCTGCACATCGAGCTCGCGGTCCGAAAGCGCCTCGGGCAGCGGGTGGCGGTACTGGATGACATAGGTCGCGCCCGGGACTGTGTGGGGGACCTCCATGTCGCGGTCATGGCTCTTCTGGTAGATGACCGAGAACTCGCCACGCTTGATGCAGGGGATGGTCTTGCAGCAGTCCCGCGGCGAATAGAATTCGCAATAATGCATCTGGGGCCCGAAATACCGGGTCAGAAGGTTCTGCAAGAAATGATGGCCGGAGCGCGGGATCGAAGCTCCGATCAGGTGTTTCGGCGTCTCGTCCATGCGATCCTCTGGCCTGGCGCACGTGCCCGGCCCGGATGGGCAGGCCGGCGGGGCGGAACCTAGCCTGCGGCTCCTTGCGAGGAAACTCCCTGTTCGATGGAATTCATCGGCCGCACGCACGCCCGGATCGGCGGTGACCCTCGAAGCGACCTTTCTCGGCGCGGGCGGCGCCTGGCCTCAACGGCCCCGCCGCCCCTCCGTGTCCATGAGGCGCCTGTACTTGTCGGCGAATTCGGGGCTCCGCAGCAGGATCGCGCGAAGCTCCGCGGCAGATCCCACGCGCTGGTGCGCCTCGATCACCTGCTCGTCCTCCGGCTCGCGCCCGAGGATGAAGCGGAAGGCCGCGAGCACGTCCTCCCGCGTCACCGGGGGCTTGGGCGCGAGCGCCCGCGCGCCGGCCACGAGCGCAGGATCGGAGAAGTGGGCCAGGATCGCCTCGCTGGCACGGCCGGCATCGCGCGCCTGCTCAAGGCAGCGGTCGAGGGTGAGCCTGGCGGCCTGGAGGTCGCCGCGCTTTCGCTGCAGATCGGCGAGATCGACATAGGCACGGGCATGGCCCGGTTCGGCGGCAATGACGGCCTTGAGGTCGGCCTCCGCCCCGGCCAGGTCGCCCTGCGCGAGCAGCACGCCGGCACGCAGCCGGCGCCCGAAGGCATGTGCATCGGGCAGCGCCAGATAGGCGTCGAGCGCGGCCAGTGCCTCTTCCCGCCGCCCCTGGAAGAGCCGCTGCTTGGCCTCGAAGGCCAGCGCCACGGCGCGGGAGCGGCCGGCAGCCCGCGGCAGCTCACCATGCGGCGCATAGCCGAGAATGGTGGCGGAACGGGCCACGATGCGCTGGAAGTCGGCCAGGCTCTCGGCGTCGAATTGCGGGCTTGCGCGCAGTTCCCGCTCCCGGAAGGGCTTCTGGTCGGCCGAGGACAACGACTGCGCCGCGGCGACGGTGCCGGCGTCGAAGGAAGCCATCGGCAGGCCGAATCGCTCGAACAGGCGCTGGTAGTAGGTGACGGGGTCGGCGAGCAGGTCCTCGTACTTCAGGATGAAGGCGCGCGGGTCGGGGGCGGCGCACCATTTCTCGATGAAGCCGACGGTATAGGCAGCCTCCAGCCCGAGCCAGAAGCGCATGTACTCGATCGAATGCGGCGGACCGACGGTACGCAGGTCGAGTTCGTAGTTGGAGAGCGCCCGCGCCACGGGCTCACGCACCTGGATCAGCAGACCGTCGAATTCGGGATCGGCCGGATCGGTCAGGTCATGGTCGTGCGACTTCTGCATGAAGAGCACCGCGCCCGCACCGGCATGGGCCGGGATCCGCGTGCAGGGAATGCTCTTGCAGCAGGTCCTGATGGTATAAAACTCGCAGTAGGCGAAGCGTGGCCCGAACAGCCGGCCGAGCACCATCTCGGCGACGTGGTGGCCGGCACGGGGAAGCGACACCGAAAGCAGTCGCAACATCAAGGCGTCTCCGTCCCTACTGGGCAGGCGCTGCGGCTCCGAGGGCCGGCTGGCGCGAGGTTGTTCGGCACACTGTATCAGAAAATGCGGAAATTGCGTCTCCCCCGATGCCTTGCCCCTGTTATCCGGCGCCCGAGGCGCTGCCGCGATCCGTCCACCCGCGATCCGCCAGTCACCCCCTCTGACTGCGGCGGCCCAGGCTTGCCGCCGCGGTGCACCGTGTCTCCGCCCGGACGGGGCACGGGGTGGCGCGGTCCGGGCGGAGGCTGCCCCCCCGGGCCACGACCCGCGAGCACGGAAGCGCGGATCGTGGCCTGGCTCGTTCTTCGTTGGCGCAATGGCCGCCGCCGGACGCCATGCCCTTCGGCCATCACGCTCTAGTCGCGGAAGGCCCGCCGTGCCGCCGCCCGAACCGGCGCCCACAGATAGTCGAGCGGCGTGCGCTCCTCGCCAAGGATGAACACTTCCGCCGGCATGCCGGCCTGCAGCGTGATCTCCGGCAGCTTCTCCAGGACCTCGGGGTCGATCTCGGCCCGCGCCATGAAGAACGACGTGCCGTTCTGCAGCACGGTGACGTCGGCCGCGACGTGGATCAGCCGCCCGCCCAGCAGCGGGACCGCCCGTCGGCGGTAGGAGGTGAGGCGGATGTTCGTCGGCTGCCCGACCAGCACCTGCTCGATGTCGACGGGCTGCACCTGCATCTCGACGATGAAGCGGTCGCGTGCGGGCACGAGGTCGAGGATGGGCTGGCCGGTGGTGATGGTGCTGCCCGGCGTGAAGGCCTGGATGTTCACTACCTTGCCCGCCTCCGGCGCGAGCACCTCGCGCCGCGCCAGCACGTCCTCGGCCGAGCGCAGCTGCTGCAGGGCGGTGGCGACCTGCCCCTCCGCCGCCTGCAGTTCGGTGGCGATGTCCTGCAGCCGCGTCAGGCGAAGCCCCGCGAGCTGGTTCTGGGCGCCCACCACCTGCTCGCGCAGCTGCGATTCCTGCGCAGTGAACTGGCCGATCGCGCCGACGTAGCCGCTCTCGAGCCGCTGCATCTCCTGCAGGCGGAACAGCGAGACCAGCCCCTGCTGCTGCAGCGTGCGCATGCCGGCAAGCTGCTCCCTGGCCGAGCGCAGCTGCGCCTCGTTCGCGGTGCGCTGGGAGCGTGCGCCGTTGATCTGCTCCTGCAGCTGGGCGATGTTGCGTTCCTGCACCGAGGCTTGGCCGTCGTAGTTCTGCCAGCGCGCTTCGAACAGCGCCTGCTCCGCCTCAAGGAACACGCGCACGGAAGGATCGCCGGCCGCGGCGCGCTGGACCTCCTCGGGGAACTCCAGCGTGCGGTTCTCGGCCTGCTCGGCGCGGAGGCGGGCGATCTTGGCCCGGCCGCTCCAGAACTGGGCGCGGGCCTGGTCGGCCAGCGCCTCGGCCTGGGTAACGTCGAGCTGCAGCAGCGGCTGCCCTGCCTCGACCACCTGGCCCTCCTTCACCAGCAGCCGGCGCAGGATCCCGGGCTCGAGCAGGTTCACCGTCTTGCGCCGGCCCTCCGGGATAAGCTGGCCGCTGGCGAGGACCGCGCGCTCCATGGTCGTCATCGTCGCCCAGCCGAAGAACGGCACGAGCGTGAGCAGCAGCACGAGCAGCGCGGTGCGTGCGACGCGCGCCACCGGGGGCGACTTGATCGACGCCTCCAGCCGCTCGTCGAGGCTCATCTGCGGGCCTGCGGGCCCGGGAATGATCAGCGCGCGGCTGCTGCTTTCACCGGAGGGCTGCACGATCGGTCCTCGTCTCGGGCGGAGTGTCGTCGGCAGGCTGCACCTGCCAGCCGCCGCCGGCGCTCAGCAGCAGCCTGAGGTCGGCGGCGGCGCGCCAGGTGTCGGGCTCGTGCGTGACGATCATCACGATGGCGCCGCGTTCGCGCATGGCGCCGACGGCGGCGCGCATCGCCACGCGCGCGTAGCCGTCGAGCCCGACCTCGGGCTCGTCCAGCACCAGCAGCCGCGGCTCGCCGTAGAGGGCCCGGGCGAGCCCGATCAGCCGGCGCTGCCCGGCCGAGAGGCCCGAGGTGGAGCCGGAGGGCGTCTGGTAGCCGAGCGGCAGCCGGCCGATCATCTCGTGCGCGCCGGCAGCCCGGGCGGCCGCGACGACGTCCTCGGGCGCGGCGCCGGGACCGCGGCCGATGTTGTGGAAGACGTTGCCCTCCAGCAGCTGGACATCCTGCGGCAGGTAGCCGATCCGCGCGCCGAGTTCCGCGCGGTCGCAATTGTAGGTGTCCTGCCCGTCGAGCAGCACGCGGCCCGCCGTCGGCGGCATCAGGCCGAGCACGAGGCGCAGCAGCGTGCTCTTGCCGACGCCGTTCGGCCCCTCGACCGTGATCACCGTCCCTGGGGAAAGGCGCAGCGTCAGGTCGCCGATGATCGGCAGCGGCCGGCCCGGCGGCGCGAAGCTCGCCGCCTCGATCACCAGGCCCGGGGGCGCGGACGGGTCGCGTGCCTGCACCGCAGGCGGGCCGTATCGGCCGAGCGCCTCGCGCAGGCGGCGCCAGGACTCGATGGCGAAGCCCCAGCTCTGCCAGGACTTGGCCATGCTCGAGAAGGGGGCCACGGCGAGGTTGGAGAAGAAATTCGCCGCGATCAGCAGGCCGAAGGTGCCGACATGGATGAACAGCAGGTAGCAGGCGAAGGCCTTCACCGCGACCTCGTAGAAGGTGAAGACCAGCTCCTCGATGCCCTCGAGCGCGTTCACCCGCTTGCTGACGTCCTCCATGGAGGCGAGCGCGGCGTCGTAGCGGGGCTGCCAGCGCAGCATCGTGGCCCAGAGCATGCCGAGGCCGCGCACGAGGTCCGGATGCGCCAGCTGGCCGCTGAGATCGGCCGAGGTCTCGCCGAGGCGCCGCCGCGCCTCCGCCACCAGCCCCCGCGTTGCCAGGTGCAGCAGGAAGCCGAGCAGGATCGCCGCGGCGATGCCGCCGAGCGCGAGCAGCCCGAAGACCTGGTGGAAGTAGAACAGCACCGCCAGCGGCACGACCGCGCCCAGCATCTCGAACACCAGCACGGGGGCGGGGCTGCGAATGAAGGCCTGAATGGTGTTGATGTCCTGCAGCAGCGTCACGCCCTCGCCCGGGTCGGTCCGCACCGCATTGCGGATCGCCGCCTGCATGGCCTCGGCGCGCAGACGCAGCCCCATGCGGTCGGCGATGGAGCCGAGGAGGGCGCTGCGCAGGGCGTTGAAGGTGCCGCACATCACCATCACCACGAGGAAGATGAGGGTGAAGCCCACCAGCGTGGCGGTGTTGCGCGTCTCGACGACGCCATCCGACAGGTGGAAGAGCACTAGGATGAAGGCGATCGGCGCCAGCTGCGCGGCGATGGTCAGCACGCAGAGCAGGGCGACGACGAAGGGGGTCACGCCATGGTCGCGCAGCCTCGGCCGCGGCGCGGGGCGCTCGGCCGGACGTGGCGGCGCGGCGGCGAAGGCCGCCTCGACGGTGGTCGCGCTCATGCACGCCCGCCTGCGGCCGGCGCGGCGAGCCGTGCCTGCGATGCGCCGAGCCGGGCCTGCGCTGCCTCGGGCCCCGCGCCCACCAGCGTGCCGTTGCGGATCGCCAGCACCCGGTCGGCCATGGCCAGCAGGCCGGGGCGGTGGGTGGTGAAGATCACCGCCGTCCGCTCCTCCCGCAGCACGGCCAGTAGGCGGGCGATCTCGGCTTCGCCCTCGGCGTCGAGCGAGGCGGCGAGCTCGTCCATCACGACGAGCTTCGGGCGGCCGTACAGCGCGCGGGCGATGGCGATGCGGTGGCGCTGGCCCATCGAGAGCTGGTGCTGGCCGGCGATCAGCGTCGCGTAGCCGAGCTCGAGCTTCACGATCGTCTCGTGCGCTCCGGCGCGGCGCGCCGCGTCCAGGACCAGCGGCATCTCCGGCGGCTCGAGGCGGGAGATCACCTCGGCGGCCGTGCCGCGCGACAGCAGCGGCTCCTGCGGCAGGAAGCCGACATGGCGCGCGAAATCCCGGCGGTCCCACTGCGCGACGTTGCAGCCATCGAGGTAGATTCCGCCGCCATTCGGGCGGAGCATGCCGATCAGCAGCCTGAGCAGCGTGGACTTGCCGCTGCCGGAGGGACCGATGATGCCGATGATCTCGCCGGGCTCCACCTTCAGGTCGACCCCGCGGAAGAGCGGCGGCTGGGGCCCGCGGAAGGCGAAGCTCACGCGCTCGGCGACCAGTCGCCCTTCGGTGCAGGGGAAGGCGAGCCCGTCGGGCGGCAGGGGGCTGCCGCTGATCTGCGCCTTGAGGCGCCTCCAGGCCGAGAAGCCCTCGGCGATCTCCTGCGCGTGGTCGCCGATGTCGAAGAAAGGAGCGGGGATGCGCATCATGATGAACATGGCGCCGATGGCGAAGACCGCGCTGACCTCGCCTGCCAGCGCCAGGAAGGCGCTGAGGATGATGAAGATGCCCCGGTAGGCGCCGAACATGATCTCGAGCGCCGCGCGGAGGCGGGCCGCCCGCTGCTCCGCCACATAGGCCTCGCCGGCGGCGGCGGTGGTCACCTCGATCCACTGCCCGGCAAGGCGCGGCAGCATGCCCATGGCCAGCACCGCCTCGCCGGAGCGCATCGCATCCGCGGCGAGGCCCGTGGCACGCAGCCGCCCGGCGCCCCCGGTCTGCGCCGCCTGGTTGCGCGCCTGGGTGATGAGCAGGCTGATCACCGTGGCGATGGTGCAGAACACCATCGCCATCACGCCATAGGTCCAGTGCAGCAGGAAGGCGACGAGCAGGAAGGGCGGCGTGACCACCGCATGCACCACCGCCTCGCTGCCGGGGCCGGTGAGCGCGGTGCGCATCGCCTCGATGTCGCGGATCGCGCTGCTCGCCAGCGTTTCGGGCCGCCCCGCGCGCTGCGCCGTCGCCATCACGGCGGGCACGGCGAGCCGGCGCGCCAGGTAGTTCGAGACCTTGTTCACCGATTGCCGCTCGATGCTGCGGAAGGCGATCACGGCGACGGCGGCCAGGACCATGAAGATCAGCGCGGAGATGAGTGAATCGACGCTGAAAGTGGTGGCGACGTAGATGAAGATGAACATCCGCGTCAGCAGGCCGGACAGCGTGAACAGCATGCCCACGATGCCGAGCGCCAGCACCAGCCAGACCCAGCCCTTCACCACGCGCAGGACGTCCTCGATCGCCTGCTCGAGCATCACCTCCGACCGGGACTGCTCGCCGCGTGCCGTCGCCATGGGTGCCTCGATCCCGCCGCGCTGCGGTTCAGGGGGCCAGGAAGTAGCGCGCGACGGCGACCGCGAGCGCGGCGCTGGCGGTGCTGGCCAGCACCGCGATCAGCACGGCCTGCCACTTGTCGAGCCGCCCGGCGCCGCCGCCCTGTGCGCGCAGCGCCGCGTCGCCGAGCCGCCCGTCGAGACGGGTCAGCCAGAGCTCGAGCTGCTCCACCTTGCGGGCGAGCTGTTCCTGCGCCGCGCCGATGGCGGCGACCGCCGCGGCGTCCGGCAGCGCATTGGCGCGGTCGCGGAGGGCCGCGAACTCGGCGCGCACGGCCTGCTGCTCGGCGAGCAGACCCTCCACCGCGCGGGTGACCTGCGCCGCGGCCGCAGGCCCGTCCTCGGGGCGGCGGATGCGCATGGCGATCGGGTACTCGGCCCCGTCGACCCCGAAGGCCACCGCGGTCAGCTCCGCCCGCCGCTCGATCCAGGAAGGAATGAGAGGGAATTCAAAGGCATGGCAGCCGTCGCCGACGCCGCTGCGGGCCAGGTCCGGGCGGACGAAGTCGGCGATGGTGTTGGCCACGACCTCCCCGGCCAGGCGCAACTCCACCTTCAGCCGCGCGCCGGGGTGGCTCGCGTCCCAGGCCCAGCCGTAGAGGCGGTCCGTGGTGGCATTGTCGATCACGCCGCGCACGTCGGAGGCGGCGGGCGCCTCGTCCTCGGGCAATCTGGCCCCGCGGGCCGCATCATTGCGTGCGAGATCGGCCGCCGGCGCGGAATCCCTCGTGTCGCTGCGGGGCAGGTCCCGCACGGGCCGCCGCGCGGCGGGGACCGGCTTCAGCTTCATCCTTCGCTTCCCCTGGCGCCTACCCTGGGACGGCGGCGGCAATCTAGGCCGCGGCCGAGGTCAACGCACCCAGATAATGCTGCAAATGCAAACGGGCGATGTCCGCCACGGTGGGCGGCTGCCGAATATTGGCGACCAGCGTGTCCCAGAGCCCCTCCGTCTCGCAGGCCCGCCGCATCTCGCGCGCCAGGCCGAGCGGGTCGTTGACCGGCGCGTGCAGCCCGTCGACGCCGTCGCGCACCAGCTCGGCCATGCCGCCGACGCCGCCGCAGATGACCGGGCGGCGGTGGCGGAACGCCTCGAGCACGACGAGGGGCGCGTTCTCCCACCAGATCGAGGGCACCACCACCCAGTCCACCTGCGCCATCAACCCAGGCAGCTCCGCCGGGGTGTAGAGGCCCTGGTAGCGTGCGGCGGGGGCGGCGGCGACCGCGCCGCGGAACTCCTCCATGAAGGCGTCGGACTGGTAGGCGCTGCCCCCATTGAGCGCGACGCGGTGCTCGATCCCCGCCTCCGACAGCCGGCGCGAGGCGGCCAGCAGCACCAGGCTTCCCTTGAAGCGGTTGACATGCCCGAAGAAGCCGAAGCGGTCGCGCCGGCCATGGCGCACCTCGCGATGCGGCGCCGGCGCGCCGGCGGCGATGCCGTTCGGGACCACGGCAAAGCGCTCCGGCGGCCAGCCCGCGGCGACGAAGCGGTCCCGCGCGAAGCTGCTGGGCGAGAGCATCAGGTCGACGCCGCGAAAGGCGTCGCGCATCTGCAGCTCCCGCAGCACGAAGTCCGAGCCGGGCCGGTTCGGGAAGCAGCGCTGGCAGGCGTCGAGCGAGGGGCCGGGGCAGAGCCGCCCCTCCGTCGTCAACAGCTGGCCCTCCTGTGGGCAGAGCGCGAAGAAGTCGTGCACGGTGAAGACCAGCCGCGCGCGCGGCGCGACCCGGCGCAACAGGTCGAGCGTCTCGACGCCGAACAGCAGCGGGTGGTGGACATGGATGACGTCGGGGTCGAGGTCCTCGACCACGGAGGCGAGCGTGGCCAGACCGTAGGTGTCGGGCTGGGACAGGAAGAAGCGGTCGAAATGGCCGAGCCAGACCAGCATCTCGTCCGCCGCGGTGCCGATACCCTGCAGCAGCGTGCCGGGGCGCCGCTCCCGGTGCGTGCCGGTGACGGCGGCGAGGAAGAGGCCCTCCACGCCATGGCGGTCGCGCATCTCCCGGAAGAGGCTGCGCGCCATCACCTCGGTGCCGCCGGCCTGCAGATCGGGATGGTTATGGCAGAGAACCAGCAGCCGCATGGGGATCAGCCCTGTCGCATGTCCGCCATCAGCTGCTCGATTGCCGCTGCCCAGCGCGCATGGTGCGTCCCGCGGTTGTAGGCCGAAGCAAGGCTTCGCGTGTAGCCCGAATGATCGCGGATGGACTGGCGCTCGAAGTGGTACAGCTCCGCGGCAGGGACATAGGCGATCTCCCCCCCGGACGCGCGGAGCTTCAGGCAGAGATCGGAATCCTCGTAGTCGCCGATGACGTAATCGGTGCTGAAGCCGCCCACGGCCTCGTAGGCCTCGCGCCGGACGCAGAGCGCGGCGCCGGTCACGCCCGGAACGTTGCGCATGCGCTGCGCCGCAGGGTAGTACCGCGGATAGCCCTTGTAGTAGTGGTTGTTGAACCACTCGCCCCCCGGGCCGTGCTCGAAGAAGAGGCCCGCATGCTGCAGCGACCCGTCCTCGAACAGCAGCTTCGGGCCGACGGCGACGCAGCCCGGATCGGCAACGAGCGCGGATAGCATCGGCTGCAACCAGCCGCGCCCGGCGGGGATGACGTCCGAGTTCAGCATCAACAGGACGGCGCCGCGGGCGGCCTCGGCGCCGGCGTTGCAGGCGCTGGCGTAGCCGAAATTGCCGCTCTGCACGACAAGGTGCAGGGGCATCCCGTACACGCCGTGCAGGCCACGCAGCAGGTGCTCGACCTCGGCGCGCTGCTCCGGCGAATCGAGGACATAGATCAGCTCGGCGACCTCGCGCACCGCAGGGTCGCGGGCGAAGGCGGCGTACTGGTGCCGCAGGAACCGCATGTTGCGGTAAAGCGGCACCACGATGGAGACGGCGGGTGCGCGCAGCGGGGTGCCGAGCGGCACATGGTCCGGCGCCTGGCGCTGTGCCAGCACGGCGGCGTGCAGGGGCGCGACCGCGGGCGCGATGCAGGACCGCATCAGCGCCGGCGTGATCTCGGCCGGCGGGATGGCACTCAGCACCGCGTCGCGGGCGCCCTGGGGATGCAGGATGGCCGGCGGCGCGACCAGCAGCACCGAATCGCCCGTGGTGAGATCGAGTCGGAGGCTCCATTGCGCCACGGGGCGGACCGCGACATCGGGCAGGTGCAGCGCGAAGCCGGCCTTCGGACCGAGGCCGCCGAAGGGCGAGCCGGCGAAGGTCTCGACCAGGTCCGGCCTCGCGAAGCGCCCTAGCATCCCGATCTCGACCGGACGCTCGCCATAGTCGGAGCGCAGCGTCAGCCCGGCGACCAGGTCGAGCGGATCGCGGATCCAGCCGCGGAAGAACGCGCCGCCGCCGTGGTCGCAGAGGCCAAGCTCAAGAGCCGCGCCGAAGGGACGCCCGGGCTGCATGACGCGGTGCGGCTTGGCGGTGGGGGCAAGGATCTGCAGATCGCGAAGGAGGCGACGGGCCAGCGGCTCGCCCGGCGCGCGACGGGCCAACTCAGCAAGGCCGTTCCGGTAGAAGCCGCGGCTCTGTACGTCCTTCGAGCGGCCGAGATCGGCCAGCGACGGCAGCCGACCGCCGGCAGGGGCCAGGTGGATAGGCCCGGCCGCATCGGGCGCGAGGAGGTAGCCATCCTCGAACTGCCGATCTCGCAGGATGACGGTATTGCCCTGTACAGCGACACGGCGCAGCCGCCGCCGGCTGAGTGCGTAGACCGCGCCGCCTGTGGCGGAAAACGTCGATGGCAGGGTCCACATCACCATCTCCGGCCCACAAAGGGCGACGGGGATGGCGGCCCGTTCGGGAGCCATGGCCGCCTCTGCGACCGCATGGCAGGAAGCGGCAAGGCCGGCATCCTCGCTATGGCGCAGGATCCCGGTGGCCTTCGCGGCAATGAAGCGCAGCAGCGCAAGCGTCGCGGCCGGCCGCAGCCCGTCGGCCACGGCGTCGAGCGTGACAGCCGGGGAGACCACCATGTCGAGCCCCGGCTCGGTGGCGTCGGCGAGAGTGAGCCGCGAACCGGGCTCAAGACAGGGCTGTGACCGTGCGACAAGCACGAGGGTTTCGCCGAGCGCCGTCGCGAGCCGCTGCCATGACAGTGGCGGTGCCACCACGCCTGCTTCGGCGCGCAGAATGACGCTCCGAGGCTCGAAGGCTGTCGTCTCCGGCGGGAAGACGATCAGGACGATCCCCGGCGAAAGCGCGACGTGGGTAGCAAAACGCAATCCGGCGGCATCTTGCGACGCCGCCGGAACATGGATGCTTGTGTTCAGGCCATGCTCCTTCCCGGGAACCCGGGAATGGGATAGCGGCTAAGGGTTACTGGATCTTGACCCAGCTGCTGATGTTCTGGGCGGTAATGGTCGAAGAGTCGACGCCGTTCAGCGTGATGCTGCCGTTGGCGCCGAGATTGATGGTGGTGAAGGGCAGGTTGGTGTTGGGATCGACGCCACCGGTCACCTGGCCGTTCGTCACCAGCTGGCCGACATTGGTAATGCCGAGACCAGAGCTCAGCCAGATCTGATCGGAGCTGATGTCGAAGTCGCGGATCACATCGGTGCCGAAGTTGGTGTCGAAGAAGAACACGTCGGCCCCTTCGCCGCCCGACATCGTGTCGCTGCCGCTGTCGCCCGAGAAGAAGTCGCTTCCGTCGTTGCCGGAGAGGTTGTCGTTTCCGGAGCCGCCGAGCAACGTGTCGTTGCCCTCACCGCCATACAGGCTGTCGTTCCCGGCCTCGCCCGCAAGGGTATCGTTGCCATCCATGCCGAAGAGGCGGTCGTTGCCGTCACCGGCCTGGACCACGTCGCCATCGTCGCCGCCGGCGAGAATGTCGTTTCCGCCACCGCCAAAGATGGTGTCGTCGCCGTCGCCGCCGGCAACAGTGTTGGTGTTGTTCTGCTGGCTGCCGGCATCGATGATATCGTCGCCGTCCTGCCCGCTGATGACGTTGTCACCCGAGCCACCAGTCGTGGTATCGTCACCACCGCCGCCGAATACGGTAACGTTCCCCGACGAGCCGCTGCCGTCGAACGCATCGCCCTGGTCGCCGAGGTTGAACTCCTCGTCCCCGCCGGTCCAGAAAAACGCGAAGGCACCGGAATTCGGGTCCACTTGGTCGACCGGAACGGTGTCTCCGTTGCCGCCAATCTGAGAAGCAAATCCGTCGCTCATGGCGCAAACCCCGGTTCCGATGGGGCGGCGCGCGTTGCGCCGCGATCGAGCCGACGATTAACCAATGGTTGCTGACGGGTCAACGACGGGAATGTTGAGGTGACAAGACATTACAGCGTCCGTGACGGTTCTCGATGCAATCGAAGGTTGAGCAGGGGTGCTCATGCTGGGGCCGGTGGGGTGATCGTGGAGGGCCTCAGCGCGCGCTTCGGTCTTCGGTATCGGCGGGAATTTTGCAGTGCGCAAAACTGCTTAACGCGAGAAATGGCAGTGATGGAAACAACCAGGGCGCGAGGAGCCAAGGCGCTAGCCCAGGGGTCAGCTCAGCAGCCATGGCATGAAGGGCACATTTTACGATGCGATAACGAAAGGGATGGCGGCGAGTGAGGTGTGCACTTTGGCAAACCTGACGCGGCATGCGACAGGCACATCTCAACCGGGCGTTTACAATATGAGACGCGCTCGCTCCTTCACCCTCCCTCCTAAACGCTTTATTAACCGCGCAAATCACGCCAGCCGTGATGCGCGAGGCTGGGAACGTTCCGGTTTCGTGCGGTAAGGAGGGTTCTCATGCTCAT
Source organism: uncultured Acetobacteraceae bacterium (assembly GCA_964401305.1). Lineage (GTDB taxonomy): Bacteria > Pseudomonadota > Alphaproteobacteria > Acetobacterales > Acetobacteraceae > JAIEOP01. The sequence continues at coordinate 882 of CAYNYQ010000012.1, read as the reverse complement.
CCAGGGTACCGCCGGCAACGACACCCTCAGCGACACTGTCCTCGGCTCTGGAGACGACCTGTTCCAAGGTTTCGACGGGGACGACCTGCTCATCACGACGGGCGGGATCGACACCGTGGAGGGCGGCGCCGGCTTCGACACGATCAGCTTTGCCGATCGCGGCGACGACCTGGTGGTGGCCTTCGGCGGCACGCCGGGCAGCGGGATCGAGCTGCAGAGCGGCACGAGCTTCAGCGGCATCGAGGCGGTGCTGGGCGGCGCGGGCAGCGACGTGATCACCGGCGGCGCGGCGGGCGAGGCGCTGAACGGCGGCGGCGGCAACGACACGCTGGACGGCGATGCCGGCAACGACACGCTGACGGGCGGCCTCGGCGACGACGAACTGGTCGGCGGCGACGGCTTCGACGTGGCGAGCTTCGGCGGCACCGGCCCGGTGAACGCGAACCTCGCCACCGGCACGGCAACGGGCGCGGGCAGCGACGCGCTGTCCGGCATCGAGGGCCTGATCGGCAGCGCCGGCGACGACACGCTGACGGGCGACGCCAGCGCCAACCTGCTGAACGGCGGCAGCGGCGGGGCCGACAGCATCGTCGGCGGCGCCGGCTTCGACACGATCAGCTTTGCCGATCGCGGCGACGACCTGGTGGTGGCCTTCGGCGGCACGCCGGGCAGCGGGATCGAGCTGCAGAGCGGCACGAGCTTCAGCGGCATCGAGGCGGTGCTGGGCGGCGCGGGCAGCGACGTGATCACCGGCGGCGCGGCGGGCGAGGCGCTGAACGGCGGCGGCGGCAACGACACGCTGGACGGCGATGCCGGCAACGACACGCTGACGGGCGGCCTCGGCGACGACGAACTGGTCGGCGGCGACGGCTTCGACGTGGC
>CAYNYQ010000011.1:0-34241 GCA_964401305.1 uncultured Acetobacteraceae bacterium | reverse complement strand
TCATGGCTCCACCTTCCCAAGGGTGAGAGCCTCCGGCAAACCCGGGGCAGTTCAGTTGGCTACAACCGGCGCATGCTGCGCCACGAGCGGGTCAAGCAGAGACTGAGCGGGCTGCTGGGGCGGGTCGCCGAGCGCGGCGTCCGCGCGACATTCCGCGAGGTCCTGGCCTTCACCTCCTTCCTCATCTTTGGCGGCAAGTCGTGCGGGGAGCTGCGCGCCGCCGGCCAGTCCGAGCTCGCTCGGTACTACTGGAACGCCTTCGAAGGGCAGGGAGCCATCTTCGAGCAACTCGGCATCGGGCTCGACCCGGTACGCCAGACGGATGCGCGGGTCGACGAGCACCTCTGGCGTGGCGAGTACACTCCCCAGGATTTCGCTGGCAACGAGCTGTTCCCGGTCGTGGTCCGCAGCCTAGACGAAATCCAGCAACATGAGGCAGCGCAGGCGGACGAGGGCTTCGTCGCACTGAAACGGCGGTGGTACTTTGAGCACCCCACGGGCCGCCTGGTCCATACGTCCCAGGCGGACAGGCTGTTCCAGGAACTCCAGGACGCCGATCTCAGCACGCAGCTCCGCGTCGGCCGGCTGATTGGCCTCATTAACGGGCGGTGGAACAGGGCCGACCGCGAGCGCCAGGACAGCCTCCGCCTGTGGACGCGACTGTCCTTCTCTCCCCGTGCCAAGGGGCGGGCGATGGTGTCAGGGCGGGAAGTCAGCAATCTCAGCCTGGCCCTCTTCAAGCCCAGGCTGGCCCCGGCCCTCCGTGCGGCGTTCGGTGCGCAGACGGTGGACCATCTGGTCCTTGCGCCACCAAGTAATGTCAGGTTCGCGAACCTCATCGTAGACCGCAGGTTGCTCGCCGCGCTCCTGGCCTCCGGCATCACCGAGCAGGATGAGGAGGTCGATAGGCGCCTCACGCAGTTCAACGACGCGCTCGCGCAGCACGCCCAAACGATCTCCCACGTCCGCACCATCGAGCTGCTGGATCTCGACACGGAGCTGAACGTCCGCGTTCGCGTGGACCTGGGCCACCGGCGGTACGACAGCGCGCAGTAAAGGAATCCGTCGGGATGGAAGCGAGCCTCCGCGAGGTTATCGGCGACGAGCTTCGGCGGCGCCATGGCTTCGGCATGATGGAGGGCAAGATCAAGCCCGTCCACGTGGCGAACGCGCTGATGCGGACCGAGCACGAGCAGGTGGGCCGCATGCGCGACATCGGGCACCTCATGACTGCCACGGCGTCGAGGGAGAGCCAGGAGGAGCGCCTGCAGGCCGTGGCCAGGATGCTTGAAGCCAACCGCGAGCGCTGGGGCCGCCTCGGAGACGAGGACGACCTCAAGCGATCTGTTCTCGCGACGCGCGTCTTGCCGCTCCTGCGCACTATTCTCGCGACCGACAACGCTGCCTTCGGCAAGTCGCCGGAATTCTCGTCCTTCTCCTCGCCGACGGCGCTGACCACCACGCGCGATGCCTCGGACGACCATGTCGGAGAGTTCGTCCACCGCCTGTGGGGAGGACACGGCACCGATCGCCGACTGCCCATCCTGGACATGCTGAGGGAACTTACCGATCCGCGGAGGGACCTCGGTTCGGTGGACGACCTGACCGCCGTGCTGGCGCCGCTGTCGGACGATATGCGCGGGTACAACCCGCCAGGACGTGAGTTCCCCGAGGCGGATGGGCAACTGCCCTCGCCCGTCTGCGAGGCGCTGCGCGACGCCGCACGACACCTGCACGCCTTCGAGCAGGCGCTTCGGCCCAATCCCATCGCAAGCCTGCAGCGGATCGTCCTGCTGGGCGCGCTGAGCGTCTTCTTCTTCACGGCTACGCGCCCGCACGAGCGCGCCGGCGTGCCGCGTCGGGTGCTCCTCCTGGATAATTCGGCATCGCGCGACACGCCGATCGCCGAGGTAAGCGAGCGATCTGTGGCGCGCTTGTTCGACGACGCTCGCGCTTACATGGCCTCGGTCCTTGCTGAGGTGCTCGGCACCGAGCGAGCGGACTGGGAGGAAGATCCCGGGGCGGTGCTGGGCGCCGTCTTCGGCAGGGGCAGGAGGACGGGCGGCGTCGATGGCGGCGACTTGGCCGACCTGCTTGAGGAGCTGACGGAGACAGGCGGTGACGTGCGCTCGGAGCTCCCGCGCCGCCTCGTCGAGCTCCTGGATGGCAGCGGCGGACGCACCCTCGACGGCTACCTTCGCCTGCTGGGCATCCGCTGCGGCCTCCTCTACCCCCAGCAGAAGAACCCGCTGAAGCGGCTGGTCCCCATGGACCGAACCCTCGAGGTCCTCGTGGCGGGCACGTTCGAGCTCTCGGGGCGGCCTCTGGAGTACCGTGACTTCCTGGACGGGCTCTACGAGCGCTGGCGCATCGTCGTCGGCGGGAGGCTCGAGGACGCGGAGATCCTGGCGGCAGACGGCATGCAGGTCGCCGCGGGCGACCTCGCCGACAACAGCGAGCGTTTCCTGCTGCGCCTCCAGCGGCTAGGGCTCGCGCGCAAGCTCGCGGACAGCGTGGCCGTGGTGGGAATGATGGAGGACGCGCATGCAGACGCATGAAGTGCGCGCAGCCGCGGCCGAGGCGCAGCGCGTCACGAATCTGCTCGCCGCGGAACTCGACCAAGCTGCGGAACGCCGGGAGTTCGGCGTGGTCGTGCGCGACGTGGTGCCGCTCGACCTCGGAAGCCTCACGGAGACCCTCGCAAAGCCACGGCCGGCTAAGGCCCCGCGCCTCCGGGTGGCGCTGGTGGGCGAGAGAGAGGCAGTCGGAGCGGCCCTCGCCCGGCATGCCTCGCTAGAGGGCATGCTCGCGGCCGAGGAGGAAGTGGCCGTGAAGTGGCGCAACGAGAGGCTTCGCACCATCGCTGTTGTCACGAACCGCCCGCTCGCCAAGGCCGCCTCGTTGCGCGATTTCCGGTCGATCGGGGAACACGACCTCGCACGTCGACTGTGCCGCGAGGAGAGGGAGAGGGCCGAGGTTGCTTGGCTGCGGGGTCTGTGGGACGTTCTCGAACGCGCTCACGCCGAGGCCGGTGCGGGCGGCACGGCGCTTCGCATCCCGTTGGCGGATCTGGTGCGGTTCGCGGCCGCGCTCGACGGGCTGCCGGCGGCCGACCGCTCCGCACAGGCCCCGGGCCATCTCCACCTCCTCGGGCTGTTCCCGGATGCCCGGCTCGCCGACGAGCGGTCGGAGAACCGCCTGCTTCGGAGGCTGGCCCAGAACCGCACCCTTGCGCAGCAGGTGCGAAGGGCGACCGAGGAGGACTGGGCGCGGGTGCGCGCGTATCACCAAGCCCTCTCGGGACCCGCCAAAGCGGCGGCAGGGCGCTTGGCGAGGCGCCTGCGCGACGCGGCCAAGGGCGGGGCTCTCGACGGCCTCGATCTCGACGCCGCGCAGGCGCTGTGGCGCGGCAAGGTCCCGGCGACGCGGACCGGGCCGGGCGAAGCCACAGGGCCGAGCAAGGCCGAGCGTGTCCAGGTGGAGCGCGCAGTCGGCCGGATGCTTATGGGTGAGGACAACTCCCGCCTGGGCGACATCGCCGAGGAGGTCCGCCAGGTCGTCCAGGCCGCCCTGGACGACGACGTCCGCTCGGCGTCCCAGGATATCCGGCAAGCCAGCTCTTCGGACACGGCCGCGTTCGTCCAGGTGGACCGGGAGATTCTCGCCCTGGTCCGCTCGCGGTCGACCGAGCGCGAGTGGGGCGGGGTAATCGAAGTGGCGTCCGACCGCCCGGCCGCGCTCACGGAGGTGACGGCTTTTCGTGCGTGGTCCCCCTTCACAATGGAGCCGATCGATGCGGACCTCGCCAGCTTTGTGGAAGAAGGGATCGCGCCCGAGGCTCTGGCGTCCAGTCTTTCGCGCTTGGCCGCGCTGCGGCGGCAACTCGTGCCGCACGTTTGCGAACTCGCAGTATCGCCGGTCGCTGCGCTCGCGGGTACCTCCGGGCTGCTCGAAGTGGCGGAGGAGTATCTCGCCGCCTACGAGCAGGTCCTGGGGCAACTCAAGTCGAGCTACCCGGACATGCTCGCCGCGGCGGACTTCGAAGCCGAGTCCATCATCGGTCGTCTGCTCTGCCTGGAACTCTACGTGTACTGGCGGGATGGGCAGACCGAGGCCGTCATGTCGCCCCTCCACCCGCTATACCTGTGGCGGGGCGTAACCATCGTGCGCGAGACGCGGGGGTTGGGGCGGGTGCTCTCGGAGCACGAGGTCGCAACCGTGGAGGAGGCGTGCGCCGACGACCTCCAATTCCTGCAGGTCCTGGTCCTCCCGCGGCTGGCGACCGGCCAGGATCAGCCGGTGATGCTCGGTCAGGCCGGGTCGCTCGGCCGCCTCCCCGTCTTCAGGGAGGCGCCGAGGGGCGTCATGGAGGCGGACGGCGTCCGGACGGTGGCCGAACTCGCCGAGCGGCTCGCCACGCTCCGCCCCTTCGCGAGACCCGGCCTGCGCGTGGTACTAGTCAATCTGCCGAAGCCGGCCCGCTTCATCGAGGAACTCGTCGAGCGCCTGGGCGCCGACGACGGCGTGGGCGAGACCGGGTTCTCAGGCCTGCATGTGCGAGTCCGATACACGCAGGCCGATACGCGTGGCTGGGCGGCCGAGGTTCGCGACCTCGACGAGGGTGTGCGCGAGCGCCTTGCCTCGGCGGAGGAGCGGGGGCTGCTGTCCCTCTCCGTGCAGGGGGAGGCGGTCACCTGGGACAAGCTGCGGCGTGAGCTCCACGAGCAGCCGGCGCATCTGCTCGTCATCGTTGACCCCTTCGAGGTCAGGAGCACACCCGTGTCGAGGGCCCAGGCGCAAGCCTTGAGCCCGTGGATGCCTTCGCGCGAGTACCGCTTCAACAAGATCCGGAAGGAGATCCAGGTCATCCCGGTCGCAGAGGAGCACGTCTTCGGGACGTACCTCGCCGCGGCGGCTCTCGTGCATAATGCACTGCAGAGGAAGACGCCTGCCCACCTCCCGCAGGTACGCGACGTCAAGGACGTGCTGGACGACTTGGCCGGGGCTGCCGTTTGGACCGTGGTCGCGGACCCGCACCGGGTATCGCTCGCCCGCCTCGGAAATGCCGAAGTCATCGACCGCCGGATCGAGCGCGGGCGCCAACTCACCTGCTTCGCGCAAGACCTTAGCCCGTTCGTTCGCCGCCTGGACCAGCAGCTCCGAAGGACGCACTTCCTCGCAGAGCGTGAGACGCTGGAGCGGCTCGTGCGTGACCTCGTCATGATGGAACCGAACGGTATCCTGAGCTTGGCGAGTTCTAGCCACGACAAGCAGGTCAAGGGCTCGCTGGGCAAGCTGATTGCCGTGCGCTGGTACCGCAGCCGAGAGCCGAGCGGGCTTGCCGTAAGCCTCGACACCCCGACGGCGCAGCGGTGGCTCGTTGCCGGTCCGCATTCGCGCCAGAAGGCCGATCTGCTCGGTCTTAGGGAGGAGGACGGGACCCTCGTGATCGACGCGATCGAGGTTAAGGCGCACGACGAGGCGGCGCCCTACTTGGTGCACGACGGCATCATCAGCGGTGGGGCGGTTGGCCAGGTGCTCGCAACTCTGCAGGCCCTGGCCGAGGTGTTCACGCCCGATGGAGGGTCGCCTCTCGCCAAGCCGCGGCGCGAGGTCCTGCGGGAGCACCTCTATACCGCGCTGCTGCGCGACCAGGAGGCGGGCTACGTTGAGCGCTGGCATTCGCTCATCGAGGACGCGTTCGCCGGGCGCCTGCCCGTCCGGCTCGGCGGGCGGATCGTCCACGTGCAGTTCGCGTCGGTGGCGGCCCAAGGCAGCAGGACGTACCTGACCGGACAGGGCGTCCCGATCCGCGTAGACACGCTTTCCGCCCAGGACGTGGGCCTGGTGCTCAGGTCGTCTCGACCAACTCGTGAGGAGGCTGGTCCGGTACCCGCCGCTCCGGACGTAGGCGAGGTGGGCGAGACGGAGCCCTTGCGGCTCCTGCAGCAACTCGCGACGCCGGCGCCTGGACTTGGCGAGAGGCCACCGGATACCGGTGGGGAGGGAGGGTCGGAGCCCACCGTGAGGCCGGATGCTCCCGTGCCTGGGACCGCACCGCGGGCCGACCTCGCCGATGCAGGGCCATTGGATCATGCGGGATCGGTCGCGCCGTCGTCGGAGCAACCGACGAACCTAGAGGTGGTGCTCGGCGTGGAGCAGGGGTCGTCCGTGCCGGCCGTGTGGCAGCCGGGCCGCCAGAGCAACGGCTTCTTCCTGATTCTCGGAGCCTCCGGCTCCGGGAAGACGGAGACGCTGAAGGTCCTGGGAACCTCCATCGCCGAAGCCGGGATCCCGGTGCTGGTGTTCGACTTCCACGGCGACGTCGTGCTCCCTGGCGTGCAGTCGGTGCTCCTGTCGAGCGGCTCGGCCAGCACCCTTGGCCTGAACCCGATGGAGTTGGACGTGCACAGCGCGGAGGAGAGCGGGCTATATGACCAGCGCGCATCGCTCCGCGGCATGATTCAGCGTGCGGTCCCCGCGCTCGGCCACCGGCAGGCTGGTATTCTCCGCGACGCCTTCGACGAGGCGTACCGGCGGGCAGGCATCCTGGACGCCGATCCGTCCACCTGGGACAGGAGAGCCCCGACCTTCGGAACGATCCAGGGAATTCTTGAGGAATGGGCCGACATCGACGAGCGGAAGGCCCAGCGCACCGCCATCGAAGGCTGCCTCGCCGCCATCCAGGAGCTCTTTGGGCACCCGATCTTCGCGCGCGAGGAGCACGTCTCCATCGACAGGATGCTCTCCGAGCCGATCCGCCTCGACCTGAGCAAGCTGCCCGACCAGATCCGCTTCGTTGCGACGGAGACGCTGCTGAAGAAGCTGTTCCGGGCGCTGCGCCTGCGCGGGCCGATACCGGTGCAGCCGGCCGATGACCGGCAGCGCTTCCGCCTGTTCGTCGTGATCGACGAGGCGAAGATCCTGAGCCTCGGCGGCGGCGACAGGGACCGCGCCGACAGCATCTTGAACGAACTCATCACCGAAGCGCGGAAGTTCGGCCTCGGGATGATCATCGCGTCGCAGATGAGCGAGCACTTCAGCGAAGAGGTGCGCGCGAACGCAGCGACCTGGCTCGTTCTGAAGCCCATGGACGTCCGCGAGGCGAAGAAGAACGCGCCGAACGTGGGAGTTGACCCAGAGGATCTGACCCGCCTTCGAGGCCGCGGCGATGGCTACTACCGCGACCGCGCCGGGGGGCGGGCCCGCCGAATCCAAGTCACACCGCGCACCGGGCACGCCGGCACGCCACAGGCGCCCTGAGCCCGGCTTACAGAAATTTCTCCCCCGCGTGGTCGCGGAAGGCCTGCTCCTCGCGCACGTAGCCGGCGAGGACCTGCAGAGATTTGTGACGCGAGACGTCCTGGATGCGAAAAACGGTCGCCCCCGCCCGTGCTGCGGCAGTGATGAAGCCCGCGCGCAGGCTGTGCCCGGCAAAGCCCTTCGGGTCGTAGCCGGCTGCCGCGGCGGCGCGGGCGACGAGGCGCGCCACCTCGCGGTCGCACGGGGCGCGGTCCAGGACGCGGCCGGCGCGCGTCACGGTGCGGAACAGCGGTCCTTCCGTGATGCCGGCGGCTTCTAGCCAGGCGTCGAGGTGGGCGACCGGGCGAAGCCGTTCGCCGTCCGGCACGGCGACGGCGGTGCCCTGGCCCTCTTGGTCGGTCTTCGACCGCCAGAGGCGCAGCAGCACGCCCTCGGGCCGCCGCTCGACATCCTCGACCCGAAGCGCAACGAGTTCCGACCTGCGTAGCGCCGCCGCCATGCCGATCGCCAGCATGGCGCGGTCTCGCTTCGCCCTGATCCCGTCGCCTGGCATGGCACGCAGCAGGTCGCGCAGCACGTCGCCGTCGGCCGCCTTTGCGCGCCGCGGTGGCGCGGCGCGGGAGCGCCGGACGCCGGCCATCACCTCGAGGATCGGCGCCGCACCCTCGGAGCGCTGCGGCGCGGGGTGGCCCGCCTGGCGGTGGGCGTGTCCGATTGCGGCGAGGCGGCGATTGACAGTGGGCGGCAGGACGCCCGCCGCGGCCTCGGCCGCAAGGAAGGTGGCGACGGCGCGGGGGTCTGCCGGAAGCGGGGCGACCTTGCGGGCGGCGCACCAAGCCTCGAAGCGCCGCCAGTCGGCGGCGTAGGCGCGGCGGGTGGAGGGCGCGCGGGCCGCGTTGGCGAAGTCGCGGGCGGCCCGGACCTCGGCCTCTACGACCGCCATCAGCACGCCGGCGGTCGGGGCGGTGGTCGCCGGGGCGGGTGGCGTGCGGTCGGCCTGGGCGGGGCGGTCGGTCATTGTTTGCAGGAGACCACCCCGGCCCCGCCCCGGTCAAGGAGTCCGGGAACCGCGATTCTCGGACAAGACAGACGACACAGGCAAGGAGAGCGATCGTCGCGGTACTCTGGCCTTCGACATTAGGTATGCGGGTCGTTGGTCGAAGCCGCTCTCGTCGCACTTCCGATAGCCACGCTCTTTTCGCTAAAAGCTGCGATCTTTCATGTACCGACAGGCGTCCGATTGGGTTTGTATTGAAGTTCAAGCCTCGGCATTCTGGTGCGGTGCCAACCCTCACCCTGCCCCGTTTTGTCGCCAATTATAGCGTCAGCACTGACAAGCACGGCCACTCCGGCCTCAGCTTGGAGGCGCAGCGCGTGGATGTCACGGCCTACGTCACCAGTGTCGCGCGCGGCAACGTCGAGGCCGAGTTCGTTGAGGTGGAGAGCTTCCGCCAGCGCGACCGGCCCCAGCTTGCCGGCGCCCGCCCTCATTGCGCCGTGCTCGTGATCGCCACGCTCAACCGCCTCGCCCTCAATGCCCGTTTTGTTTCAGAACGGATGGAGAGCGGCGCCGAGTTCGTCGCTGCCGACATGCCGGCCGTGAACCGCCTCACAGTGCATATACTCGCTGCCGTCGCCGAGGAAGGAGCGCGCATAATCAGCGCCCGCACCAAAGCCGCGCTCGCCACGGCGCGCGGCGTGCGGCTCAGCAACCCCAACCTCTGCCCCGACATCGCGGAGCAGGCCCGCGCCGCCAACGCTGCGAAGGCTGCCCGCGCGCGGGCTTGGGCAGCCGACGTGCTGCCCGCCGTCGAGCAGGCCCGCCGCGCTGGCGCGGCCACCCTGCAGCAGTTCGCCCACGCGCTCACAGCATGGGGCGTACGGCCGCCCTGCGGACGAGGAGCAACCTGGTACCCCGTCGAGGCCGCACGCGTCGAGCGGCGGGCGAGGTCGCGTCTATGACGTTCTGGAGCGGCGAAAAGCTGGCGGAGCGCCTCCCGGACTTGGTCGCACCGTACGACGCGAGCAGAGTCGACTGCGCGGCCTACCGCCTGAGCATCGGGCCCGAGGTGTACGTCTCGCCGACAAGCGACGATCGCCCTAAAGAGCGCACAAGGAGGCAACTCTCTGCGCGCGAAAGCTTCGTCGTACCTCCCGGCCAGTTCGGCTTCCTCCTGACCGAGGAGGAGGTCAAGGTTCCGTCGGAAGCGATCGCCTTCATTTCGATCCGGGCCAAGGTGAAGTCCCGTGGACTCGTAAACGTCTCCGGTTTCCACGTCGACCCCGGGTACCATGGCCGCTTGGTGTTCGCCGTGTTTAACGCCGGCCCCGCCCCCGTGCATTTAGCCAGGGGGGACGATTGCTTCCTCATCTGGTTTGCAGACCTCGACCGTGCCTCCCAACACGCAAAGCAGGGACCGGGCTACGACGGCATCCCCTCTGATCTCATCAACCCGATCGCCGGGGAGCTCCAGTCATTTGCCGGCCTGTCGCAGAAGATTAAGGACACGGAAGATGCGCTCGAGAAACGCTTAGCCGCTGTTGAGCGCTACAATACCGCTGTCCTGCTGATCGGCGGGGCGCTTCTCTCCGTACTCATCGGCTTTGGCATCAATAAGGGGATCCCTTGGATCCTTGCGTCAGTTGGCCAGCCCATCGCCTCGCAATCACCGCCAAACCCTGAGGCGACTGCGGCTCCTGTACCAATGCAGGGGGAGCGGGCACCGTGATCATTCCGAGGGATCCCAATGTGGCGGTCGCGGCAAGCCACGCGCCGGATGCGCCACTCACCTTCCGAGGCTACCAGTCCCGGGCCGTGCGGACAGACCGCACGGCTGGAGGCGACCTTGTGCTGCCGCTCCTGGGTCTCTTCGGGGAGACGGGCAGTCTGCTCAGCGAGGCGAAGAAGAAGCACCGAGATCCCGTGTCGTACCTTGGGTACGAGGACGCGGTATTGGAGGAACTCGGGGACGTCCTATGGTACCTCGCGCTGCTGGCCTCGCGCGCGCACATCGGGCTCGCTGACGTCGCCAACTCCGTTTCTCGGGGCTTCAGCTCCTGGGACCAAGCGCGGGACGACGACCTCCCCATGGCCGCCCTCAACGCGGGAACGCCTGGCGCGCAGGCCTCACCGACGCCTGCCTACGACAGAACGCTGCTGAAGCTCGCCGGTGCGGTCGGGCTCCTGTTGACCCGCTACGAGGCGGGCAACCATGCCGAGAACCGCGATGCTCTGTCTGGCGACCTTGTCGCCGTGCTGCGCCTGCTCGTCCATGCCGCGGGCGAGGCCGGCGTCACGCTGGAGCAGGCCGCTCGGCGCAACCTTCAGAAAATCTTCGACCGCTGGCCGGAGCATCGGGTCCCGCCGGCCCTCTTCGACGCAGACTACGCGGAGCACGAGCAGATTCCGCGTTCGCTCACGATCGAAATTTTCGAGCGGCCCGTGGCGGGCAAGCTTTACGTGTTCCAACGGTGCAACGGCCTGAATATCGGCGACCGGCTCACCGACAACGTCATGCGGCCAGACGACTACCGCTTCCACGACGCCTTCCACTACGCCTATGCGGCCGTGCTCGGCTGGTCGCCCGTGCTTCGCGCGCTCTTCCGAATCAAGCGCAAGAGCCGGCCCGAGGTGGACGAGGGCCAGGACGGCGCGAGGGCGGTGTTGATCGAGGAAGGCGTTGCGACCTGGGTGTTCGGGCACGCTCTGCGGCTCGATCTCTTCTCCGGCCTCGGAGTAGGTGACCTGCCGCTCGATTTGCTAAAGACGGTGCGGCGCTTCGTCACGGGCTACGAACCCGAAGCTTGCCCGCTCTGGCTGTGGGAGGAGGCTATTCTCCAAGGCTACGCCGCCTTTCGCTTTCTGAAGGAGCACCGCAAAGCGCGGCTTCACCTCGACCTTACGGCGCGCCGCCTAGCCGTCGAGCATCTCGCGCCGTGACGGCCGACGCCTTTGTGGACGAACTCGCGCGGGTGCGGCTCGCGACCGTGTTCAACCCCTATTCCGAATTGTGCGAGACTTACGACACCGCCGCGTCAGCGGAACAGCGGCGTGCGAATCTTTGCGCGTTCGTGCGAGCGGCCTGGGCTCAACCGAACGGGGTGATGTGGGTGGCGCGTGACCTCGGTCATAGGGGCGGCCGGCGCACCGGGCTGCCGCTCACAGACGAACTGCACCTCGCCGACTTCAGCGCCGCCTGGGGCGGATTGCCGGTTCGCAAAGCCACCGCAGGCCCGCCAATGGGGGAGCGCACTGCCGGGGTGATCTGGGCGATGCTCCGCCGCGTGCCTGAGCCGGTCTTTCTCTGGAACCTCTTTCCGCTTCATCCCCACGCCGATGGCGAGCCGCTGAGCAACCGCGCGCACACTGCCGCGGAGCGCAAGGTGGGGCAAGTATTTCTCGCCGCCCTCCTCTCCACGCTGCGACCGAGGATGGTAGTGGCGATCGGCGGAGACGCGGCCACTGCCCTCGCGGGGATGGCCGTCCCGCATTTGAGGGTTCGCCACCCGAGCTATGGCGGGCACCGCGAATTCTGCACCGGCATCACCGCCGCGCACGGCCTTCAGCCGGAGCTTGGCGACCTATTCGACCGTCCGCGGCCGGCGCTCGATTGATCCGACCTTGCATTCTTTCCCTGCGATCACAACATCTTGGTAGACACAATTCTGGCATGAGGGGCCGAGAACTTGCCAGACAAGATCTGCAACGTCTTCATCAGCCATATCCACGAGGACGACAGCCGTCTCCCGGCGCTCAAGGACCTGCTCGCAAGGAATGGCTGTGCCGCCCGTGACAGTTCGGTGAACAGCACCAACCCGAACAAGGCGAGCGACCCAGACTACATCAAGCACGCAATCCTCGCGCCCCGCATCGACTGGGCAGGAACAGTGGTGGTCCTGATGACGCCGGACACCAAGGGCAGCGATTGGGTCAACTGGGAGATCGAATACGCCCACCAGCAAGGCAAGCGCATTATTGGCGTCTGGGACCACGGCGAGGCGGGCTGCGAAGTCCCCGAAGCGCTCGACCGGTATGCGCATGCCGTCGTACCCTGGCGTTCCGAGCAGGTCATCGACGCGATCTTTGGCAAGATCAACGACTGGCGTGGCCCAGACGGCGCGCCACGGGCCGAGCGGGAGATCGCCCGGTACAGCTGCGCATAGCGTCCCTCGTGCGGCTGCACTCCTATGTCATCGACCACGACTACGGGTTCGCCCCCAACCCGTTCCACGGGGTCTGCACCCTCGCCACCTGCAAGCCGGTGATCCGCCAGCATGCTGCGGTGGGCGACTACGTGGTCGGAACCGGCTGCGCGAAGCGTGGCCGCCGCGGTTACCTAGTCTACTTTATGCGCGTTGAGGAGATAACCGACTTCGACCGCTACTGGGAGGACCCGCGCTTCTTGGCGAAGCGCCCAATACTCCGGGGCAGTAAAATGCAGGCCTTCGGCGACAACATTTACCACCGCGACCCGCGAAACGGCCAGTGGGTCCAGGCGAACTCGCTCCACAGCCTCGTCGACGGCCGCCCGAACGCAGCGAACATCGAGCGCGACACGAAATCCGAGAAGGTCCTGATTAGCACAGACTTTGCGTATTGGGGCGGCTCCGGCCCGCAGGTGCCGTTGGACTTTAGGAACTTCGGCGGCAAGGACATCTGCTCGCGCAGAGGCCACCAGAACAGATTCGAGGATGCCCTGCGGGACGGGTTTATCGCGTGGCTGCGTTCGCTTAACGAGCGGGGCTACATTGCCGCTCCCTTGGACTGGCCCCGCTCGGGCTGATGCCTGGTTGGCGGGAGCGTTCCCGCGCTACGGCCGCCGCGTCAGCCGCAACAGGCCCCGCAAGACCAGTGCCATGGCTTGATCAACGTGCGGCGTACTGGCGAGGGCCTGGTTCTCCTCCCGGGTCAGCCCGTTTCTGAGGTCCTGCCCGGCACGCGCAAACTCGGCCTGCCCGGGCCATGCCTGCCGCGAAACTCCTGGGCAGAGACCCAGGCAGCCGGCGATGTCGCGCGCGCATCCGCCGAACCCGCCCAACACGTAAAGCGGCCGGCTCTCCTGCAACGCGAGCAACGCCTCCTCGGCCACACCGGGCATCTTGCCCTTGTAGCCCTGCACCCGGCCGCCGAGGACGATTCGCCCGTGGCAGAGCCCGGTCACCGAGCGGCGCATCGCGGACAGCCCGGCCGCCCACTCTTCTTCGCTTGCCCCTTGCATTGCGAGGGCGCGCCGCTGCTCCACGGTGATCGGTTCGCCGGCCAAGTCGAGGAGCACGAGCGCCGCGCCGCCCTCCAGGCCCCCAGCAAGGGCTGCGATGTCCTCGGCGGTCATCCCGAGGTGGACGGGCCATGCCAAATAGTTGGTCACACCGGGCCTTACGTCTCCCTCTGCAGCGTCCCGACGGTGTCGCGCGACAAGTTCGAAAAGCACTTCGGTGAAGCCGCCGGGCCGCAAGTCGCCACCGTAGAGCAGCCGCGCTCCCAGGGCGAGCAGATGGCGTGCGATCTCCGCCATCGCGTCGTCGAGGTGCTCCTTCGCGAGCCCCAGGGCCGCCATATCGTCGCTCTCGGAGATGGAGAGCGCTATCGCGTGCTCGGTCAGCGGTTCAGGCAAGCTCACCTCCCTGCGCTAACCACTCCGTCATGCTGCGCAGGCGCAAGCCGGGCGCGACAACCTCAAACAGGTTCTGCTCTTCTGCGCCCAGCGGTGGCTCGGGATAGACTAGTGTCGTGCCGCCACCTGCCGCCGCGGCAACGCCGGCCAAGGCGATCAGCTCCGGCGGCCGTGGAATGAAGACCACCCCTGCCCGCTCGCCACCCACGAGCCTGACCCAGCAGCGCCAGAGGAAGTCTTTGAGCACCTCATCAAGCAGCCGACCGATGACCTGCTCGATGCGGTCGGCGGTCGCCGGGTCCATGCGGACGACCGGCACGTTTCCGAGATAGGGGAAGCCGCGCTCATCGGCCTCGCTGATGCAATCTGCGACCACGAGCGGGACGTTCCAACGCTTAGCCTCAAGCACCTCGCGCCGGCACCACTCCCGCGACGAGTAGGAATCGGTATGGATCGCGACGACCGCGCTAACCCGAACCTTTTGCAAGATCGCTTGGTTGAAGCGGACGCCTGTCGGGATGTCGTGCACGTCGAAGAAGCTGTCGAGGCCCTCGCTGGCGTGGAGCTTTTCTCGAATGCGCTTTGCGATGCTTTCGCCGTAGGCGTCGTGCTTGGAGTGGCTGAGGAAAACCTCGACTTTACGGAGGTACTGGATGAGCGCGTCCGGCGCGTCGTCTGGATGCCGCAGGCGCTCGAGGTAGGAGCGGAGCATGCGGCAGAATTGGTAGGTCAGGTCGATTGCCAAGCGCCTGTCGCGCTGCTCCGGCGTAAGCTCACCCCATCTGTCCCACCGGGCCGCCTGCTCGGCTAAGCCCATGCTGATGGCGGCGGAGGTCATCGCGATCGGAAAGACGCGTGCGCGTAGGCCTGCGGCGTCCGTGCGCTCCATCAGGGCGCGGCTCCACGCAGCCCAAGCCGGGTCGTTAGCCCATGCATCGTCGATGAGCATCACGATCGCGGAGGTCTCGGCATCGTCGAGGTCAATGTCGATGGGCACGTCCGAACCGTGCATCGGCGTGGATCGGTACATGACAGGCAGCCCGGCGCCGCCGGCCACATTCCTGTAAAGGTTGCGCCGAAAGTGCTCGTACAGGGTCTTCGCGACCTGCGCGCCATCGGTGAAAGCGGGATGCCAGGCGACATAGATAACTAGGAAGGGGCGCGTCGGCAGGCCGCCACCCTCTAGTCGCTCACCCTGTTCGGGCAGAGCGCCGTGAGCGATGCCCTCGTTGTCGTCTTGAGCTGTCACGCCCAATGGAGCCCTCTTCTAGCACGCCCTGGGCCCGACTAAGGCCAGGCTGCTGCGGTCGAGGATCGGTCCTTTTGGTGGCGCTTGCCAAGGCGCGAGATGCATTGATGGAGGCGCTGCGGAAAAATTGCTCGCGTGATAATTTACTCTCTATGCACAAAAAACTCAACAAAAACGCTGGCATTTTCACCCAATCGCTACTGCAAATTGCAAACATCTGCTCATCTTCGAGCGAATCTAAAAGCAGAAGCGGAAAGTTTTATCTTGGAAATCTGCACAGTGCTGGGCGAATTCGGATCATTGTTTGTTGTTTCCGAGGATGACAATACATCCCGAATATAGCTTTTGAAATTTTCGTGGCATAGCCATTCCGCAATGACCCAAGCGCGATCGGGATTAAGCAGAACAGGATCACCGCAGCGCTGCTCACCAGCATATATGTCTCTTGCGAGCAGAAATTTTGCGAATAATGGAGCTAAACTCAATGGGCGCAACTCGCGCTCTCCGCGCAGCGAGTCCAGCCATGAATTCGCCGCATCCCACCGCTCATGTAAGTCCATTCCCAACAGCAGCGCGCCGAATGCTTCTGAGCAAGATACGCCATACTGATCAGAAATTTGCCGAACCACATCAAAACCTTTTTCGAATTGACCCAATCGTGCGAATCCGCACGCGAACGCTGCCAGAAGCATGTCCCTTAAATTGTGACGCGACGCATTTTCCCAAGAGTATTTGTGTATAGCCGCAGCTAAGCGAAGTGCGAGCCTGGCTTTGTCTTCTTGTTCTTCGCATTCAATATGTCTGAGTGACGCAGCGATACAGTTTCCGATTACAGTGCAGTCGCTGGTCGCGGCACTCTCCCAGACACTAGCAAAGGCCTCTCCAATCTTGGGTTCAGCGAACGGAAAGCCGATTGCCTCTTGTGCGAGCGCAATGGCATGCCTGCAATTATCAACGAACGCTTGATCTTCGATATAGGAGGACAGCCAGAGGGCAAAAGACCGCACACTTCTCGCATCCTCTTCCCTGTAATTTCTCCTTAGAGCTTGTTGCATATCGCCAAGCTCAACAAATGCAAAAACAACAGATCTTCCAGATCCGTCAGAGAGATATCTTGCCTTTTCTTTATCAAACAGCAACTCAACCCAGCGAGCCCGACTATCAAGCCGCGAAATATAGGAGAACTTCTTCTCGGATTCGCTGCTTCTCCAGGCAAGCCGATGTTGATGTAACTGTCTCTCTCTGACCGGCTGTTCATTTTGTGGCGGCTGAAAGATCCGCCGAATGACGACATGACACCTCATGGCGGGATCGCTTGCGGTCACAAACTGGATGAAGCCAACGCTCTGCGCCTGGGTCAGCGCCAGCCGAAACTGATTGTCGCTCCTGTCAACGCCCAGCAGCTTCGCCAAGCTTGCAGGGTCGAGGCCAAAGATAGGAACATATGCAAGCGTCGATACAAGCTCATATAAAATCGGATTCGAATAAGTTATGTATTTCTGATAGGTGCGCAGTATGGAATCCAAGGCAGATTCAGTATCCAGTTCCCGCAAAAACAGCAAATCGCAGGTGGGATCATCCTCTATGAGTTGGTGAATGATCTGTAGAGCACCAGGCACTCCAGCGGTTACCTCGTGCAAGCTCTTGATCGCCTCAGGCGACGCCAACGCAGTATGCACAACGCTAGGCATCCTCATGACGGCGGCAAAAAATTCGTTCACCGAGAGACCCTGAATGTCTCGTACGACACAGTCAACCCCTCGCTCTTTCATAGAAAATTCAATGAGCTTGGATTGGGATTCGGTCCGGCACGTCAGGACAAAACACGCGGGCAACTGCGCAACGGTACCTAACCAGTCCGTTATTTGGTCCCGCCTGCCATCCAGCTCTCGATCCATCACTCCATCAATCAAGCAGAGTCCGAAGCCTCTCAAAACAATGGATTCGGTCCATCGAGCCGAGCCCCTCCAGATGGGGCAGATCGCTAGATCTGATATGTTGTCCAACACGTCATTTGCCAGTGTGGTTTTCCCCAAGAAAGACGGCCCGCGTAATATGTATGCAACTCGCTCTTTACGCCTGATGTGAGTGATTATCTTATCCGTTAGCTCCGCCAGCAACGTTTGGCGCTCAACATAAAACCTAGGTTTTCCAATTGTTCGGCCACTATCGGTAGAGCCGCGAAGCACCAGTGAAATGGCCTGTGCAGCGGCCTTAGGGGTAGTCCGTTGAGCTTGGATGCGCTGAAGTCCGCTGAGGCCTAGCGATATCCGCTCGTTCAAGGTAAGTGGAGGGCGGGCTTGGGCTGACGGATTTTCCTCGAGCAGCTCCAAGATCACAACAGATTTTCGAGCTAGAAGAGCATACTCAATCTCTTGAACGACAATTTCGTTTTTGTTTGAATGATCTGTCAGAACAAAGACGACCCGAGCCGAATTTCGAATCCCGTTAGTAATTTGTGGGCGCCATAGCGGGTTATGGTGGGCACGGATTTCGTTTCGATCATACCAAACTGTGAGCCCCTCGTTTACCAATTCCTCTACGAGGATATCAACAAAGGGCTTGTCCGCAGAGGCGTGAGTAATGAACGCGTCCCAGCCATCTGGCTGACTGGCCAAGGTGGCACTTGCCATCGAAGAACCTCAAGCGATGTCTCGGGACGGGGGTGAGCCTTCGGTAACGATTGTTGCCAGGGTGTAGATTTTCAAGTGGCCCGCGCCGAGGAGGTCCGGGAGGGGATCGTCCAAAGTAGCTGCTAGTAGCTATTCGCGATCACGGAAAGATTGTAGCTGCTAGGCAGGTAAGTGCTAGCATCGCGCGTGTACGGGGGTTCGGGGGCGAGTCTGATGATCCTGACCGTTGCGTCCACCAAGGGCGGCGCCGGTAAGACGACGATCGTGATGGCGCTGGCCGGCACGCTCGCGGCCGAGGGGCTGCGCGTCGCAGTCGTGGACGCCGACCCGAACCGCGCCTACGCCTCCTGGGCCGAGCAGGCCTACGAGGGCCCAGCCGTTGCGGTCCGCGCCGAGGCCGACGAGGCACGGCTCGCGGCTGCGATCGACGAGCTCTCGCCACAGGCCGACCTAGTGCTCGTGGACACCGCCGGTTTCGGCAACCGCGCGGCCCTCCTCGCCATGGCAGCGGCCGACGCCGTCCTTGTGCCCTGCACGCCTAGTCGCGCCGACGTTGAGCAGGCCGCGAAGACCCTGGAGCTGGTGGACAGCGCGGCCCGGGCGGCGCGGCGCGCGATCCCCGCGCGGGTGGTGCCCTCCCGCCTTAAGCAGGCGACGGCTGTGTCGCGGCACGCCGTAGCCGAGCTCGACGCGGCCGCCCTGCCCCGCACTGCCGCTGGGATCGGTGATCGTGTCGCCTTCGCCGAGATGACCTTCTCCGGCCGGGTTCCCTCCGGCGGCGACGCTGGCCAGGAAGTCTCGGAGCTGGTCGCGGAGCTGCGGAAGCTCGGCTGGCTGCCGTCGAAGCCCAAGGCGGCGCGCGCCCGCGCATAGCGTGTATATGCTAGCAGATACGAGCAAGCACGAGGTCCCCGCATGTCCAGCAAGGGCCTGAAGCCCGCCATCGCCCGCCCCTCGGCGCGGGAATCGCTCGCCGCCGCCGACGCCGTCGCGCAGCAGGCCGGGCTGCCGCCCGCCTCGCTCTCACCGCGGCCCCCCTCCCCTGCCCCGGCCGCCCCTCCCGTGGCATCGGCCGATGAGGAACTCGTGCAGGTCAACATTCGGGTCCGGCGCGCCCTCGGCGACCAGCTCGCCGACAGGGCACGCGCGGAGGGCACGACGCAGAAGGTCCTGGTGTGCCGGGCGCTCGCGGCCGCGGGCTTCGACGTGCACCCGGAGGACCTCCGGGCGACGCCCGCCCCGCGGCGCCGCGGCAGCAGCTAGCAGCTACGATGAGGGCGTCGGTAGAGTACGAATCGAATCGACCCCCTCCCCTGCCCCGCTTCCACGCCTTCCGAGATCCAGTCGCCGGGGGCGTCTCGGATTCGTACCCTGGTGACGCCCCGGCGTGGACCGATCCGGCACCGCTTCTCCACAACCGGTTCGTACCCTGGTGACGCCGGTTCGTACCCGACCGACGAAAGCCGAGTCGTCCCCCGTACCCTGGTGACGCATCCAAATAGGGATTCAACTAGCTTCCCTAGGACCGTCGGCAGGGTACGAGCCGTACCAGGGGAAAAGC
This sequence comes from uncultured Acetobacteraceae bacterium, assembly GCA_964401305.1. GTDB lineage: Bacteria > Pseudomonadota > Alphaproteobacteria > Acetobacterales > Acetobacteraceae > JAIEOP01. The sequence continues at coordinate 14,921 of CAYNYQ010000011.1, read as the reverse complement.
CTGGCGGCGGAGACGCGTCGGCAGGGTACGAATTGCACCAGCGGCCTCGGATGTGCAGCTTGCATCGGCATGCGCGACTCCACCGACACCGCCGCCTGGCCCCTCTCCGTGGGCGCCGAAGAGGCTCTTGAAGGGAGCCTGCGCGGCCGGCTCGAGGCGCTCGGCATCCAGCAGGCGCTGAATCTCGCCCCGACTTCCATCGACCGCCGCTGCGTCGAGGCCATCCACATGGTCCTCACCGACGAGGACGGCACGCCCAACTTCGTGCACGCCGGCTTCGCCATGACCGCCCTCCCCCACAAGCGGATCGAGGCGAACGAGTGGGTCCGGGACGGCGCCGACATCCGGCTCCGGATCGAGAGCGGCAAGACCCATGACGGGACCGCCGTCGGGGTCCCGTTCGGCTACGTGGCCCGGCTGATCCTCCTCTACCTGCAGACGGAGGCCATCAAGACCCGCTCGCGCGAGGTCGAGCTCGGGCGGTCCATGCACAGCTGGCTCAAGGCGATGGGCCTGAACAGTGGCGGCAAGGGCTACGAGGCCGTCCGCGAGCAGAGCCTGCGTCTCAGCCTCTGCCGGCTGACGTTCTACCGCATCGGCGAGGGCGGCGAGGCCGTCATGAACGGGGGCTTCGTCCGGGAGGCGATCCTGCCCGGCCGCGGCACCGACGGCGCGCAGCTGTCCCTGTGGCGCGAGACGGTCGTGCTCGACGAGGTCTTCTACGAGAGCCTCATCCGGCACCCCCTGCCCGTCCGCGAGGCCGCGATCCGGGCCCTTTCCGGGCGGAGCATGGCGATCGACCTCTACATCTGGCTCGCCTACCGCCTCCACCACTTGGCGAAGCCGACCCGCGTCCCCTGGCCAGCGCTCTACCGACAGTTCGGCGCCGGATTCGCGCTCCAGCGCCAGTTCAAGGCCCACGCCCGCGAGGCGCTCGCCCTCGCCCTCTCCGCCTACCCGGAGGCGCAGGTGCGCGTGGACGACGAGGCCATCACCCTCTTGCCCTCCCCTGCCCCGGTCCCCGAGCGCGCCCGGGCGCCCGCCTCCAGCGCTACGCCGAAGCGCCTACCGCATAGACGGTAGAAGCTAGCAGGTAGGTGCTGCGGGGTTGGCCGGTCGGCTCAACAAGAAGGTCCTCCTCTTCATCGACGAGTAAGGGACGGCCGGCGCCGGGGACCTCTACCTCGGCGCCCTAGTGGTGCTGGCGCGGGACGCTGGCCGCCTGGACAAGTGCCTGAGCGACCTGCTCGAGCCAGGCGCCGGCGAAATCCACGCCTCCCGCCTCGACGACGGTTACCTTCAAGGCCTAATGCAGCGCTTCTGGGCGGCTGCGCCACGCGACCGGGTTGGTGTTGGTGAACCAGAAGGTCGTGGCGCGCGGGGGCCCTGCCCCGATCCTCTACGCGGCGGCCGTCGTCGAGACGGCTAAGGCCGGCCTGACCAGATTCAAGCGCGACGTGCTCGGGCGCGGGACGATCGGCAACGTCGATGGCATCACGGACGTGAACCACCACAACGGCCACCCAGCCTTCGAGGCGGAGATCGAGCGGGCGCAGCGCGAAGACGGGCGGTTCCGGGGGGTGAACCGGGTGTCGCGCCTGGACTCGGCCGCGTCGCGGCTGCTGCAGCTTGCGGACGTGGTGGCCTACTCGCGCAAGTGGATCGTGAGCGCAGAGCTCAACGCCGCGGGCCTGCGGGAGCGGTTCGGAATCCAGCTCCCCTGAAAGCGCGAAAGCCGCCCAGGTGGGGACGGCTCTCGGAAGAGGGCAGGGAGCGTGGCCGGCAACCGGGGCTTTTGGCCTCCGGGTGGCCACCGCGCCCGCCCGACACGCGGCCGGACGGGTCGCACGCAGGGACCCCCTGCGGCGCCATAGGTATGCTTGGCGCCGACGGGTTTCAAGAAAAAGGGCGACGCGGCGGAAGCTTCAACATAGCTCGTAGGAGGTAGCCGACAGCGGATAGTGAGTAGAAAGGGCGGCCTAGCATGTCGGCGCTAGGCTGTTCCGCGGAGGCGATCCCGATGCTCGACGCGCCATCTGGCCAGGTCCCAACCCTTCACATGCTGTGCGGGAAGGTCGCCGCCGGCAAGTCGACGCTCGCCGCGCGGCTGGCCGAGGCGCCTTCCACGGTCGTCGTCGCCCAGGATCCGTGGATGGCGGCGCTCTATCCCGAGGAGCTACGGTCCATCGCCGACTACGTTCGCCTCGTGCCGCGGCTGAGGGCCGCCATGGGACCGCACCTCGTCGGCCTGCTGCGCGCCGGGCTCTCGGTCGTCCTCGACTGGCCGGCGAACACCAGGTCGATCCGGGCCTGGATGCGGGGCGTCTTCGAGGCGGCGGGCTCCGCGCACCGGCTGCACGTCCTCGACGTGCCGGACGAGGTCTGCCTGGCCCGGCTGTCGGCCAGGAATGCCGGAGGCCTGCACGAGTACCAGGTCAGCGAGGCCGAGTTCGCGGAGTTGGCCCGCTACTTCGAATGGCCCGCGCAGGACGAAGGGTTCGACGTCGTGGTCCACGCGCTGCAGTAGACCGAGGGCGGGTGCCCACATAGGCGCGGTGTCTATCCTCTCGCGGCTAGTTAATCGCAGCTACATGCGCAGCTACGCTGCTCAGCGCGCACCGCCAATCCAGAGGGGCGGGAGATCGCAGGCCCGGCGGCCCGCCTGATCGTAGCCGGTCCGCTCGCAGTGCCGGCGCAGGGCCGCTACGTCATTCAGCTCCGCGATACCGGCGACGAACGCGGCAGCGGCATGCCCCTCGATCCGATCAAGCTCGCTCCTACCGCCTAGCGCATAGCCACTAGCAAAAAGCACGGCGCCAGCGAGAACGAGAACGAGCCCGGTCCGCAGCTCGGCCCGCCGCGACAAGCGCAGGACCTCCCGCTCGGCACCCGCTGCCGCCGCCTCGGCCACCCTCCGGACGAGGTCGCGCTCCCCCTCAGGGGTCAGGCCGCGTGCGCCGCCCGCCGCGTCCCGCGCTGCGGCAGCAGCATCGAAGGTCGCGAGCAGGGCGGCCCGCAGCGGGCTGTCCGCGCGCATCCCGGCCCGCTCGCACCAGCCCCGGATGGCCTCGGGCGTGGGTGCCGCGGCCGGGGAAGGGGAGGGGGCTGCGCCGGTCACGGCAGCCAGGCGGCCGCGCCAGCCTCGGCGCGCCGCTCCTCCAGACCCGCCAGCCAGTCCTCGACCATGAACTGCTCGACCGGGTCGAGCGGGTCGGCACCGTCGCCTGCCGCCGCGGCGTAGAGGCCAAGGCCGCGCTGGCGCAGCAGGTCCATGCAGGCCAGGCGCTGCATCAGCACGGAGACGGCGCCCTCCGCCACCATCCGCTCAAAGCCGGGGTGGCGGTGGGTGCGCTCGAACGCGCCGGACGCGGTGCGACCCTCCCGGATCACGCCCTCGTTCAGCACGAGGATTGTCCGCTTCGGGCGGAAGTAGCCAGCGTCCCATATCGACAGCACGTGCCGGAGGTCCTCCTCCTCCGGGCCGAGGAAGTAGAGCGCGAGCGGCTCGATCCCCCGGCGCGCGCAGAACTCCACGAGGCGGAGGTCGCGCCCGTACTCCTGCAGCACCCGGTCGCCGCCGCCGAGGTCGAGCACGGCCGAGCGGCGCTCCTTCACCATCCGGTTCAGCAGGCCGGTGAGCCAGTCCTTGACGTCCGGCAGCTCCTCAGTCGGCGGAGAGGTCGCCCCCTCGAACATCCCGGACAGGGTCCGGCTCCGCGGGTCGCCATCGGCGATGATCACCTCGCGTCCCGCGTTCCGTGCCCGCCAGACGAGCTCCGCAAGCCCGGTGGACTTGCCGCCGAAGCCACGCCCGAGGCCGACCGCAAGGACGACCTGCGCCTCCGGGTCGCCCGCTGCCGGCGCGTGTCCGTTTCCCTTAGCCATTTGGCTTCCTTCCACTACGTGCGTCCAACTCAGCCCTCAGCCGCTGGAGAGCCGCCTGTGCCCCGCCCGGGGCAGCGGGTGAGGCTGCCGACGGTGGGGGAGGGGAGGGGGGTGCCGGTGCGGGTCGGGCAACCGGGACCACGACCGAGGGTGGTGCGGGGGCGGCACGTCGTGCCCGGGCTGCCTCGACGTCCCTCTGCACGCGCCACCAGGTGCGCCGGACCGTCTCGCCGGTCAGCGCCCGTCCGCCCGCCGCCTTGAGGCCGATCTCCGCGAATCCCTCGGCGAGCGCCTTCCAACTCGGCCGGTTCTCGTCCACGAGCGCGGCAAAGTCGTCGTGCCGGGCCCGCAGCCATCGGTAGAGCGGCGTCCGCCCCGATCCGCCACGCGCCACGGCCGCTATCCGCGTCAGTTCTTCGTCGGAGCTCATGGGGCTGATTCTGCCCGACGCGGGAGGCTCTGCGGCGACCGGAACACCGCCTTGCGCGGGAAGTTTACCCGCCATGGTTGTGAAGGAAGTGGCCCCGGTTTGTGAAAGGCAACAAGCTGCACAGACCAAGGCACCCGCCTGTGCGGCCCGTGCCTGCGGCACGCGGACTGGAGGAGGGCGACCATGGCGGCCACGGCGACCCGCGACGACGACCGCCTCGCCCGGATCGAGGAGCGCCAGGATTCGCTGATGCGCGGCGTGGCGCAGATGAACGAGACGCTCGCCGCCCACACCGCGATGCTGGAGCGCATCCTGCTGGCTGCGGCCGACGAGCCGCCGGGCGGCGGCGACCTCGCCGAGGCGCTGCGCGACATAGCCAACGCCCTGGCGGCGCAGGAGGCGGTGATGGCGCGCCTGGAGACGCGCCTCGCGGCGCTTCCCGGCGAGATCGCCGGCGCGCTGGCCTCCGGTGCCTGACCGGCCGTGCTGACCTACTCGACGATCGCCGGCGGCGAGCCCGGCTCGGCGAAGGCGATGGCGGATCACCTGCTCACGCAGACCCTCCCGCGCGAGGTCGCCGACCTCGCCCGTTACTACACGGGGGGCATGGAGGCGGCCGGCTCCGCCGAGGACCGCTCCATCGCAGAACTGGCCGAAGCGATTAGCAGCGAGCAAATAGCTTATAGCGAGGCCCTGAGCGAGCTGATGCTCCGGCACGCCGACCGCGGCGCCGACATCGACGACGAGGAGGCGCGGCTCGGCGAGCGGCTCGCGCTGGCCCTGGAGAGGCGGGACTTCGCTGACACCTACGGCCCGCCCGTGGCCGAGCCGCGCCGGGACATGCACCCCCTCGTCGCCCGCGGCCTCAAGCTCGACCCCGACCGCGGCGTCGAGCGCGAGGAGATCAACGCGTTGCTGGCCGGCCGCCGCGCCGACGGCGCGAAGGTCGAGGGCAAGCAGTACGCCATCGCCCGCCAAGTGACGGACCGGCGCACGGGTGAGGTGAAGGACCTCACCCCGATCGGCTCCGTCGACTTCTGCTTCACCCCGGACAAATCCGTTTCGGTCGCCTGGGCCTTCGCCCGGCCGGCCGAGCAGGCCTCCATCTATGCCGCGCACCGCGACGCCGCGGCCGAGGCGATGGCCACCATCGAAAGCCGCATCGGGCAGGCGCGCCACGGAAAGGGCGGGCGGGACGGCGCCGACCCCGGCCACGTCGCCTGGATCGCCTTCGACCACTACACCTCGCGCCCGACCCTCTGGACGGCACGGCAGGAGGGCGGGCGCACCGTCACCGAGAGCGTCGCCGTGCAGGTCGCCGGCGACCCCGACCTGCACACCCACTTCACCGTGCCGAACGCGGTGTTCTGCGAGAACGGCCGGGTCGGGTCGCTCGACCTCGACCGCCTCGACGGGCTGATCAAGGAGGCCGGCGCGCTCTACCAGGCGCACCTCGCCGCCAACCTCCGCCGGCTCGGCGCGGAGGTGGCGCTGGACGACCGCACTGGCATGGCCCGCCTCGCGGCGATCCCCGACCACGTGCGCGACCACTTCTCGAAGCGCACCCTCGGCGGCGAGGAGGCTGCGCGGGCCTATGCCAGGACGCTCGGCCTCGACTGGGACGCCCTGCCGCCCGAGCGCCGCTCCGGCCTGCTGAAGGCCGGCGTGCAGGGCACGCCGGCCGGGATCGACGCGGAGGCGCGGGAGCGGCTCCGGAAGGACGATGTGGCCGACTTCGCCGACTGGCGCCGCCAGGCGCGCGAGCTCGGCTGGCGCTACGAGGGCATCGAGGGGCCCCGGCGGGCCTTGCCGGGGCCGACGCGGGAGGAGCGGATCGCGCGGGCCTACGAGGCGGCGCTGCCCTGGCTGGAGCGGGAGCTGGATCGGCGCGCGGTGGTCAGCGGCGCGGACGCGCGGACGGCGGCCCTGCGCGGCCTCATCGCCGCCGGCATCGAGGAGACGGCCGACGTCGGCCGCGTAACCGCGCTCTTCCGGAGCGAGGGCGTGCGCCAGTACGGCGAGGCCACGTCGCTCGTCTGGGGCCGGGCCGGGGAGCGGGGCGAGGTCGGCATCACCACGGCGCTGCACGCGGCCGACGAGGCGGAGTTCATCCGCCTGGCCCGGGCCGCCGCCGGCGACCGCACGGGCGCGCTCCGGGCTGGCGAGATCGCCGCCGCGGCCGAGCGGGCCAGCCTCGCCTTCGAGGGCGAGCACGGCGAGGCGCAGCGGCGGGCCATGCACCGCCTCGGCGAGGGCGGCCGGCTCGGCGTCGTGGTCGGCGCCGCCGGCAGCGGCAAGACCACGCTGCTCCGGCCCCTGGTGGCCGCCTGGACGGGGCAGGGGAGGGCGGTGCACGGCGTGGCGCTGGCCTGGCGGCAGGCCGACGACCTCGCCGACGCCGGGATCGCGAAGGAGAACGTCCGCGCGCTGAGCGTCTTCCTGGAAGGGGCGAAGGCGGGCGTCTTCGTACTCAACCGACGCTCCGTCGTGGTGGTGGACGAGCTCGGCCTGCTCGGAACCCGGCAGGGCCTGGAGTTGCTGCGGCTGCAGGAGGCCCGCGGCTTCCGGCTCGCCATGCTCGGGGACGACCGGCAGTGCCAAGCGATCGAGGCGGGGCCGATCGTCGACCTCGTCCGCCGCGCGCTCGGGCCAGAGGCGGTGCCGGAAATCCTCACCACGGTCCGGCAACGCGCCGAGCGGGAGCGCGAGATCGCCGGCCACTGGCGCGAGGGTCGCGCGGCCGAGGCGCTCGCCCTGAAGCGCGAGGACGGCACGGCGGAGATGGTGCCGGGTGGCACCCGCGAGGCGGTCGAGCGCGTCGCGGCCCTCGTCGGGGAGCGGCTGCGGGCGAACGCCGGTGACCCGTCCTACACGCTCACCGTCTCGGCTCCCACCAACGCCGACGCGCACCGGCTCGGCGTCGCCATCCGCGAGGTGCGGCGGGGGCTCGGGCAGGTCGGGGAGGACGCGGTCCGGGTGCGCGCGGCGGACCGCGACGGGAACGCCTACGAGATGGCGCTCGCGCCGGGCGACCGGGTGCGGCTCTTCGCCAGCACCCGCGCGGAAGGGGAGGGGGGCAGCATCGGGCGCAACGGCTCGGTGCTGACCGTGCTCTCTGCCGACGCGAAGGGCATGCGCGTGCGGAACGCCTCCGGCCGCGAGGGTCGGGTGGCTTGGTCCACCCTCGCCGACCGCGCCACGGGGCGGGTGCGGCTGGCCTATGGCGAGGTGATGACCACTCACACCGCGCAGGGCTCGACGGCGACCGAGCACGTCCACGCCCTGCCGGCCGGCACGAAAGCGGTGACGGGCTTCGCCGCCTACGCCTCGGGTACGCGGCACCGGCGGACCTCCTGGCTGCTGGTCTCGGCCGGAGCGGAGCACGCCGAGGTGGTGCGGCGCCGGCCGCTGAACGACGTCCGCCCAGTGACGGAAGCGGACGCGTGGGCGAACGCGGCGCGCAATCTCGGCCGCCAGCCGCGGCAGGAGGGCGCGCTGGAGTTCCTTGCCCGGGCCGGCGAGGTCCGCCGCGGCGCCGCGCGGGCGCTTCGGCACGGGGTGCTGCCGGCGGAGACGAGGGAGGCGGAAGGGCTGGCGCCGACAGTTCTTGAGAAGCGACTAGCGGCTAGTAGAGAGCGGCTAGCAGTTATGCCGCTGGCCGGGCGGCTGACCGAGGCGGTCCGTGCCCGTGGTGCTTTCGCCGAGCGCCTCTCGCGCCTCGGGGTGGAGGTGGTAACGGCTGTGCGCGAGCGCGTGGCGCGCTTCCGTGGGGCAGATGCGCCGCAGCGGCCCGAGGGCCCATCCCGGGGACCGACGATGTAGGCAGGCGCGTCGCGCAGGGCCGACATCATTTATGCCAGGGCCTCGTCGCAGCGATCCCGGAAGCCGCAGCGGCGGCAACGCGCCGCTTGGTCGTGGCTGCGGTGTGCGTCCCGTGCCGCATCCATCGCGTCCAGCAGCTCGACAATCTCGCGGCGTTCGCGATCACCGAACGGGATGGCGACGACGCGGTCCCGGTAGCGCAACTCGCCCTCGGCGACCTGCTCGCCAAGCGCCTCCTCCGCCAGCAGGCAGTAGGCCAGCAACTGGGCGCGCTCGCCGGGGTAGGGGCCGCGTGGTCCGCAGGCGCGAGACTTCACCTCGACCGGGACGAGGCCGCGCTGTCCGCGTGTGATGTAGTCCGGCCGGCCGACGAGCCTGTGGCGATGCGACACCAGCGTCTCGGCGCCGGGCCCGTCGCGGTAGACCACCTCTCCCGGCAGCACCTCCGTTCGGCCGCGCAGGAACAGCCAGAGGAGGAGGGCGAGCGCGGCGAGGACGAACAGAGCGACGTTCATCGCGCCGAAAGCCACAGGCCGAGGAGGAAGAGCAACGCGGCCAGTGCCAGCGCCGCCCGCGACAGCGTGCGCAGGCGCGGCGTCGCGCTGACGCGTTCGCCGTGCCGCTGATGGTAGGCCGTCCCCAGCTCCCGCTCCGGCTCGCGCTCGGAGGGAGCCCCCTCGCGCTCGAACGACCAAGCCCGCTGGCAGAAAAGGAAGGTGTTGACCTCGCTCGCCTTGCGATAGCCGCCCTCGCGACGTGGCCCGCGGTCCCCGCCCGCACTCATGGAGTGGCCGGCACGGGCGGCGCCGCGTCCTGTTCGACGTTCACGGCCAAAGACGGCATGTCCGGCGGGTCGCCTGCCCGTCGGCGGAACCACGGATCCCGGAACCAGACGAGGCGGTCGAGCATCAGCAGCGCCAAGCGCCGGCGCAGCACGAGTAGCTTGTCGGCCGGCAGGCGTTGCACCTCCTGCGCCAGCATCAGCGCGCGCCGGCGCACCGTCTCGCTCTCGCTCTGCTTCTGCGGGTGCAGCCACCCGAAGAAGCGCGGCCGGCTGCGCGTGGTCTCCACCACGGTGTCCACGCCGCCCCGCTGGCTCACCTCCTCCGCCTGGCGCTGGTCGAGGCCGCCGAGCGCGATCTCGGCGCCGGTGTTCGCGTAGATGTTCCGCGACCCGTCCTCGCCGAAGGCGAGCCGCGTCTGGTCCTTCGACTGCACCACGACCGCCATGCGCAGGCCGGAGGAGCGGATGAAGGCGGTCGCGTCGGCCAGCACCTTGTGCTCGCCGAGCGCCCAGAACTCGTCGAGCAGCGCCAGGACGCGGTGCCGGTGCTCGCGCCGCTCCCCGAACTCCTCCCGCGCCATGGCGTCGATCAGCTGCTGGAAGAAGATCGCGTAGATCGGCCGCATCCGGCGCAGGTCTGAGGGCTGGGCGCAGAGGTAGACCGACATCCGGCGCGACCGCAGCTCGCGCACGTCGAAGTCGCTGGCCGCCGTCGCGGCGGCGATGCGCGGCACCTCCCAGAGCGACAGCGCGGTTAGGATCGTCTGGCGGACGCCACGCGCCTCTTCGCTGCCCTTCTCGATCCCGTCCGCCCAGCCGAGGGCCGTCTCGACGGCCGCCCGCGGGTAGGGCCGGTTCGCCGCCCGGGCCTCCGTCACCAGAGTACGAAGATGGGCGACGCAGTCGCCCCGCCGTGCGAGGCCTGCCACGGCGGCGACGGTCAGGGGCGCGCCGGGCGTCTCGGACTGGATAACCGCGAGGGCGGTGGCGACGCGGCGGCCGGCGTTGTCCCAGTAGGGATTGTTCGCCCGCGTCTCCGGGACGAGGGCGAACATCGCCTTCTGGAGGTCGTCGGTCGCGTCCGGCGTGCCCCGCCGCACCAGGCCGAGCGGGTTCCAGCGGTGCGTCCGGCCCTCCGGATCCCCGAAGTCGAGCACGAAGACCTCGTCGCCCTTGCGCGCGCGCTCGGCCGCGGTCCACCGCACCAGGTCGCGCTTGACCGAGAAGGCGACGAGCGCGCCGCCCCAGTTCATGGCGTTCGGTACTACGAAGCTCACGCCCTTGCCCTCTTCGGTCGGCGCATAGACCGCGACATGCTGCTGGCCGGGAAGACAAACGTAACGGGCGAAGGGGCCGCGACCCCACTTGCCGAGCAGGATCCCGTCCGGGACCGGTCGAGGGGCGAAGACGATCCCGCCGGCCTCGGCCTCGCGACGGCCGGCGAAGTGAGACTCTCCGTGGAGCGGCGTCTCGCGCCTCAACAGGCTCCACCAGAGCCGCCAGCCCGCGGCGCCGACCAGGCCAGTCGCCGCGACAGCGCTCGCCTTCAGCCAGAAGTCCACCGTGGCGTTCGTCCCGGCGACGGCGAGGTACTGCCACCACTGCCAGGCGGGGTAGGGGAAGGCGTCCCACAGCCCGGAGCCCCAGAGGAATGCGGCGCTGGCCGTCAGCGTCCACGCCGCACCAGCCGCGACGACGGCTGTCGAGCCGAGCAACGCCGCGCGGGGGCCGGTCACGGGGCCCTCAGCAGGTCGGCGATGGTCTCACCGCGGCGCGCCGCGTCGTCGGCGAACCATACCTCGCCGAGCCGGCGGCTCGCGCCGTCCGTGCCGATCGGCACGATGACGTCGATCCCGGCGCCCATCATGCCGAACAGCACGTCGTCGCCGATGCTCGCGCCCTGCGGGCTGCCCTTCAGCAGCGAGAACAGCCGCCGCACGGCCTGCGGCGCCGTCTCGCCGTGGATCGTGGTAGGCGAGCCCGGATGACCGGTGGCGATCTCGTTCAGGTACACCCAGGCCGAGTGCGGCTCGCGCAGCTCCTGGACGGGGATCAGGTCGGGGCGCATCCGGAGCGCGGCGTGCAGGCAGTCGGCTGGCGTCACGCCGCCCTCGCCGCCGGCTGCGAAGAGCAGCCGCACGCAGTTGGGCTGGCGCACCGCCATCTCGAGCGCGTCCTCGATCGTGGCGACGCGCACGCCGGCGTCGGCCTCGGCGAGCATGGACTTACTCATGAAGGTCTTCCCCGCGCCCGTCGCGCCCGCGAGCAGCGGCGTGCGCCGGGTGCGCACGACCGCGCGCAGGAAGGCCACCACGTCCCCGGCGTCGTAGAGGTCGAGCAGCGCCGCGCTGTCGTGCCGGCGCCCGGCGTCCCGGCCGCCCCATCGGTTCCAGCGGGCGGTGTCGTAGCGGTCCGGCACGGCGGAGAGGGGCGAGACGTGGTCGCTCGGGCGGCGGAAGGTGAGGCTGACGGTGCCGGCCGGTACCGCGGGCGGCATGACCACTTGGAATCGGTGGCCGGTGTGCAACTCGCCGCCGCAGAGCGGGTTGGCGCGGCCGACGTCCTGCCGGCGGAGCGCGCCGGCGAGGATGCCGATCCCCTCCAGGGTGTCGAAGTCGAGCTCCGCTGAGGTCCGCCGCTCCCATCCCGCCGGGCCGCGCGCCCACCACTCCCCGGGCGCGTTGATCGCGACGTCCTCGATGGCTGGGTCCGCCAGGTCGCCGGCCAGCGGCGTCAGCACCTCGTCGAGCAGGATGGCGGCCTCGTTCATCGGCCGTCCTCCCGCAGCCGCAGCCGGAAGCAGGGCCGCATGTCCACGTCCTGGGTCAGCCGCACCACGATGGGCTCCGCCTGATTGCGGAAGAGCGTCGGCGGGATCGCCGCGTCCTCGCCGAAGAGCGCCTGGCCGCCGGCCCGGCCGGCACCCTGGAACTGGTAGAAGCTGATCCCGCCGCGGCTGCCGGCGGCGGCGTTTGAGGCCGCGAGCACAGCGGCCTGCAGCGAGGCGTCGAGGAAGGCCATGCCGATGTAGGCCCCGAAGCGTTGGAAGAAATGCGTGTCGATCTCGCCGTCGAGCCCGGCCTGTCCGAGCGCGTCGGCGGCCGGCGCGCGGATCCGCACGAGGCAGCCCTGCGGCGTCTCGACACGCGTCATCACGGCAAACACCCGCCGCTGCCCGCGTCGCAGCCCGCTGCCGACCCGCCCGACGATCCAAGTCCCGGTGTCGAGCAGGGGCACGGCGCCGCTCGTCGAGTAGACCGGCGCCGGCACCTTGCAGCGGAAGGCGCCCTCGACGTCGCTCGTGATCGGCGCGTCGGGGATGCAGGGGACGGGCGTGCCTTCCGTCAGGAAGAGGTTGCGGTCGGGCAGGCGTGTTGCGATGGCGGTCGGCTGGTCCTCGGCCTGGAGGCGCGCCGCGAGCCCGTCGCCCCTCACTTCGACAGCCGGCGACCCGCCGTGGCCGCCGCCCTGCGGCAGGGCGTCCGGGCCCGACGCATTTCCCGCCGGCGTCCCGAAGGCCATCAGCGGGGTAGGGCGGTAGCCCTGCGCCTGCGGCGCGACGGCCGAGGTGAGGGGCCCAAGCGGCGTGGTTGGCGCCGGGCCGGGCGGCGGCATCGGCAGCGAGACGCGGGCCGCCGGGCTCGGCGGAGGGCGGTACGGCTCGAACGCAGAGCCGATCTGGCCCGGCGTGCCCTCGGGCTGCTGGGGCTGGCGATTGCGCTCCGCCGGCGTCCCGCTGGTGAAGTAGACGATGCCGACGAGCGATAGCGCGCCGAGCATGCCGAGGGCGACCGCGCTCGCGCGGCCCATCGGCCGCCGCCCGCCCGGCGCGGCGCGCGGCTGCTGGACGGGGGAGGGGCCGGCGCTACCGGACACGCGGGCGGCCCTCCGGGGCGAGCTCGCGGACGACGTCCGGGTTGGTCGTGCCGGTGCCCGGGTTCTGGCCGGTCGGGTCGAAGCCGCCGTTCACGATGCACAACACGGCGCGGCCGTCGCGAAGCCGGAGCATCGGGAAGACCCCGTGCAGGGTCAGCAGCGTCCCGTTCGTCGTCGGGTCCGGGTCGGCCGACTGGCCGACCACGCCCTCCCGCCCGTCCGGCAGCACCTGGTACACCATCGGGACGCGCCGGTTGCCGGGGTAGCGGAGGAAGGTGCGCTGCCCGTCGTCCCAGATGGCCGGCTCGGCGCCGGTCGACGCCGGCGCGAGCGCTGCGCGGTCCTCCGCCGTGCCCTGGCCGCGGTAGCGGGCGTTCCGCACGGTCTCGCCGGCCACGACGTTCTGCCGCAGCCGCGCGGCCGCGAGGCGGGCCTGTCGGACATCCCTGTCCGCTTGGAAGCGGGCCTGGCGTGCCGCCGCTTCGTCCGCCGGATAGGTGAAGCGGACCGCGAAGAAAGTGTTGGGCGCGTCTTCGGTAAGGCCACCCGGCCGCGTCTCGAGCTGGAAGGTGTAGCGGCGCACCCGGCCGTCCTCGCGCCGGGTCAGCACGGTGATCGGCTGCGGGAGGAGGGGGCGCAGCGGCTTGAGGAAGAGGAAGGAGCCCCGCTTCGCCATCATCAGGTTGCGGTCGGCCGTCCCCGGGGTGCCGCCCGTCTCGGCGATGGCGACGGCCTGGCGCGAGGAGGCGTCGCCGCCCTCCAGCAGCCCGTTGTCGGAGGTCGAGGCGTCGACGATGGTCTCGGCCTCAGAGAATTCGACCGTCAGCGCCGCGCCGGTCGCGGCGTAGAGCCGGACGACCTGCGTGGGACCATACGCGATGCAGCGGACGCGCGGGTCGGCCGCAGAGCAGGCCCGCGGTGTCTCCAGTGCGATGGCCGGAGCGGCCAGCAGCGCCGCCGCGACGACGGCGGAGAGGGTTGCGCGCCTCACCTGTCGCCCCCCGGGGAGGTCGGCTGCGCGCCGGGGTACTCCCAGACCTGGACCGCCGGTCCGTTGAACTGGACGCGCTGCCACCACGGGATCTGGCGCGGGTCGGCGACGTCGCGGATGCGCAGGCTGGCCATCATCGGCACTGCCCGGCCATCGGCCGCGCCGGTGCGCTCCGTGCGGGTGAAGTAGACCCGGAAGGCGCCCGGCGTGACGGCGTCCCGCTGCACGTCGGATACCACGACGCGGACCGTGGTGCGCTCCCCGTAGGCCCGCTGCGGGCTCTCCGGGTTCTCCCGGCGGTACCACCCCTGGAACTGGTCGCGGACGGGCTTGGTGGAGAGGGCGGAGACCACCTCCCAGGCGCGCTGCGCCTCGCCCGAGGACCAGCCCTCGCGCAGGCGGACGTACTCCGACAAGACGTTGAGGACCGCCGCCTGCCGGGCGTCCGAGGGCATGTCCGCCCAGCTCCGGGAGGAGATCGAGGTGCCGTCCTCGCGCACGTAGACGAAGACCGGCTCCACGCGGACGAGGGGCAGCATGGAGGCGATCGAGACCGCCATGCCGCCGATGACGATCCACTGCGCGAAGATCGTGCCGTTGCGGGCGAGGGTCGCGCGCTTCCGCCGCCGCTCTTCGCGGACGCGCTCTGCCCGGGCGGCGGTGTAGAGGCGCTGCAACTCGGCCTGCGGGATGACGACGTCGGCCGCCATCCCGGCCTCCTCCGGCGTCGCGGGGCGCGGGGGCATGGCGTTCATCGCGGGGCCCCCGCCGGATTCAGGTCGAACACCTCGCCGCGGCAGGCGGGCGCCTCATGCCGGGAGGCGCAGCCCGCCAGCAGCAGCGAGAGAATGAGAAGGAATGCGTTTCGGCGCATCCGGGTGGGGTCCTTGGGTCAGGCGCGCCCGGGCTTCTGCGCGAACCGCGCGTTGGCCCTGCTGGCGAGGGAGTGGACACGGCCGGGAAGGCTGAGCAGCGCCGCCGCCGTCGCGGCCTGGGACGCGCCCATGGCGGCGCCGATCGAAACGGCGGTGGGCAGCACGACCATGAGGAGCGCGCCCATCCAGAACAGCCCGGCGATCCCGGCGAAGCTGCCGAGCATCATGTCGATGCTGTCGCCGAGGTTGTTCTGCATG
>CAYNYQ010000010.1:0-34469 GCA_964401305.1 uncultured Acetobacteraceae bacterium | reverse complement strand
CGCTGATCGTGTCCACCACGCGATAGGGCTCGTGCCGCAGGTCGATCAGGCTGACCGTGTCGGCATCGCCCGTGCCGCGGCCGAGATTGGCGACCACCGCCCAGTGCCCGTCCGGTGTCACCACCAGCCCGTAGGGCCTGACGCCGGTGGTGATCTCGCGCTCGGTCTTCGTCACCCGCTCGCCCTCGATGCGCAGCACGCTGACCGAATGCTCGCCATAGCGCGTCACCAGCGCGTGCCGCCCGTCGGGCAGGAAGGCGACATGGCTGACCTCGGTGGCGACGGGACCGATCTCGACCTTGCCGACCGGCGTGACCTCCTTGCCGTGGATGCGGAAGATGCTGACGGTGCCTTCCGCGCGGTTCGCCACCAGGGCCAGCGTGCCGGCGCGGTTGATCGAGACGCCGGCAGGCGCCGCCCCGGTCGGCAGCGTCGCCAGCAGCCGCGGCGGGGTCTGGGCGAGGTCGACCACGCTCATCGTGTTGCCCGGCACGAGCTTGCCGGGGTCGGCGGGGTCCATGCGCTGGTTCGCCGTCACCAGCGCCAGCCGCTGGTCGGGCGTGAGCGCGACCGAGAGCGGCGGGCCGACGACCGAGGCGGGCACGGCGATCTCGGCGCGCACCGCGGGCGGGCTGGCCGCGAGGTCGATCACCGTCAGCGTGTCCGGCGCGGCGTCCCGCACGGTGCGGGTGCGGCCGTTCTCGAGCACGAGCTTGTTGTCGTTGACCGAGACGGCGAGGTCGGCGGCCCCGGCGAGCGGCGGCAGCAAAAGCGCCAGCAGCATGGCCAGCGCCCCGGCGGGGCCGGCGCGGTGCCGGGGCGGGATGGTCGGCGGCATGGATGGGTCTCCCTGCGGCCGAGTGTCGTCGCCGGCGGGAGGCACGACAAGCCACCGGCCTTGCCCGGCCTTGCCCGACGCGCGACAGGGGGCGGGGATCGGCCGCGGCACCCGGGCGTTGCGGCGGGGAGCGGCGGCGCCCGGCGGGGCCGCCCGGGGCAGGAGCGGCAGGCGGGCATGGCGGGCAGCGATCGATGATCGGCATCGACTGGGGCACCAGCAGCTTCCGCGCCTACCGCCTGGATGCGGCGGGGGCGGTGCGGGACCGCATCGAGACCGGCCAGGGCATCCTGGAGGTGCCGCCGGGCGGCTTCCCCGAGGCCCTGCGCGCGGCCATCGGCCCCTGGCTGGCGGCAGGGGAGAGGCTGGTGCTGCTCTGCGGCATGGTTGGCAGCCGCCAGGGCTGGGTCGAGGCGCCCTACCGGCCCTGCCCCGCCGGCCCGGCCGAGATCGCCGGCGCGCTGACCCCCATCCCCTTCGAGGGCGCACGCTGCCTGCTGGTGCCCGGCCTCTCCACCCGCGATGCCGCCGGCGTGCCGGACGTGATGCGCGGCGAGGAGACGAAGCTTCTCGGCCTGCTGGCCGAGCTCGGCGACGCGCCGGCGCTGGCCTGCCTGCCCGGCACCCACAGCAAATGGGCGCGCATCGGCGGCGGCCGGGTGCTGGGCTTCGCCACCCACATGACGGGCGAGGTGCGGGCCACGCTGCTCGAGCATTCGATTCTCGGCCGACTCGCCGCGCCGGCCGCGGCGGAGGCCGAGCCGGACTTCCTGCGCGGCGTGCGGCGGGCGCGGGAGGCGGGCGGGCTGCTGCACCACCTCTTCGGCACGCGGGCGCTCGGGCTGATGGGCGATCTCGGGCCGGAGGCGACGGAGGCCTATCTCTCCGGCCTGCTGATCGGCCACGAGGTCGCCGCCGCGCTGGCCGGCGCCGGGGCGCCCGCGGGCCCGGTGCATCTCGCCGGCGCGCCCGCACTCTGCCGCCGCTACGCCCTGGCCTTCGACGCGTTCGGCCTGGCGCATCGCACGCACGACCCCGACCTGGCGGCGCGCGGCCTGGCCCGCATCGGGCAAGGCTTGGACGAGGGAGCCACGTCATGACGCTTGCCGAGGCGCTCGCCCGCTGCCCGCTGGTCGCCATCCTGCGCGGCATCACCCCGGACGAGGCGGTGCCGGTCGGCGAGGCGCTGCTCACGGCCGGCATCCTCGTGCTCGAGGTGCCGCTGAACTCGCCGGAGCCGATCGAGAGCATCCGCCGCCTGGCCGCCCATGCCGGCGACCGCGCGCTGGTCGGCGCGGGCACGGTGACGACCACGGCGCAGGTCGCCGAGGTCGCGGCGGCTGGCGGGCGGCTGCTGGTGACGCCGCATGCCGACCCGGCGCTGGTGCGCGCGGCCAAGCTGCGTGGCATGCAGGCCTGCCCCGGCTTCTTCACCCCCGCCGAGGCCTTCGCGCTGCTCGGCGCCGGCGCCGATGCGCTGAAGCTGTTCCCGGCCGAGGCCGCCTCGCCGGCCGTGCTGCGCGCGCTGCTGGCGGTGCTGCCGCAGGGGACGATGGTGCTGCCGGTGGGGGGCATGGACACGGCGGCGATCCCGGCCTGGCGGGCGGCCGGCGCGCGCGGCTTCGGCATCGGCAGCGCGCTCTACCGGCCGGGCGACACGCCGGAGGCGGTGGCGGGCAAGGCGCGGGCGCTGCTGCAAGCCCTGGGCGGCTGAGCCGCTGCACCTTGCGCGGTGGCGACCGTTGCGGTTGAAGGCGGCGGTGCCCGGCGCCGGACCGGCCCGGCGGCACCGCCGCCTTCAACCGAAGAACCGGCGCCGCCGCCTGCAACCGAAGAACCTGCACCGCCGCAAGAACCGAAGAACCGACACCGACGCGCCGCGAGGGAGGCCCCATGCCGCAGATCACCGCCCACCGCCGCCAGGCCCTGCTGGGCGCCGTGGCCGCCCTCGCCGCCCCCGGCCTCGCCCGGGCGCAGGACGCCGCCGTGACGCTGCGCCTGCACCACTTCCTGCCGGCGGTCAGCAACGTGCACCGCTTCTTCCTGCAGCCCTGGGCGCAGAAGGTGCAGGCGGACAGCCAGGGCAGGCTGCGCATCCAGATCTTCCCGGCGATGCAGCTCGGCGGCGCGCCGCCGCAGCTCTTCGACCAGGCGCGCGACGGCGTCGCCGACATCATCTGGACCCTGCCCGGCAACACCCCGGGCCGCTTCCCCCGCATCGAGGTCTTCGAGCTGCCCTTCGTCGCGCACAAGCGGGCGATCGTGAACTGCCGCGCGGTGCAGGAATTCTCGGAAAAGCACCTGCGCGAGGAGTTCCGCGAGGTGCACCCGATCTGCGTCTGGGCGCATGGCGAGGGGCTGATCCATTCCCGCCGGCCGGTCCGCACCATGGAGGACCTCGGCGGCATGAAGATCCGCTTCCCCTCGCGCCTGAACGGCGAGGCGCTGAAGGCGCTGGGCGCAGCGCCCGTGGGCATGCCGGTGCCGCAGGTGCCGGAGGCGCTGACCCAGGGCGTGATCGACGGCGCGGTGGTGCCGTGGGAGATCGTGCCGGCACTGCGCCTGCAGGAGATGGTGCGCCACCACACCGAGGTGCCGGGCAGCCCGACGCTCTACACCGCCACCTTCATCCTGGCGATGAACCGCGCGAAGTACGAGGGCCTGCCGGCCGATCTCCGCCGCGTGCTGGACGCCAACAGCGGCCAGGCGGCCGCCACCATGGCCGCGGTGCCCTGGGACGAGCGCGGCCCCATCGTCGAGGACCAGGTCCGGAAGCGCGGCAACGAGATCATCGTGATTTCCGAGGCCGAGAAGCAGCGCTGGGTCCGCACCACGGAGCCCGTGATCGAGGCCTGGGTGGCGCAGGCACGCGAGCGCGGCATCGACGGCGCGGCGCTGCTGGCCGATGCCCGCGCGCTGGTGGCCAGGCACGGCCAGGGCGTGGCCTGAGCCGACGGGCGGCCCGGCGCGCCCGCCATGACCGCCCCGCCCCGCGGCCCGATCGCGCGCCTGGCCGCGGGGCTCGCCTTCGCCGGCGGCCTCGCGCTGCTGGCGACCGCCCTGCTGACCACCGTCAGCGTGACGAAGCGCTGGCTCACCAGCCAGCCCGTGCCGGGGGATTTCGAGCTGGTCTCGCTCGGCGGCGGGCTCGCGGTGATGGGCTTCCTCGCCTACGGCACGCTGATGCGCACCAACATCGTGGTCGACAGCTTCACCACCTGGCTGCCGGCGCGGATCGCGCGCGCCGTGGACGGATTCTGGACCTTGGTCTGGTGCGCCGCCGCGGCGGTGCTGGCCGAGCGACTGCTGCTCGGCGCGCGGGAGACGCTGCGCACGGGCACCACCACCATGGTGCTCGGCCTGCCGACCTGGTGGGCGGTCGGGCTCGGCGCGCTGGCCTTCGCGGCGACGGCGCTGGCGGCGCTGTACACGGCGGCGCGCCTGCTGCGCGGGCGGGGCTGATGGCGCCGGAGTTCCAGCTCGCCGCCATCGGCTTCGCCGCGCTGCTCGGGCTGATCGCGCTGCGCTGCCCGGTCGGGCTGGCGATGCTGCTGGTCGGCGCCGGCGGCTACCTCCACGTGCTCGATGCCGCGACGCTGCTGAACTACCTCAAGACCACGCCCTGGCACCTCTTCGCCAACTACACGCTCTCCGTCATCCCGCTCTTCATCCTGATGGGTGCGCTGGCCGAGCGTGGGGGCCTGGCGCGCGACCTCTTCACGGCGGCGAATGCGCTCGTCGGGCACCGGCCCGGCGGCATGGCGCAGGGCGTGATCGTGGCCTGCGCCGGCTTCGGCGCGGTCTGCGGCTCCTCCGTCGCCACCACGGCGACCTTCGGCCGCGCCGCGCTGCCGGAGCTGCGACGCTACGGCTACGACCCCGGGCTCGCCACCGGCACCATCGCCGTCGGCGGCACGCTCGGCATCCTGATCCCGCCCTCCGTCATCCTGGTCGTCTATGCGATCAGCACGGAGCAGAACATCGCGCGGCTCTTCATGGCGGCGCTGGTGCCCGGGCTGCTGGCGACGCTGCTCTACATCCTGGCGATCGGGCTGATCGCGCGCCTGCGCCCCGCCCTCGCCCCGGCCGGCGCCCGCGTCGGCGCGGCGGCGCGGCGGGAGGCGCTGCTCGGCGTGATCCCCGTGCTGCTGATCGCGGTGGTCGTCGTCGGCGGCATCTATGGCGGCGTCTTCACGCCGACCGAGAGCGCCGGCATCGGCTGCATCGCCACTCTGGTGGTCGGCGTCGCGCGCGGCACGCTGAAGGCCCGCCATGTGCGGGAGGCGCTGCTGGCCACCGCCGAGACCACGGCGATGATCTTCGTCATCCTGCTGGGCGCCGAGGTGTTCAACGCCTTCCTCGCCCTGACCCAGGCGCCGGAGCTGCTCGGCCTCTGGATCTCCGAGCAGGACCTGCCCGCGTATGGCGTGCTGCTGCTGCTGCTGCTGGCCTATGTCGTGCTCGGCGCGGTCATGGACGAGCTGGCGATGATCCTGCTGACCCTGCCGATCTTCTTCCCCGTCGTCACCGCGCTCGACTTCGGCCTCGCCGGCACGGAGGAGACGGCGATCTGGTTCGGCATCCTGGTGCTGGTCACGGTCGGCATCGGGCTGACCGCGCCGCCGATCGGGCTCAACGTCTTCGTCGTCTCGGCCCTGGCGCGCGACGTGCCGATCGCGCGCACCTATGCCGGCGTGCTGCCCTTCCTGGTGACCGACCTGCTGCGGCTCGGCCTCTGCGTCGCCTTCCCGGCGCTCAGCCTCTGGCTGGTGCGGCTGCTGAGCTGACCGGCGCGTGGGGGTAACCCGCGCGCGGGTTGCCGCGAAACGGGCGCAGCAAAAGCCAAGGACCCGAGCCTTGAAGAACCCCGATCGTCGCGGCGCCCTGCTCGGCTTCGCCGCCTTCTCCCTCGCGGCCGCCGCAACCCGGCCCGCCGCCGCCGACGCGCAGCATCGCATCTTCGCCGAGAACGGCGTCGCCATCCGCGGCTACGACCCGGTCGCCTACTTCACCGACGGCAAGCCGGTGCGCGGCCGCCCCGAATTCCACCACAGCTGGCGCGGTGCGACCTGGCGTTTTGCCTCGGCCGCGCACCGCGACCGCTTCGCCGCACACCCCGAGCGCTACGCCCCCGCCTATGGCGGCTTCTGCGCCTGGGCCGTGTCGGAGGGCTATACCGCGCCGATCGACCCGACGGCCTGGCGCATCGTCGACGGCCGGCTCTTTCTCAACTACGACCACAACATCCGGCGTCGCTGGGAAGCCGACATGCCGGCGCGCATCAGCCGCGGCGACGCCAACTGGCCGCGGGTGGAGCAGGCGGCGCGCTGATCAGCGCGCGCCCTCCGGGTTCTCGTCGGTGGTCAGCAGGGCGGCGATGCGCCAGCCCGCGGCCGCCGTGCGCACGCAGAGCGCGCTGATCAGGATGCGATAGCGCGCCGGCGCGGCGCGCGGCCCGACGGTCAGCACCAGCGGGACGTGCAGCAGCACGGTGTCGGGCGTGGTCTCCACCGCCTCGGCGCGGTCCCAGGCGGGGTCGATGCGCCAGACCTCGTTGGCGTGGAAGCTGCGCAGCCGCGCGATGGCGGCATCGGGCCCCCAGAGCGAGAGCCCGTTCGTCACCCAGAGGAAGCGCGGGCTGTCGAGCATCGTGGCCCGCACCGCGTCGAAGTCGTGCGCATTCTGCGCCGCGACGAAGCGGGCGTAGAGGCGCCGCGCCTCCTCCGCCGCGGGCGCTTGCGGCCAGGCCGGAACCGGGGCCGCCAATCCGAGCAGCAGCAGGCCGAGCAGGGCGCGTCGCATGGTCCCCTCCGTGTCGGCCCGGGTTTCGCCCGGGCGGCGGCCGCGGTCCCATGCCCGCTGGCGATCGGCTCCATGCCCGGGGCCTATGGCGGCCGGCCCTGCCGCCCGCCCCGGCCCCGGCCGTTGACCCCGCCGCCGCGCCGCGCGAGGGTGCCCGGGCGTGGGGAACCCAGGGAGAAACCGCCATGGCCGAGGCCTTCATCTGCGACGCCGTCCGCACCCCGATCGGCCGCTATGCCGGCGGCCTGGCGCCGGTGCGCACCGATGACCTCGGCGCCGTGCCGCTGAAGGCGCTGATGGCGCGCAACCCCGGCGTGGACTGGGAGGCGGCCGAGGACGTGATCTACGGCTGCGCCAACCAGGCCGGCGAGGACAACCGCAACGTCGCCCGCATGGCGCTGCTGCTGGCCGGCCTGCCGCAGTCGATCGGCGGCAGCACGGTGAACCGCCTCTGCGGCTCCGGCATGGACGCGGTGGGGATCGCCGGCCGCGCCATCAAGGCGGGCGACGCCGAGTTCATGATCGCCGGCGGCGTCGAGAGCATGACCCGCGCGCCCTTCGTCATGGGCAAGCAGGCGGAGGCCTTCGGCCGCAGCGCCGAGATCTTCGACACCACCATCGGCTGGCGCTTCGTCAACCCGCGGATGAAGGCCGAGCACGGCGTCGATTCCATGCCGGAGACGGCGGAGAACGTCGCGCAGGACTTCCAGATCAACCGCGCGGACCAGGACGCCTTCGCCTGGCGCAGCCAGCAGCGCGCCGGCAAGGCCATGGCCAGCGGTCGCTTCGCGCAGGAGATCACGCCGGTGAGCATCCCGCGCCGCAAGGGCGACCCGATCATGGTCGAGGCGGACGAGCACCCGCGCCCGGAGACCACGCTCGAGGCCCTGGCGAAGCTGCCCGCGCCCTTCCGCAAGGAGGGCGGCAGCGTCACGGCGGGCAATGCCAGCGGCGTGAACGACGGTGCGGCGGCGATCCTGGTGGCCTCCGAGGCGGCGGCGAGGAAGCACGGCCTGCGGCCCCGCGCGCGCATCCTCGCGGTGGCGACCGCCGGCGTCGCGCCGCGCATCATGGGCTTCGGCCCCGCGCCGGCGACGCGCCGCGTGCTGGAGAAGGCCGGCCTCACCCTCGCCGATATCGACGTGGTCGAGCTGAACGAGGCCTTTGCCGCGCAGGCGCTGGCCGTCACCCGCGACCTCGGCCTGGCCGACGATGCCGAGCACGTGAACCCGAATGGCGGCGCCATCGCGCTGGGGCACCCCTTGGGCATGTCCGGCGCGCGGCTGGTGCTGACGGCGGTGCAGGAGCTCGAGAACCGCAAGGCGCGCTATGCCCTGGCGACGATGTGCATCGGCGTCGGGCAGGGCATCGCCATGGTGCTCGAACGCGCTTGAGACTGGCGGGCACAGCCCGCCAACCCCGCCGGCGTGCAGGGTTGGCGTGGCGGCACCACGACGGCGGGCAGACACATGTTCATCCAGATCGGCGACATCGCGGTGCATGTGCAGCAGGAGGGGCCGGCGCAGGGCCCCGCCGTGCTGCTGATGCACACCCTCGGCACGACGCTGGCGGTGTGGGAGCCGCAGGCGGCCGCGCTGGCGCGGCGCGGGATGCGCGTGGTGCGCATGGACATCCGCGGCCACGGGCTGAGCGAGGCGCCGCCCGGCCCCTACGGCATGGCGCAACTCGCGCGCGATGGCCTGGCGCTGCTCGACGCGCTCGGCATCCAGAAGGCGCATGTCGGCGGCATCTCCATCGGCGGGCGCATCGCGCTCGGCATGGCGGCCCTCGCCCCGGAGCGCGTGCTCTCGCTGCTGCCCTGCGACACCGCGCTGGAGTTCAAGCCGGAAGGCATCTGGCAGGAACGCATCGACGCGGTGACGAAGGGCGGGCTCGCGCCGAGCGCCGAGACCTCGATGGGGCGCTGGGTCCTCGACGCCTCGCTCGCCTCCTCGAAGGGGCTCCGGCGCATGCTGCTGACGACCGATCCCGTGGGCTGGCTCGGCTGCGCCGCGGCGCTGCGGGATTGCTCGCGGGACGAGATCGTGGGGAAGGTACGCTGCCCGGCGACGGTGATCGTGGGCGAGCAGGATGAATCGACGCCCCTCGCCGCCTCCGAGGCGATCGTCGCCGCGATCCCCGGCGCGCGCCTCGTGACCATCGCCGAGGCGCGGCACATCCCCTCGCTGGAGCGCGAGGCGGCCTTCACCCGCGCCGTGCTCGGCCATTTCGAGGCGCTCGACCGGCCGGCGGACCGCGCCGAGGCCGGGCGCGCGGCGCGGCTTGCCGTGCTGGGCGAGGCGCAGGCCGGCGCACTCTCGGCGGCGCCGACGCCGCTCGACGCGCCCTTCCGCGACTGGGCGCTGGAGAGCCTCTGGGGCGGCGTCTGGACGCGGCCGGGGCTCACGCACCGCGACCGCAGCCTGCTGACCATCGGCCTGCTCGCCGCGCTCGGCCACCACGAGGAGCTGCGCATCCATGTCCGCGCCACCGCGAACACCGGCGTGACCGAGGCCGAGCTTGCCGAGGTGATCCTGCAGGTCGCCGGCTATTGCGGCGTGCCGGCGGGCAATGCCGCACTGCGCGTGGCGAAGGAGACGCTGCAGGAGATGCAGGGATGAGCGCCGACCCCCTCCCATTCCGGCCCGTCGCGCCCGGCACCCAGCCGCCGCTCGACGCGCCCGAGTACGGCAGCACGCACAGGCGGCATCCGCAGCAGGCGCCGCTGCGCATCGCAACGACCCTGACCGAAGCCGCCGCGCCGCGCATGGCGGAGCGCTCCTTCCCCGCCCATGCCGACATGTCGAAGGTCGCGGGCCGCGAGGCGATGGGCGAGCGCATCATCGTCGCCGGCCGCGTGCTGGACGAGGATGGCCACCCCGTGCGCGGCGCCATGGTGGAGGTGTGGCAGGCCAATGCCGCCGGCCGCTACCACCATGAGCGGGACGGGCACGACGCGCCGCTCGACCCCAATTTCAGCGGCCAGGCGCGGGTCTTCACCGACCAGGACGGCTGGTACCGCTACACCTCCATCCGCCCCGGCGCCTATCCCTGGCGCAACCACCACAATGCCTGGCGGCCCGTGCACATCCACTACTCGCTGTTCGGGTCGGGCTTCGCGCAGCGGCTGATCACGCAGATGTACTTCCCGGGCGACCCGCTGCTGGCGCTGGACCCGATCTTCAACTGCGTACCGGACCCGGCGGCGCGGAACCGGCTGGTGGCGCAGTTCGACCTGGATGTCACCCAGCCCGAATGGGCCCTGGGCTACCGCTTCGACATCGTGCTGCGCGGCCGGGGCGCGACGCCGATGGAGAACCCGGCATGAGCGCGGCCACGGCAAGCCAGACAGCGGGCCCCTACTGGCATCTGATCGACTTCCCCACCTGGGCCGACCTGCTGCGCGCCGACGGCCCCAATGCCGGCTTCACGGGCGGCCAGCGCATCCTGCTGACGGGGCGCATCACCGATGGCGACGGCGCGCCCTGCACGGACGCCATGGTGGAGATCTGGCAGGCCGACCCCGAAGGCAGCTACGAGGGCACCTTCCACGGCTTCGGTCGCTGCGCCACCGACGCCGAGGGCCGCTTCCGCTTCGTCACCGTCAGGCCCGGCCCGGTGCGCGGCCGCGGCAACGCCACCCAGGCGCCGCACGTGACCATCACCATCTTCGCCCGCGGCCTGCTGACCCATCTGACGACGCGCCTCTACTTCGCCGGCGAGGCGCTGAACGCGACCGACCCGGTGCTGCTGGCGGTGCCGGAAGCGCGGCGCGGCACCCTCCTCGCGCAGCCCGCGGGCGAGGGCGAATGGCGGCTCGACATCCGCCTGCAGGGCGAGGGCGAGACGGTCTTCCTGGAGGTCTGAGCCATGTCGGGCGTGGGACGGGACACGCGGCTGGTCGACGGATCGCTGGCGCTGCTGCGCGCGCCGGACGGCTTCGCCCCCTACATCCAGCTCTCCTTCTACCTCTACCCCTGGTGCATCAAGGAACTCCGGCGGCGCCTCTCGTGGGAGCACAACCGCCAGGGCGTGATCGTCATCCGCCTCGGCGTGCCGATCGATGTCCCGCCCATCGAGCTCGCCATCGAAGGGAAGTCGCTCTACCTCTACGGCGTGCGCGCGGTGCCGGACGGGCCGTGGTGGTGCTTCCGCGACTTCCGGCCGCGCCCGCCCGACCCGCCCGGCGCGCCGGCCCGCTGGGAGATCCCGAGCGATGGCAGCTACACCGACCTCGGCCTGCCCGACACCATCGACCACGCGCCGCTCGACCTGCTGCGCGGCGTCAGGGCCTTCGACGGCCGCCTGAATCCGGAGCGGGCGCGCGACCTGGTGGCGCTCATGCTCCTGGTGCCGGAGGCGCTGCGCTTCGAGAGCCTGCTCGACGAGGGCATGCGCTACCTGCACGATTTCCACATGCACCCCGCCGCGCACAGGGCGACGGTGACGAACTGGAAGGCCGGCACCCTCGCCGGCGATCGCCGGAACGTCGCCTTGCCCTGGCTGCCCTGAGGCCCCGCCGATGCCCGTGAACCTCGCCGACGCACCCGTGATGGGCGCGCTCTACGGCACCGATGCGATGCGCGCCGCCATGGGCGAGCACGCCTTCCTCCAGCGCATGCTGGACGTGGAGGCGGCACTGGCCCGCGCCCAGGCGCGGCTCGGCATCATCCCCGCCGAGGCGGCGCCCGCCATCACCGCGGCGGCGGATGCGAACCGCCTCGACAAGCCGGCGCTCGCCGCGGCGACGCGCAATACGGGCTATCCCGTGGTCGGCCTGGTGAAGCAGCTCTCGGCGCTGGCGGGGCCCGAGGCGGGGCGCTGGACGCATTGGGGTGCGACGACGCAGGACATCATGGACAGCGCCGTGGTGCTGCAGATGCGCGACGGGCTCGACCTGGTCGAGGCCGACCTCGCCCGCTGCATCGCCGGCTTCGCGGCCATGGCGCAGGCGCATCGCGGCACGGTCATGGCCGGCCGCACCCACCTGCAGCACGCCCTGCCCGTCACCTTCGGCTACAAGGTCGCGGTCTGGCTTTCGCCGCTGATCACCATGCAGGAGCGCTTCCGCCAGCTCCGCCCGCGGAGCTTGCGCGTGCAGTTCGGCGGCGCGGCCGGCACCCTCGCCTCGCTCGGCGGCCAGGGCGAGGCGGTGCAGGCCGAACTCGCCCGGGAACTCGACCTTCTCGTTCCCGACATCCCCTGGCATGTCGCGCGCGACGGCATCGCCGAGGCCGTGGCCGCGCTCGGCATCCTCTGCGGCGCGCTCTCGAAGATCGCCACCGACGTGATCCTGCTGATGCAGACCGAGGTCGCCGAGGTCGCCGAGCCCTATGTCGATGGCCGCGGCGGCTCCTCCACCATGCCGCAGAAGCGCAACCCGATCAGCTGCGAGTATATCCTCGCCCAGTCGCGCGGCGTGCATGCCCTGGTGCCGCAGGTGATGGCGGCCATGGCGCAGGACCAGGAGCGCGGCACGGGCCCCTGGCAGGCCGAGCCGCTGGCGATCGGCCAGGCCTTCCTGCTGGCGCATGGCGCGCTCGCCCAGGCGCTGACCCTGGCCGAGGGGCTGGTCGTCGACCCGGAGCGCATGCGCCGCAACCTCGACAGCACGGGCGGGCTGATCGTGGCGGAGGCGGTGATGATGGGCCTCGCCCCCGCGCTCGGCCGCGGCGAGGCGCATCACGTCGTGCACCACGCCTGCGACGTCGCGCTGGCCGAGGGCATCCCGCTGGCCGAGGCGCTGCTGCGCGACCGCCAGGTGGCGGCGAAGCTCGACCGCGCGGCGATCGAGCGCATGACCGACCCCGCTGGCTATCTCGGCGCGGCCAAGGCCTTCATCGACCGGGTGCTGGCGCGGCTGCCGTCGTGACCGGCGGGCCGTTCAGCCAGTCGCGGTAGCGGGCGCGCTCCGCCGCATTCTCGCAGTCCTGCATGGCCGCACCCTGGATATGCGCGCGAACGTCGCGCGGCAGCACCCAGTTCAGCGGCGCGACCAGGCCCGAGCGCGAGGGGCAGAGGCGGAAATGCGCGAACTCCACCTCCACCTTCGGCAGCGGTCGCAGGGCCGGCGAGTCCGAGCAGAACACCCGGGCAAGGTTGACCGAGCTGCGCACGGTGTGCGCGGCCTGGGTTGCGGCGACGGCGAGCAGCGGCGCCAGCGGGGCGTCGAGCCCCGAGGGATTCGCGCCGTCCGCCTCCAGCGCCGCCACCGCGCTCCGATACTGCTGCTCGGGCGTGCGCCCGGCCGCGGTCGCCTGCAGGTCGGCGCAGCGCACCAGCTCGTTGGGCCGCCGCCCGGGATCGCTCGAGACCTGCACGACCATCAGCCGCAGGACCCGATCGGGCCATTTCTCGCGGAAGGCGCCGTGCAGCGCGAGCGCGACATCGCTCAGCGTCGCCGCGCCCTGGTTGTCGAAGTAGCCGCCGTCGACGAGGTTGCCGAGGAAGCGGCCGTCCCGGCCATCGCGGAAGCCGCCCGTCGGCGTGACATAGGGGAAGCGCGCGCTGTTGGTCGCCGCCGTCGAGAGGCGGAGGTCGTGCTGGGTCAGGTTGACGAGGTCGTGCGAGGCGAGGAAGTCGGGCTGGTCGAGCCGCGCCGGCGCGGTGACCACGGGCAGGCCCGTCGCCTGGTGCGTGCCGTTGAGGAACAGCAGCGGCCGGCGGAACACCCAGGCCTCGCCCTCGCGCCACAGCGCATGGAAGGAGGCGCCGAAGCGCTCGCCCGCCGCCCCGCCCTCCCCGGCCGCGACCCGCCGCCATGCCGTCTCCCAGCTGCGCTCCAGCGCGGCGGCGCGGTCCGGCGGCCCCCAGCCCTGCGCCTGCCCCAAGGCAAGCGGCGCATTGGCGAGCAGGTTGAAGGGCACGAAGCCCCACCACAGCGGATCGGTCGAGAGGAAGGCCGCCATCGGCGCGGCCAGGTGGTCCTGCGCGAAGAAGGCCGCATGACGCTGCTCGCGCCGCCCCCGCCCGGCCAGGGCGGCGTCCGGCGCGGACCCGCAGTCCAGCCCGTCCTCGGCGAGCGAGGCGACCCAGGCGGCGGCGCCGAGGCTGCCGCCGGAGACGCCGCTGATGCCGAAGAGCCGGCGATGCAGCGCCGGGTCGTCCTGCGCCAGCGTGTCGAGAACGGTCGTGGTCCAGAGCCCGGCCCGGCTCGCCCCGCCCGCCGTGGCGACCAGCACGAGCCGGAGCGGCTGCCCGGCATCGGCCGCGATCCCCGGCGCGCAGGCGTCGAGCCAGCGCGCGGCGGCCTCGCGCAGCGTCGGGCGCGGCGCGGGGAAGCGGTCGAGCTGGCGGATGTCGTGGTTGTTCGCGGCCGTCCCGGCGGCGAGGAAGCCGCCGACGAGCAGCAGCGTGAGGCTCGGCAGGCCGGTATGGCGGCCCCAGAAAAGGACGCTGATGCTGGCGAGGGTGGTCAGCGCCGCCAGCGCCAGCATGGCCGCGCCCGCCGCGCCGAGCGAGGGCGGCACGGTGCCCGGCGCCACCCAGACCAGCAGGCAGAAGAGCAGCGCGAGGCCGATCAGGCCATAGGCGACGCCTCGGCCGAAGGGGGCGGCGGCGAGATCGCGCGAGAGCCGGGCGAAGCCGGCCCAGCGGAACGGCCCGGCGCCGCCGTAGTGGTCGTCGAACAGCTGCCGCGTCCGCGCCCCGCTGCGCCGGGTGGGCGCCGGGATGCCGCCCGCCAGCGGCAGGCCGAGCCTGCGGCGCTCCTCGTTCACCCCGCGCTGCCAGGACTGGTCGGCCACCAGGACGGCGCCGCCGCCGATCCAGGCGACAAGCCGCCGGCGCAGGGAGGTGAGCAGGTAGATGGTCGCCGCCACCGCCACCGCGCCGATGGTCGGCCAGGACCAGATCTCCCCCGTGCCGCGCGCCGCGACGGCCGCGCCCACCAGGCCCGCGAGCAGGGCGAGGAAGCGGGGGATCTGCGTCTCCCAGCTGAGGAAGTGCGTGACGACGCGCCCCTCCGCGACCGGCTCCTCGGTGTCGAGGCCGAATTCCAGCGTCAGCGCCCAGCGCGCCCAGAACCAGAGCGTGAAGGACCAGACCAGCACGCCGAGGAGGAAGGCCGCGGTGGCGATGCCACTATCCGTCAGCTCGGCGACCACGGCGCGCGTCTGCTCCGGCAGCCAGAGCAGGGCCGCGCCGAGCACGAAGCCCAGCACGGCGACGCGCGACATCATCAGCCGCGGCCAGGCGGCGCGCAGCCTGGCCCTCAGCCAGCCGAGAACGCGGACGACGTGGTGCATGGCCAACCCCTCCGGCGGCGCCCGCGGCGACCGGCCGCCCGCGCGATGGTGCCGCCGCCGCGCCGCGCCCCGCATCGCGCGAAAGGGTGAGGTGGCCCGGCGTGGCGGCGCGTCGCGCGGGTCACGCCTCCGGGCGTTGCACCCTTCGCCTAGACCGCCCCGCCCGAGGCCGCGGTCGAGCCGCCATCCACCACCAGCTCGTGCGCGGTGATGAACTTCGCCTCGTCGCTGACCAGGAACAGCACGGCATGGGCGATGTCCCAGCCCGTGCCCATGTGGCCCATCGGCACCGAGGCATTCCGCTTCGCGATCAGCGCCTCGGCGTCGTTGGCGCCGAGCTGGCGCACCAGGCGGTGCTCGACCAGCGGCGTGTGCATCAGCCCCGGCGTCACCGTGTTGCAGCGGATGCCCTTCTTCGCATAGGCCATGGCGACCGACTTCGAGAAGGCGACGATGCCGGCCTTCGACGCGCTGTAGGCGACGTGGCTGCGCTCGGCCGACATGCGCAGCCCGGCGACGGAGGAGAGGTTCACGATCGCCCCCGCGCCCTGGCTCTCCATGATCGGCAGCACGTACTTGCAGGCCAGGAAGGGCGTCTTGAGGTTGAAGTCGATCTGCCGGTCCCAGACCTCCTCCGGCATGGTCACCGGGTTGCCGGGATGCGAGCCGCCGACATTGTTCACCAGGATGTCGATGCGGCCGAAGCGGTGCATGCAGGCGGCGACCATGCCCTCGACCTGGTGCGCATCGAGCTGGTCGCAGGAATGGCCGGCGAAAGTGTTGCCCTCGGCGGCGATGAAGGCGCGGGTCTCCTCCAGCGCGGCCTCGTTGATGTCGGTGCCGAAGACCTGCGCGCCCTGCCGCGCCAGCAGCGTCGCCGTGGCGCGGCCATTGCCCCAGCCCGGTCCGACCGAGCCCGCCCCGGTGACGATCGCCACCTTGCCCGTCAGGTTCAGCATCGCCGTCTCCTCCTCAGCGCGTTGCGCCGAGGGTAGAGCGCTTTGCGGATGGCTGGAAACCGCCCTCGCGGCCGCGTCGCACTCAGCCGGCGAAGCTCGACCGCCCCTGCACGCCCCAGACGCCATCGAGGCAGGCCACGATCCAGAGCGAGCGGAAGCTGCCGATCACGGATCCGTCCCCCCGGTAGCGCGTGAACTGCACGTCGAGATGCACCTTCTGCGGCCCCGCCGCGACGACGCGCCGGAAATCCCAGCCGCTGCGCGCCCAGCCATCGCCGGCGCGCGCGAGGAAGCCCTCCATCGTGTAGTCCGCGGGGCGCTGCCACACCGTCCAGCGGCCGCCGGCCAGGCGGTGGTGCGGGAAGTGCAGCGTCGCCGCCAGCGCCGCCTGGTCGCGCGCATTGAGCGCCGCCATGAAGCGGTCGAGCAGCGCCAGGGCGGCGCCGGTCGCTGCCTCGTCCGGCCTCTCCTGCCGTTCGTCCTCCATGCTGCGCCCTCCCCCGCCCTGCCGTGCCGGCGGCATCCTGGCATGCGGGGGTCGTCGGATCACGCCCGCGCCGGCGGCGTGGTGCCGTTCCCGCCCGCCGGCCCGGCCTCGCCGGCGTGGCGGGCCGCCATCAGGGTCCCCAGGGTCTGGCGCGCCAGGGCGACGGGGAAGGGCTTGGCCAGGAAGACCGCGCCCTCGACCCCCTGGCCCTCGGCATCGGCGGCGAAGCGGCCGGAGGCATAGACCACCGGCAGGGCGGGCCGGATCAGCCGGGCCGCGCGCGCCAGTGCGAACCCGTCGATGTCGCCGGGCAGGTTGATGTCGGTCAGCATGGCGGCGATGTCGGGGCGGTCGCAGACCAGCGCCAGGGCGGTCTCGGCCTCGGCCGCCTCCAGCACGTCGAAGCCGGCATCGCCCAGCGCGTCCACGAGGGTGAGCCGGACGAGGTCGTCGTCCTCGACGACGATCAGGACAGGGTGCTGGTCGGCCTGCATGCGCGACGGTTCCTCCACCCATGGGGAAGACCGCCGGCGAGGGGATGTTGCCCGCGCGCGCCGTGACGAAGCCGTGTTGCCATGCCGTCGGCGGCCATGCCCCGCGTGGGGCGTGTGGCCGGGGGCGCTCAGCGTGCCTCGGCGATCTCCAGCAGGGTCGCGCCGCTGCGCCGGACGCGCGCGATCTCGGTGCCGCTGCAGCCCGGGTTGCCGAGCACGTCGGAGCCCGGGGCGGTCACCTCGAGCTTGGCGCGGACGCGGCAGAGCACGCGGCGGGTGCTGGCCGGCGACCCGCCGTGCCAGCGCGCGAGCGCCGTGGTCCAGCTGCCCGTCTCGCGGTACCAGCGGCGCAACAGGCCGCCGGCCCAGTCGGCGGCGCGCTCGGCGTCGAGCGGCCAGTCGGAACCGCGGGCATGCACCCGGGCATTCACCTGCACGCAGCCGGCCATGACCGAGCGGCCGCCGGCACGCGCCAGCAGCGCGCGGGCCGTCGCCCCGTCCTCGGGGAAATGCGCGCGGCCGCCGATGTTCAGCGCATAGGCGTGCAGCCCGCTCTCGGACAGCGCGATGGCGACCATCAGCCCTTCCGGCAGGCCATGCACGCCCTCGGCCCGGCGCGCGGCGGCGAGGCAGGCGGCGCGCGGCGGCAGCGCGTCGGCGCCGGCGCGGCGATAGGGGTTGGCGGCCGGCAGCAGGTCCTGCGGGGCATCCGGCAGGCGCGGTTGTGCGCCCGCCTCCGCAGCGGCCTGCCGCGCCGCGGTGCGCCGGCCCACGGGCCGTTGGCGCGGCCCGGCCGCCGGTGGCGAGGCCGTGGGCATCTGTTCAGCCGCCTCCGGTCCGGCGGCACGGGCGGGCGCGGCAACGGACAGCACCGCCGCCGGCGCTGCCACGAGTCCGGCGACCAGGAGGACCACGCCAAGCCCGCGCCGCCAGGGGGGCGGCGCGGCGATGGTGCGGACCGGGGGTCCCGGGGGGAGGGCGCCCCGCGCAACAGCGCTACGGGACGCCGCTGAGGGGCGCCGGCGATCGCTCGCCGTCGTTCCGTTCGCGGACGTCATGAGGAAACGCTATCCCCCAATCGCGTGATGCGCAACCCTGGGCGCTGGACCATCCGCGGGCCGCGCATGTGCAAGCCCGGCCTCGGTCTCGGGCAGCACAGTAAAAGCCAGCATACGCCGCGCGCCATTTCAGGGTTTCGCGCGGACAGGACGCCGATCTACTGTCCCGGGCAGTAATTCTTCAGCCGGCGCCGACGGCGGATTGCAGGGCTGCGGCGGACCGATCTTGCCGTGCGGGCGACCGCCCGGCGACCGCCGGCAACGCGGCCGGGGTAGCGCAGCGGGGGCCGTCAGCCGCAGGATGGGCCGGCGCCGTTGATCCCGGCCGGGAGAGCCACGCATGCCGAACGCCACGCCCGCCGCCACCCGCCGGCGCCTGCTGGCCGCCCTCGCCGCGCCCGTGCTGGCCGGCCCGGCCCTCGGCGCGCGCGCCGCCGCCTATCCGGATGGCCCCGTCACCATCGTCGCCCCCTTCTCCGCCGGCGGGGCGGCGGACATCGCCGCGCGCACCCTCGCCGCCCATGCCGCCCCGCACCTGCCCAACCCAGGCGCCTCCCTCACCGTCGAGAACCGCGTCGGGGCTTCCGGCGCGATCGGCACGCAGCACGTGCAGCGCGCTCGCCCCGACGGGCTGACGCTGCTGCTCGCCCGCGTCGCGTCCGCCGCCATCCTGCCGGCGACCGACACCCGCACGCCCTATGCCTGGGATGCCTTCACCATGCTCGGCCTGCTGGACGAGAATCCCTTCGTCGTCGCCGTCGCCGCGGATGCGCCCTGGCGCTCGCTGGGAGAGCTGCTCGCGGCGCTGCGCGAACGGCCGGGCCAGGTGACCTTCGCCACCACAGGGCCGGCGACGATCCTCGACCTCGGCGTGCGCAAGCTGTTCGCCGCCGGGGGCCTGCCGATCGATGCCGGCGTCGCCCTCCCCCATCGCGGCGGCGCCGAGGCGGTGGCGGCCGTCATCGGCGGCCAGGCGCAGTTCATCGGCAACAACCTGAGCGACACGCTCGCCGCCATCACCGGCGGGCAGCTGCGGGCGCTGGCCATCGGCACGTCGGAGCGGCTGGCGCTGCTGCCCAGCGTGCCGACGGCGCTGGAAGCCGAGGTGCCGGACCTCGCGCAGATCAACGGCTGGAGCGCGCTGTTCGGCCCGCCCGGCCTGCCGGGGCCGGTGGTCGCCGCCTGGGGCGGGGTGATGGCGGCGCTGCGCGACGATCGCGCCTGGCTCGCCGCGACGCGCCGGGTGGGCTCGATCCCGCGGCTGCTGGGCCCCGAGGAGACGCGCGCCTATGTCGGCGCGCAGGTCGCGCTGTACCGCGACCTCGCGCGACGCCTCGGCGTGATCTGATCCTCGGCCCGCGACGTACCGTCGCATGTGGCCCTGCGGGCGCTGCGCCTGGCTCGCCGCGCCTGCGGCGGGCCGCGTCAGAGCGTGATCGCCGAAGGGCGTAACGCCCGCAGGCGTGAATCACGCGACGGAACAACGCGCTGGACCAAGATCCGCGATCCAGTCCTCGCGGATCGTGGTCTAAAGCGTGATCCACATGGGTGGATCGCGCTTCCGCCTATGTTGAGCGGGTGATTAACCGCTCCGGCGATTCCGCCTTCGCGGATCACGCGCTAGCGGCATCGCATGCAGCGGTCGGGCTTTGCATCCGTGCCGCCGCCGGGCCGCTACCGCCCGCGGCCGGTCTTCGCCTGCAGCGCGTCGATCCGCTTCGAGGCCTCGGCCTTGGTCAGGCCGGGATCGAACGCCTCCCCGGCCTCCTCGCTGAGGGTCTTGAGGTAGCTGGCCTGGGCGCCGGTCATGCGCTCCTCGCCCGTGGTCCAGTCCTCGGGGTCCTTGATCGTGTTGGAGCCGGGATCGGGATCGGCCTTGGGGTTGGCGGCGTGATCGTCGGCGGGCGGCTTGGCCATGGCGGTCCTCGCTGGCGGTGCGTCGGGGCGGGCGGCGCGGCGCCACCCGTTCCCCTAACGTTCGCGCCCGCCCGGCGTTCCTCAGCCGCCGCGCCGGACCACCGGCGCCGGCTGCCCGGCGATCAGCACGTTGACGCAGGCCGGCCGGCCGCTGGCGAAGGCCCGCTCCAGCGCCCCCGGCAGGTCGGCGGCGCGCTCGACGAACTCGCCATGCCCGCCGAGCGCCGCGGCCACCAGGTCGTAGCGCGTGCCCGGCGCCAGCTCGCAGCCATGCGCGCGCTGGGTGCCGTACTCGCGGAGCTGGATCTGGTACTCGGCATTCCACTTCGCGTCGTTGCCGACGACGCAGACGAAGGGCAGGCCGTGCCGGCAGGCGGTGTCGAACTCCGCCATGTGGAAGCCGAAGGTGCCGTCGCCCATCAGCGCGAGCACCGGCGGGCGCGGCCCGCGCGCCGCGCGGGCGGCGATGGCGAAGGGCAGCGCCGCACCGATCGCGCCGGCGACGCCGTTGATGACGCGCGTCGGCGCCGTCAGCAGCGCCTGGCCCCATTGCCCGATCTCGCCGCCGTCGCAGACCAGCACCGCTTCCGGGTCGCGCGCCAGCCAGGGGGCAAGGGCGGCGCAGAGCGCCACGGGGTGGATCGGGTCGGCGGCGGCGCGCAGCGCGTCCCAGGCGGCGGGGCGATGCGCCATCGCCGCCTCGGCCTCCATGGTCCAGCCGGAATGCGGCCCGGCCGAGCCCCGGGCGGCCTCGGCCAGCGCCGCCGCTGCCTCCGCCGGCCCGCACAGCGCCGACAGCACCAGCCGCGCGCCGAGGCCGCGCTGCGCCCGGGCCAGCAGCAGCGGGTCGGGCTCCAGCACGATCCAGCGCGCATCCCTGGCCACCGCCGGCGCGCGGCCGAAGCGCAGCGTGAAGTCGAGCGGCTTGCCGAGCAGCAGGATCAGGTCGGCCCCGGCCAGCACCTCGGCAAAGGCGCCGAGCGAGGGGTCGTTCACGCCGCGCGGGCTTTCCATCGGCACGACGGGCACGCCGAGCGCGCCGCGCAGCGCCGCGAGCAGCCCGCGCCCCGTCGGCGTGCAGAGCGCGGGGGGCGCGATGACCAGCGGCCGCTTCGCCGCGGCGAGCTCGGCGACCACGGCGGCGGCCATGCCCGGGGCGAGCGGCATCGGCTCGGGCGCGAAGGAAGCGGCGTCGGGCCAGGCGACGGCGCCGGGGTCGAGCCGCGCCTCGATGATGTCGGTCGGCAGGGAGAGGTGCACGGGGCCGGGCCGGCCGCTGCGGGCGAGGCGGATTGCATGCGCGAGGTCCACCGCCAGGCCCTCGGCCGAGGTCGCGGCCCAGGCGGCCTTCGCCACCGGCTCGGCGAGTGCCGCGTTGTCGAGTTCCTGGAAGGCGCCGAGCCCGACCTCGGCCAGCGGCGCATGGCCGGAGAGCAGCACCAGCGGCACCTCGCCCGAGAGCGCCGTGGCGAACCCGGCCACCGCATTGGTATGCCCCTGCCCGCCGGTGACGAGGGCGATCCCCGCCTCCCCGGTCAGCCGGCCCCAGGCATCGGCCATGTGCACCGCGGCCGCCTCGTGGCGCGTGTGGACGAGATCGATGCCGCTACCGACCAGCGCGTCGTAGACCGGCATGATGTGGTTGCCGGAGAGGGAGAAGAGGGTGCGCGTGCCGCCGGCCTGCAGCGCACGCACCAGCGCCTCGGCGCCGCGGATCGTCTCGGGCATGGGGGCGTCCTCCCTGGGTGGCGGGGAGGAGTGTGACGGGCGCGGGCCGCTGGGCAAGGTGGCGCGGGCGGCGGGCCGGGGGCGGCCCGCGGCGACGCGGAGAGTGGGAATGCCGCAGGCCGCGCCTTGCGATCGGCGCGGCCTGCCGGGCGGCCCGTGGCTAGGCCAGGGCGGGACGCCGCGCCGAAACGCCGCAAAGCCGGCGGCGCAGCAGGCCGAGACCGGCGAGCGCGGCGCCGAGCAGGCCGAGCGAGGCGGGCTCCGGAACGTCGGTGGTCACGCGCGTGGCGGTGAGCGTGGATGAGGTGACGTCGAGAAAGCCCCCCACGGACCCGTTCACGCACGCCAATTGGCCACTGCTGCCGCTGGCGAATCCATAGCCGGTCAATCCGCAGTTCCACTGCTGTCCGGCCGCTCCAGAGCTGTTGCCGCCCGTGCGGAGGGCACCCGTCGTCGTATCGAAGTTGAAGTTGAAGCGAGCCGCGCTTGGCACCTGCCCGTCGGCGAGGTTCCATCCTCCCAACGTGACGCCGTTCAGCAGGATGCTGATGGAAAGGCTCGTCAGGCTGCTCCCGTTGATCGGCCCGGTGTTCAGGAGCGAGTCCACGAAGCTGAACTGGCCCGTCATCGAGTACCCGCCGGTGCCCGTCCAGGCGATGTCGTAGGTGGCCGCGTCGGCCGTCTTCGCCGGAAGGGCCAGCGCCGCCACCACCGCCAGCAGTGCCGCCGCGGCGATCGATCCGATCCTCATGGGTTCTCCCCCGCTGGGCCGCCGCACGCCGGATAACTGGGCGCGCGTCGCGGATGCATGCAGCAGAGCAATAACTATGCCTTCGAAACGAAATGAGCCTTCACAAGGCCTTGCCAGGACATGGGCCGGTCACGTCGCCGGACCCTGTCAAATTATCCGACACCAGCGCAGGCCGCGCCCCATCCGGGCATGGCGTGCGCTGTCGGGCCGCCCGCTAGACGGGCGCGGGACGCCGCGCCGTGACGCGGCCGCGCCACCGGCGCAGCAGGCCGAGACCGCCGAGAGCGGCGCCGAGCAGGCCCAGCGAGGCAGGTTCCGGCACGGCAGCCGCCGTCGTCACCCGGGTCGCGGTCAGAGTCGACTGGCTCGTGCTGATCGAGTTGACGGACGACAACCCGCCGGCTGGGTCGCCGCCGACGCAGACGACCTGCGACACGGCGCCGCTGGTGAACCCGGCCGATGAACAACCGGAGACCGAACCCGCCGGCAGATTCCATGACTGCCCCGTGGCGCTGCCGCTCGTCCCGCCCACGAGGAAGGTCTCCGCGGTCGTGTCGAAGTTGAAGTTGAAGGTCGCGCCGGCGTTCACCCCATCCGACAGGGACCAGGTGCCCAGGGACGCGCCGTTCAGCAGGACGGTCAGGCTGAACTCCGCAAGGCTGCTGCCAGCGATCGCCCCGGTGTTCAGCAGCGAATCCGCGAAGCTGAACGAGCCCGTCATCGCGTATCCGTTCCGGCCGCTCCAGGAGAAGGTGTAGGCGGCGGCATCCGCCGCGTTCCCCGGCGCCGCCAACGCCAAGCCCGCCGCCATCAGCGCCGCCGCACTCATCTGCACGATATGCATCCCGTCTCTCCCTGCGGCCCGGCGCGCGGAGGCCGGACCGTCCAGCCTGCGCTCGCGACCGCGCGAGCAAACACCATGCCGTCGTTCCGGTCCGTTGTTCTTCAATGGGATGATTGTACTGGGCAGGATTTTTTTCGAGACTGTAAAGAATTCTGACGAATGGATTTGTTGTCCTTATAACACACGCTGCCTGTACATCGCCGCAACGCAGAGGCTGGCCCCCGGCCGGGCCGGGGGGTCGGGCCGGCGTCCGGAACGCGAGGCGCCGCGACGCAAAGTTTGCATCCCGACCTCTACGGATATAGGAAAATAAACCCTTTCCTGTGCAGGAGCCCGTGACCCGACCCCGCCCCATGAACCGCGTCCACCCCCCTTCGGGCATTGCGGACAGGAGATTTGTCCGCTTCCTCCGCGATCCACCTGTCCGCGGCGCGGCCCAAGCCCGGCGGAGCGACGTGTCCGCGCCCCCTGGCCCCGGCGCGCCGTTCCACGCCGCCCCATGCCGGGTTCGGCCTCGGCGTCGCAGGCGCTAGGCTGCGCGGGAGGAAGGACCCACGCCCATGCCCCATGTCGCCCGCCACACCGACTACATGGCCGATCAGATCGGTACCGCCCGCCTCGTCGCCGGGCATACCGATCCCTTCGAGGCAGGGTCCTACCAGTCCTTCGAGGTGGTCTTCACCGCCGGCCGCTTCGGCATGGACGACACCGGCTCCATCCGCCTGGTGCATCGCTTCGCCTCGGACATGGGCACGCCGCAGTTCACGGACCCGGCGGCGCCGAACTACGTCACCGCCGAGGCCAGCAACGGCGCCAGGCTCGAGCTCTCCTACAACCCGAAGCTCAACATGCGGCCCTGGGGCAAGTGCCTGACCGTCGCGGTCGGGCGCGGCTTCCTCTCGCCCGGGGACGCCATCACGATCCGCCTCGGCGACCGCCGCGGCGGCTCCCCCGGCATCCGGCTGCAGACCTTCTGCGAGGACCGCTTCGAGTTCCGCGTGCTGGCCGACGTCTTCGCCTGCTTCAACTGGGCGATCCTGCCGGAGCAGCCCTGGATCAGGATCGTCCCCGGCGCGCCCGAGGCCTGGCGCGCGGTGCTGCCGACCCTGCGCCGGGCCGGCGAGGCCTTCGCGCTCGGCCTGCGCGCCGATGACCGCTGGGGCAATCCCACACCGCTGGTGACGGGCCGCTACCGCCTGCGCTCCAGCGCCCCGGTGCAGGGCCTGCCGGAGGTGATCGACTGGCCCGCCGGCGCCCGCGCGCACCGGATCGAGGGGCTGCATGTCGCGCACCCCGCCGACGTCGCCATCGATGTACTGGACGAGACCGGACACCCGCTGGCCCGCAGCAACCCGCTGCGCATCGTGGAGAGCGCAACCCACCTCCCCTTCTGGGCCGACATGCACGGCCAGTCCGAGGAGACGATCGGCACCAACAGCGCCGCCCGCCTCGTCGACTACGCCCGCGACTGCGCCTTCATCGACGCCATGTGCCACCAGGGCAACGACTTCCAGATCACCGGCGCCTTCTGGCGCGACCTCAACGCCCTGACCGCGGAGAGCACGCTGCCCGGCCGCTTCGTCTTCTTCCCGGGCTGGGAGTGGTCGGGCAACACGGCGCTCGGCGGCGACCGCAACGTGGTGCTGAAGGGCGAGGGCGGCACGCTGCACCGCTCCTGCCACGCGCTGGTCGAGGACCTCTCCGACGCCGACAAGGACGCGCTGGACGTCAAGGCGCTGCACGCCGCGCTGCGCGCCGAGGGCGGCGCCGACAGCGTGGTCTGCCTGCCGCATGTCGGCGGCCGCTACGCCAACCTGCCCTATGCGCATGACCGCGCGCTGGAGCGCAGCGTCGAGGTGCATTCCGACTGGGGCACCTTCGACTGGCTGCTGGAGGATGCCTTCGCCACCGGCGCGCGCGTCGGCATCGCCGCCAACAGCGACGGCCACAAGGGACGGCAGGGCGCCTCGCATCCCGGCGCCTCGCTGTTCGGCGCCTATGGCGGGCTGACCTGCTACTTCGCGCCCGAACTCACCCGCGACGCGATCTGGGAGGCGATGCTCTGGCGCCGCCAGGTGGCGACCACCGGCGCCGCCCGCGTGCATG
The DNA here is from genome assembly GCA_964401305.1 of uncultured Acetobacteraceae bacterium. Classification (GTDB taxonomy): domain Bacteria; phylum Pseudomonadota; class Alphaproteobacteria; order Acetobacterales; family Acetobacteraceae; genus JAIEOP01. The sequence goes on along the minus strand of CAYNYQ010000010.1, from coordinate 9,239 downwards.
CCGATGCCTGGGCGGTGCTCTCGGCGCCGGCGGCGCTGCACCGCGACGACCCCTCGCTCGGCGGCGCGCCGGTGGGGCGCACGGCGCGCGCGGGGCTCGGCAACATCCTCACCGGCGTCGCCGACCGGGAGGTGGAGTTCGGCTTCGAGATCCTGGCCGGCGCGCCCGTCGAGCGCGTCGAGATCCGCAACCGCACGCGGCTGCTCGAGACCTGGCGCCCCTATGCCGCCGCCGATCTCGGGCGCCGCGTGCGCGTGCTGTGGGAGGGCAGTGAGTATCGCGGCCGCGGGCGGGAGACGCTGTGGAAGGGCGAGATCGCGCTCGCCGGCAACGCCTGGTCCGGCGCGCGGCCGATCAACCGCTTCAACCTCGACCGTCGCTTCGACGCCTCCGCCACCGGCCTCGTCTTCGACGGCGTCACCACCGGCGGCTTCATGGGCGTGGAGGCGATGCTGCAGGATCCGCGCGCCGGCACCCTCTCCATCCGCACCAACCTGATGGAGGCGGAGATCCCGATCGCCGAGCTCGGCCTCGAGGACCGCGCCTGGGAGGCGGGCGGGCTCGGCCGCCGGGTGCGCGCCTTCCGCCTGCCGGACACGAACCCGCACCATACCGTGCGCCACGGCCTGCGCGTGGCGCTGCGGCAGGACGAGGACAACGCGCTCTTCATCCGCGCGACGCTGGAGGACGGCAACGTGCTCTGGTCGAGCCCGATCTATCTCATCGCCGGCGACGGGCGCTGAGGTCTTGCACCTGCCGGCCCTTGCAGCCCTAGACTGTTCCGCCGCGGACAGAATCAAGCGGACCATTCGGGAGGACCAGGATATGGCTGCCAAGGGATACTGGATCGCCCGCCTCAATATCCGAGACCCGGACGCCTACCAGCACTATGCCGCTGGGGTGCGCGGCATCATGGCAAAGCTCGGCGCACGCTTCGTGGTGCGCGGCGGCACGGCCGACGCTGTCGAGGGCCCAGCCTGGCAGCGGGTCGTCGTCATCGAGTTCCCCGACTACGCCACGGCCCTCGCCTGCTACCGTTCGGACGAGTACGCTCGGGTGAAGCGCCTCCGCACGGAGATCTCGGAGGCCGATGTCGTCGTCGTCGAAGGCTATGACGGGCCGCAGCCGACGGCATGATGACCGGGGGAAGCGCCGCAGCCAGGGAGCATCGCGGATGCGACGCAGGGATCTGATTCTGGGCGCGCCGGCCGGCGCCATGGGGCTCGCCGCCACGGCCCGCGCGGCGGACTGGGCGCCGGCGCGGGCGGTGAACCTCATCGTCCCGCTCGCCCCGGGCAGCACCGCCGACATCCTCTCGCGCACCATGGCCGAGCGCTGGTCGCAGCGCCTCGGCCAGCCGGTGACGGTGGACAACCGCCCCGCCGCCGGCGGCGTGGTGGCGATGGAGCAGCTGAAGAACGCGGCGCCCGACGGCCAGACGCTCGGCCTGGTCAGCCAGGGCACGATGATCTTCAACAGTTTCCTGACACGATCCCCGCGCTACGACGCCCGGCGCGACTACGCCCCTGTCGCGGTCTTCGCCACCGTCACCAATGCGCTGGTGGTGCCGAAGACGAGCCCCTACCGCACGGCGCGGGACCTGGCCGAGGCGGCGAAGGCGGCGGCGGCGCCGCTGACCTATTCCTCGGGCGGCAACGGCACCTCGCACCACATCTCCATGGTGCTCTTCGCGCAGGTCGCGGGTGCCACGATGACGCATGTGCCCTATCGCGGCGCGCCGGCCGGCATCACCGCGGTGATGACCGGCGAGGTCGCCTCGGGCTGCTACAACATCCCGACCGTGCTGGCGCAGATCCGCGCGGGGGAGCTGCGGGCCCTGGCCGTCACCTCCGCCGCACGCAGCGAATTCCTGCCCGAGGTGCCGAGCCTGAAGGAACAGGGCTTCGCCGACTACGAGCTGACCACCTGGATGGGGCTCGCCGCGCCGGCGCGCACGCCGGGCCCCGTGGTCGCGCGCATGAACGCCGAGACCCATGCCGCGCTGGACGACGCGGCGATCTGGGCCAGGCTGCAGCAGCAGGGCTTCGAGCGGATGCCGCGGCTCGACCCCGCCGGGTTCGCCGCGCTGGTGGAGGCGGAGCTGGTGAAATGGGGGCCGGTGATCAAGGCCTCCGGCGCGGTGGCGGATTGATGGCACGGCGTGGCGCCGCTGCCAGGCTTGCCCTGCTGGCCGCTTCGCTGCTGGCCGGCAGCGCGGCGGCGCAGCCCGGGCCCGCGGGGACACCGAGCGGGACGCCGCCGGCGCCACCCCAGGAGGCACCCGCGCCGCCCCAGCCATCACCGGCCGATTGCGGCTGCGGCCCGGCCGGCAGCCCCGGCGGCCCGCGCTAGACCCGGCGGATCCTGGTCCCGCGTATTGTCTGATCGCGGGATCCACGCCGTCGGGCGTCACGCCCTTCGGCGATCACGCTCCAGGCTTCGGACAGGCGGCACGCGATCCGCCCCGGGGGCACCAGGCGGCACGCGATCCCCCCCGGGGGCACCGGGCGGCAGGCAACCCGCCCCCGGGGGCGCCCGTTTGGCGCAGCGCGCGACGGCACCCCGCCGCCGCCCGAACCCCGAGGACCGCCCCCCATGGCCGAAGACCTGACCAGGATCATGATCGAACAGCTGCGCGACGCCTACAGCGCCGAGAAGCAGGCGCTGCGCGCCATGCCGCGCATGATGAAGAAGGCAAGCTCCCAGGCGCTGCGCGAGGCCCTGCAGATGCATGTCGAGCAGACCGAGGGCCAGGTCGAGCGCCTCGAGCGCGCGCTCGAGGCGATGGGCGGCAAGCCCGGCCGCAAGGTCTGCGAGGGCATGCGCGGCATCATCGAGGAAGCGCAGTCCGAGCTCGAGGAGCACGACAAGGGCGCGGTGATGGACGCGCTGATCGTCGCCGGCCAGCAGCGCATCGAGCACTACGAGATCGCCGCCTACGGCACCATGGCCGCGCTGGCCAAGGCCGCCGGCGAGGAGGAGGTCGCCGGCCTGCTCGCCGAGACGCTGCAGGAGGAGAAGAAGACCGACGAGATGCTCACCGAGCTCGCCGAGCGCGAGATCAACCCGGCCATGGTCGCCGAGCTGACCGGCGAGGAGGAGGAGGAGGAGGAGCAGCCCCGGGCGGCGAACGACCGCCGCGGCGGCCGGCGCGGCTCGGCGGCCTGACCGGGTGCGCGGCGTGGCGGCGGGGGCACGCCCCGGCCGCCATGCCGCGGCCGCCGCCGAAGGGTGATGCGCCGGGCGCCGTCACCCCTCTATGCTGCGCCCATGGACACCCTGCCCCAGGCCGCCCTCGCCGACCCGCACGCCGTCACCACGCCCGAGCAGCTTGCCGCGCTCTACGAGGCGCCGCGCGAGCTGGTGCTGAAGAAGGTCACGGACCGGCTGCACGCGCCGACGCTCCGCTTCATCGGCCTCTCGCCCTTCTGCCTGCTGGCGACGACAGGATCGAAGGGCGTGCATTGCACGCCGCGGGGCGATGCGCCGGGCTTCGTCGCGGCGCTCGACGAGACCACCCTCGCCCTGCCGGACCGCCGCGGCAACAACCGCCTCGACGCGCTGCGCGACATCCTCGAGAACCCGGAGGTCGCGCTGCTCTTCCTCGTGCCCGGCGCCGGCGAGGCGCTGCGCGTGAACGGGCGGGCGCGCATCACCACCGACCCCGCGCTGCGCGCGCGCTTCGTCGCCGAGGGCAAGGAGCCCGCGACGGTGCTGCTCGTCGCGGTGCGCGAGGTCTACATGCAGTGCGCCAAGTCGATCATGCGCTCTTCGCTGTGGGACGGCCGCAAGCGTCCCGCCGGCCTGCCGAGCATGGGCGAGATGCTGGCCGCGCACACCGCCGGCGCCGTCGAGCCCGCGAGCTACGACGCCGAGGCGCCGGCGCGCCTGGTCGCCACGATGTATTGAAGCGGCTGGCGGCCGCGTCGCCGGCCCAGCCCTGCTGGCGGGCCGCCGGCGCGGTTCAGCCCTGCTGCCGCTGCGCCTGCGCGGCGGGGGCCTGCGGCCGCGTCGCCTGGACCTGCTGCGGCGGCGGCCTGCGCGCCTCGCCCGCCTGCAGCCGCCGCTGGCGGTCTTCCGGCGCCAGGGCGTCGCGCAGCGCGCCCTCGTAGCTGAAGCCGCCGGCCGCCCCGCCGAGCACCGACATGCCCGGCACGAGCCCCGACCGCGTTCCTTCGCGCATCGCCCACTCTCCCGATCCAGCCCGGGGACTGTGCCCGACGGGCCGCGGGAAGCGAAGGGAAATCCGATTGCAAGGCTCGGGTTTCACGCAATCTCCAACACGTGACGCCAGGTCCCGTCTCGCGCCCCGTGCGCCGTCTCGGGCGCGACGCCGTGGCCGGATCAATCGCCGAATTCGAGCAGGAATTCGACGCGGCCCTCGCCGGTCCGTCGCTGCGCGTGGCGCTGCGCATGCCGCGTCGCCATCCAGACGGCGAAGGCCTCGAGCGAGGTGGTGCCGTCCTCGAGGTCGCGCGCCCGGGGCCGCGCCGCCGGCGGCGGCAGGGGCGGCCCCGCGAAGCCGAGGCGGAGCACCACCCGGTCCTCCTCCTTCGTCGCCACCACCGCAAGTTCGCGCAGGCCCCGCCCGCCCAGCAGGTCGCCGAGCTCGGTCAGGGCGTGCCGGACCCGCTCGACCGTCTCCCGCCGCAGGCCCCAGGCGCCGCCGAGCGCCGCCCAGCGCTCCTCCACCGCCGGGGAGAGGGCGCCGCCGAGCGGCAGGACGAAGCGGGCGCGCCGCGCGACCAGCGGCAGCGTCAGCAGGTTGGCGAGGAAGGCGACGAGCGCGCCGAAGGAGAGCGGCGCGGCCAGGGCCGGCAGCCCGGCGGCAAAGAACTCGGGCTCGATCAGCACCGCGAGCCCGGCGCCGAGGCCGAGCCCCACCACCGCCGTGCGGCGCGCGTCCAGCATGCGCGCGGCAACCATCTGGCAGCCCTGCGCCATCATGAAGCCGGCGACGTAGAGCAGCATCGCCGCCTTCACCGGCTCCGGCACCAGCACGAAGAGCGCGACGAGCTTGGGGCAGAAGGCCAGCACCAGCAGCACCGCCGCGCCGGCCAGGGCGATACGCCGGGCCAGCGTGCGGGTGGCGACGGAAAGCCCGACGGCCGCCGTGGAGATGGCGGGCGCCATGCCGCCGATCCCGCCGGTCAGCAGCACGGCGATGCCCTGCGCCAGCAGCCCGCGCCGCAGCGGCGGCGGGTCGGGCCGGCGCCAGTCGGCATCGGCGGCGCGCTGGAAGGCGATCAGGTTGCCCAGCAGCGAGGCCTGGATGGGCACCAGGCAGAGCAGGAAGACGCCGCCGAGCGGCAGCATCGCGGGATCGAACTCGGGCAGGATCGGCCGCGGCAGCGCGACCCAGGGCGCCTCGGCCAGCAGCCGCGCCCCATCCGGCGCCCCCATGCCGGCGGCGAGCGCGGCGCCGATTCCCGCCACCATGCCCGAGAGCACCGCGAAGGGCGCCAGCCGGCTGCGCCCGATCGCCACCAGCACCATCACCGCCACCGTGCCGAGCGTGACCGCGGCGCCCGGCAGCGCCGCCAGCGGCCGCGCCGCCTCGAGGTGCATGGCCGCGATCACCAGCGGCAGCAGCGAGGCGCCGATCAGGAACACCACCACGCCCGCGACCTCGGTCGGGATCAGCGCCGGCAGGCGGCGGAAGAGCGGCAGGCTGAGCACCACCGCAAGCCCCGTGAGCGCGGTCAGCGCCGCCGCCCCGCCGAGGCTGGCACCCGAGGCTGCCGCCAGCAGGTAGGCGGTCAGCAGCACCGGCGAGGGGATGCCCGGCATCGGGTAGCCCGACCCGACGACGCCCCGCGTCAGCCCCTGCAGCACGGCGAAGAGCGCGACGCCGAGCAGCGAGAGGCAGAGGAAGTTCGTCGCCTCCAGCGGCTCCGCGCCGAAGGCGGCGGCGACCAGGCCGGGCAGCACGAAGTAGATCGACTGCACCGCCACCTGCTGTGCCGCCAGGGCGAGGAGCTGGGCGACCGGCGGGCGGGACTCGAGATCGAGCACCACCTCCGCCGGCCGCACCAGGGGGCGGTCCGCCTGCCGGCCGAGGGCGCCGGTGAGGCCCGCGGCAAGAGCGGGCCGCGCCGGGGCGGGCGGCGGGGACGGGCGGAGGGCGGTCACGCGCGGCGGGGGCGGATCACGCGGGGTCGGGCATGGCCTGGGAGAGCCGGCCGCCCAGCCGCAGCGGCGCGACCCGGCGGGCGAGGCCGGTGGCGTCGTCGGTCTCGACGAAAAGGCCGGAGAGCGTCGCCTCGCCCTCGGCCGGGGCCAGCCGCTCGCCCGGCAGCTTGCGCCAGAAGCGCAGCGCGGCCGGGCCCTTCTGCATGCCGATGACGCTGTCGTAGTCGCCGCACATGCCGGCATCGGTCATGAAGGCGGTGCCGCCGGGCAGGATCTGGTGGTCGGCCGAGGGCACATGGGTGTGCGTGCCGATCACCAGGCTGACCATGCCGTCGAAGCTGTGGCCGAAGGCGGCCTTCTCGCTGGAGGCCTCGGCATGCACGTCGATGATGGCGGCCTGGATGGTGCCGCCCGCCCCCATGCGGTGCCGGGCGAGCTCGGCCTGCACGGCGCGGAAGGGATCGTCGAGCGGGTCCATGAAGAGCCGGCCCATCACGTTCACCACCAGCGCCCGGCGCCCGCCCGGGAGCTCGGCCAGGCAGGCGCCCTGGCCCGGCGTGCCGGGGGGGAAGTTGATCGGCCGGATCACCCGCTTCTCGGTCTCGAGGTAGGGGATGATTTCGCGCCGGTCCCAGGCGTGGTTGCCCAGGGTGACGACATCGGCGCCGGCGGCGAGGAAGGCGCGCGCCATGTCGGGGGCGAGGCCGAAGCCGTGGCTGGCGTTCTCGCCATTCACCACGACGAGGTCGAGGCGGAGGCGCTCCCTGAGGCCGGGCAGCTGCGTGGTCAGCGCGTCGCGGCCGCTGCGGCCGACCACGTCGCCCAGGAACAGGATTCGCAACGGTGCCTCGCCTCCCTCGGCCGGAACGGCGGGCGCACTATCCCGCCGCAGCCCTGCCCGCGCAAATCGGCGCGCGGGGGCGTCTGCCCGCTGCGCGCCCATGCCGGCCCGGCGGTCTCCGGCGCGTGGGGCTCCGGTCCTATGCGGGCCGGGCGGTGTCCGGCGCGTGGGGCGCCTATGCCGGCCCCGCGCTGTCCGGCGCGCAGGGCTGGAGGCCGCGCTCGGTCGCCACGGCGGCAAGGCGCATGTCCTCGGGGCCCGCCGGGACCTCCGGCACCTCCTGCGCGGCGAAGGCGCAGCCGATGGCCGGCACGCCGGGCAGCCCGGCCAGGGTGCGGTCGTAGTAGCCACCGCCATAGCCGAGCCGGCGGCCGGCGCGATCAAAGGCGAGCAGCGGCACCAGCAGCAGGTCCGGCACGACCTCCGGCGCCTCGGGCGGGGGCTGGCGCGTGCCGAGGGGGCCGGCGGCCAGGGCCTCGCCGAAGGCCCAGCGGCGGAAGCGCAGCGGGTTGCCACGGCGCGGGGTGGCCGGCAGGGCCAGGCGGTAGCCGCGCGTGGCCAAGGCCTGCAACAGGGGGCGGATGTCGATCTCGGTGCCCATCGGCCAGAAGCCGGCGATGGTGGCGCCCGGCGCCGGCAGCGGCGCTGCCCGCAGCACGTGCCCGGCGAGCGCCTCCCCCGCCCCCATGGGGTCGATGCCGGCACGGCGCAGCAGGGCGGCGCGTCGGGCTTCCGCCTTGCGCTCGGCAAGGAGCACCGGGCACCAGTCGGTGACGGCGGGATCGGGGGGGGTCATCGGCGCGGAGACACTGTGCGGAGCCACCCTGGCCGTTGGCGAACACATCCTCCCAAGGCCTGCTGTTGCAGGTGGGCACCAGATACCCGGACCAGGATCCGGGCAGAGCCAGCTCCCAGGAGATGCTCATTGGCCCCGGGGATGAAATGCCTGACGCACCGGGCAGCCCCGCCCCGAGGATATAGGGAGCGCGGGCGGCCGGCGCCAGCACCCGGGCGCCGTTCCCGGCGGCCGTAGGCGCTCAGGGGCGGACGCCTCAGGGGCGGGCGACGGTGGCGGCCAGGGTCTCGATGCGCTCGGCGATGCGGGCCAGGCGCTCGGCCAGCATCGGGTCGCCAGCGGGGGCGAGGCCAGGGGCTGGGCCAGGGGCCGGGCCTGGGGCGGGGCCGCCGCCGCGCAGCCGGGCAACCTCCTCGCGCAGGTCCGCCGCCTCGTCGGCCAGCAGCAGCGCGACGTGCAGCAGCATGCGCGCCTCGGAGAACTGGCCGCCCATGGAGCGGATGACCCGCACCTTCTCCTCGATCTGGTGCACGAGGTCGAGGACGTGCTGCTCCTCGCCGTCCTTGCAGCCGATGGTGTGGCCGTAGCCGTTGACGCGGACGGTGACCTGCCCCACGCGCTGCTTCCCTTTCCTGCCGGCGCCCCGGGGGGCGTCGGGATGCCTGTCGCGGCGCCGGGTGCGGGCGCCGGGATCAGCCGCCGGCCTGCACGGCCGGGCCGCCCGGGCCTCGCGCCGCCGGCCCGCGGGCGATCCTATTCCTCCTCGACCCGGCGGAGTTCCTCGGCCAGCGCGCCGCGAAGCCGCGCGACGGTGGCATCGAGGCGATCCGCCAGGGCCGCCACCTCGGCGCGCGGCACCATGTCGCCCTCGGCGGCGCCCTCCTCGCCGGCGCGACGGGCGGCGAAGGCAGTGCCAAGCGCCTCGGCCAGACGCTCCACCGCCGCCTCGAGCCGCGCCGCGGCCTCGGCCACCGGATCCGCGCTGCCGCCTTGCTCGCTCATGCCGCTCCGCAGGGTCCTGCCGGGTCGCGCCCGGGCCTGTGGCGAGCCTTGGCATGGGGTGGAAGACGGGTCAACGGCCGGGGCTTGACGCGGGCCGGGGCGCGCGGGCAGCGGGGGGCGGGCCGGGGCAGGAGCGCGCGGGGATGGTCGCGGTCGGGATGCCGGTGGTGGTGGTGCACGACGCGGCAGGCGCGGCGGCGGCGCTGGCGCTGGCCGGGCCGCGCGGGGTGCTGCTGCTCTCGGCGCCGGGCGCGGCGGCGGGGCTCGGGCCGGCCTGGTTCCTCGGGATGGTGGCACGGGCCGCAGCCGGGCAGGCCCTGACGCCGGGGCCGGTCGAGGCCGCCCTCGATTGCGGCGATGCGCCGGGCCATGCGCTGGCCGCGTTGCGGGCCGGCGCGCGGCTGCTGGTGCTGGACGGCGCCTGCCCGGCCCATGCGGCGGTGGCCGCGGCGGCGGCCGAGCGCGGGG
>CAYNYQ010000009.1:0-35117 GCA_964401305.1 uncultured Acetobacteraceae bacterium | reverse complement strand
CCATGTCCATCTTCACCAGCGACGAGGCGGTGATCTCGTCGAACATCTCGCCGTAATTGTTGATCAGGAAGTGGTTCGGCTCGCCCGGGATGCGCGCCGACATGTGGGTGTTGATCAGGTCGGTCCAGCCGAGGTGGTGGCAGACATGGTAGGTTGCCGCCAGCTCGCAGCGGGTCTGCCACTCGGCGTCGCTCATGCCGGTGGCGAGTTTCAGGGCTGCTGACATCGCTCGGTCTCCTCTACGGGTAACGGATAGTCGTGCCAGGGGGCGGGCCTCATCGCCGGCCGAAGAGCAGCCGATTCAGCGCATCCTCGCCCAGCGCCTCGCCGAGGCCGCGGAAGGCGAGGTAGGGCAGCAGCACCATCCAGAGGATGAGCGCGGAGGCGGCGAGTTCCGCCACGCGGCCGGCGGCGAATTTCTGCAGCGCCGCCGCCGCGCCCTCGCCATGGATCACGCCCAGCAGCACCTCCTCGACCAGGCTGAGGGCGAGAAGCGCCCCGAGGAACAGTACCGAGCGGAGCAGGACGGCGATCGCCAGCGGCCGTTGGCGCCGCCCTTCGCCGAGGCGCAGCTGATGCAGGACGAGGATGAACTTGCCCAGCACCAGCGCCTTGGCGGCCGCGAGGCCGAAATGCCAGCCGGTCAGCCCGTGATCCTCGAGCAGCGCCGCGCGGTAGAGGAAAACCACGCCGAAGCAGAGCCAGAGGTAGAGCGCGATGCCGACGTAGAGTCGGACCTCGCGCACCAGGCGCTGGCCCCGGGTGAGCGTCGCCGCCCCGTGCGCCGAGGTGGTCATGCCGCGACCCTCCGGTATTTCTGCAGGCAGCGCACGCCCTCGGGCGGCGGCGCGCGGCCGTCGTGGTAGCGCGGATAGGCGGTGAAGCTGACCTCGCCCACATAGAGGTCGCCATGGCTGTCCACGCAGAGCCCGTGCGGCGACCAGAACTGGCCCGGCCCGCCGCCGAGCTCGCCGAAGCGCGACAGCACGCGGCCCTGCATGTCGAGCACGGAGATGCGCGGGCCGAGATTGGGGTACTTGATGTTCACCGGCAGCTGCGGGCCGAGCTCGCCCACGTAGCAGCAGGGGCAGCTCCCCTTGCCGAGGAAGAGCGAGCAGGGCCGGTGGATGTTCGTCCACTGGCCCTGGAAGGCCCCCTTGCCGTCGAAGATCTGGATGCGGTGGCTCTCGCGGTCCGCGACATAGACCAGGCCCTGGGCGTCGCAGACGATGTTGTGCGGCAGGTTGAACTCGCCCGGCTCCATCCCCGGCCGGCCCCAGGAGACGAGGTGCCGCCCCTCCGGCGAGTACTTGTGCACGGCGGCGTTGCCGTAGCCGTCGGAGACGTAGATGTCGCCCTCCGGCGAGAGCGCGGTGTGGGTGCAGCGGTTGAAGGGCCGGCCGGACATGAATGGCGCGGGCTCGCGCGGCAGGCCGATGGTCATCAGCACGCGGCCATCCAGGGTGCATTTGCGCACCGTGTGGTCGCCGTCGTCGGTGCACCACAGGCTATCGTCCGGGCCTATGTGCAGCCCATGCGCGCGGGTGAAGAGCCCCTCGCCCCAGGAGCCCAGGAACCTGCCGTCGCGGTCGAAGACGCAGATCGGGTGCTCGCCGCGATTGAAGACGTAGACCCGGTCCTGGCTGTCGGTGGCGACGGCCGCGACCTCCTTCAGGGTCCAGCCCTCGGGGAGCCGGCCCCAGCCCTCCACGGGTTCGTAGCGGAAATCGCCGCTGCCGAAGATGTGGTCCATGGACGCCGCCCTTCCCTCAGGGGTCGCGCGGGAAAGGCTGCCCGCGTTCCGGCGGGTTGTCGAGCGGCCCGGCGCTATCGCCAGTTGCCGCCGCGCGCCTTCACCTGGCTCGGTGTCAGGCCATAGGACAGCCCCTGCTCGACGCAGCTGGCGTTCACGCCGTTGACCGAACTGGTGACGATGTCCGCATTGTCGTCGGTCAACATCGCGTTGTCAGGCTTGGCCCGGCATGCGAGCCAATAGATGGCGGTCCCGATCACCCCTCCGCCGCTCGCGCCGCCGATGATGTCGGAAAGCAAGTAGCTCGTGCCATGGGGGATGGGTGCGACGGGTCCGGCGGACTTCGGTTGCCCCACCAGATAGATCCCGGTGGCATCCGGAAGGTTGGCGTCCCCGGTGATCCTGTAGTTCGGGATGGTCTCGAACGCGGTCTTGGTCTCGCGGGCTGCCGCCTGCGCGCTGACTTCGTTGGCCGCGCCGGTGAGCAGGAAGCTCTTGATGACCGTTGCCGCGCTGTCGTAAAGGATTTCGCCGTCCTTCGCGTAGAAGTAGATGGTCAATCCCTTCGGTATCACATAGGTCCCGGTGGCCGTACCGGCCGTGCGGCCGCCATGGCCGTAGATCACGAAGGTCGCCACCGCATCGATCCCCTGCCGGTCGGAGCCATCACGATAGGTGGACCGGAGGCGGGTCGCAATCGAAATGGCCCTCGCCGGCAGGGTTGGGGCGTGCCGGCAACGCGCCCGCTAGAACAGCAGTCCCTTCCGCAGCATGCCGTGCACCCCCTTCTCCCCGTTCACGCTCTGCGTCACGCGGAAATCGACGGCGAGCGAGCAGAAGGCATAGGCCTGCTCGCGGGAGAGGTTGGTGCGGCCGCAGATGAAGGCGATCATCTCCCTCAACGCCTGCTTCATCGCCTGGTCGAGATCCTCGTTCAGGCCCATGGAGACGTAGTGCGTCGGCGTCTCCGCCCGCGGCATCGCCTGGCCGGTCTTCTTGTGCAGCGCGAAGGTGAAGGTGCCGGTCAGGCACATCTCCAGCGCGGTGACGCAGACCTCGCCATCGCCCTGCACGCCGTGCCCGTCACCCACGCTGAAATTGGCGCCCGACACATGCACGGGCAGGAACAGCGTCGCGCCCGCCTGCAGCTCCTTGTTGTCGAGGTTGCCGCCATGGATGCGCGGCTCCTTCGAGGAGATCTGCCCGAAGGCCGGCGGCGGCGCCACGCCCATCACGCCGAAGAAGGGGGCGAGCGCCAGCTCCGTCCCCCATGGCAGGCGGCAGGTCCGCTTCTCCCGGTCCACCGTGATGTGCATCAGGTGGGTGTCGTGGAAATCCTCGGGCAGCGTGCCGGCGAGCGGGCGGATGAAATTGTAGCCCCAATCGGCACCGGGCTCGATGCGGTCGATCCGGATCTCCAGCGTGTCGCCGGGCTCGGCGCCGGCGATGGCGATGGGCCCGGTCAGGATGTGGCCCACCTGCATGCCCGGATTGGCGGCGATGATCGCCGCGAGCTCGGGCGGCACGCCGAGGCCGCTGCCCGGGGCGGGCAGCATCTCGGCGCGGCCGGAGACGCATTGCACCTCGACCGTGTCGCCTGGGGCGATGGTCAGCACCGGCGGGAAGGCGGCGTTGAAGACGCCGGCGCGGGCGGTCTCGGGCGAGGCGCGAAGCGTGTGGAAGGCCATGGCGCGGGCGGTCTCCTGGCGGCGGGCCCCGCGATGATGCGACCGGCCGCGGTTCGCGCCTAGCTAGTAAGTCGTCGGCACCGGGGCGCCGGGCCCGCCGAGCAGCCGGCGCAGCGCTTCCATCACCTCCTCCACGCTCTCGCGCACGGCGACGTCGAAGCCGGAGCGCAGGCCGACCATGACGATGGCCGCGCGCGCCCCCGGCGCATGGCGCGCCTGGGAATCGCGGACGAGGACGATGCGCTCCGCCGCCAGCCAGATGCGCCGGCCGTTCAGGTCGGTCAGCGGCAGCAGCCGCAGCCCGGTCGCGGCCAGCCGCCGCGCCACCGCCTCGGCCGGTTCGACCGTGCGCTGCTGCACCCAGGCGGCGGTGTCGAGCACGGTGTAGCCCTCGACCTGGCCGACCCGCACCACCTGGGAGGGGGCGATGTACACCGGTTCCCGCCCCTCGGGCGGGGTGATGCGCAGGAAGCCCGGCGCCGGCGCCTCCTGCGCGGCGGCCGGCAGCGCCGTCAGAAGCCCGGCAGCCGCCGCGTGACGCAGCAGGTGCCGCCGCCCCAGGGCACCAGGCAGGTCATCTTCACCCCGGCGCCGCCGGCGATGATGATGTGGATGTCTTCCGGCGTGCGCGCGATCGGCCATGCGGTGCCCGACTCCCGCAGCAGGAAGTCCTGCGCCGCGCGCAGGTTCCAGCCGCCCTTCACGATCACCTCCGCCATCTCCGGCGGCAGCAGCAGGAATTGCTCGCCCGGCTCGCGCTGCTTGCCGCCGGAGGAGGCGGCGCGCGCCCCCGCCATGGCGGCAAGCGCCGGGCGCAGCACGGCCTCGGGCGTCTCGGCGCCGCCCTCGGGCAGCACCTCGACCGTGCCGGAGAGGCCGATGACGGTCACGGCGCCCTCGGCGGCCTCCAGGCCGCGGCGCGCATGCAGCGGCGGCGCCAGCGGATGCGTCCCCTCCGCGAAGGCCATGCCGTACTTCGCCGGCTGGCCCATGGTCGCCATGGAGCCGATCTCGGGCCGCGCGCCGCCGACATTGGTCAGCACCAGGCGCAGCGCCCGGCCGATGCAGGCATTGGCGCGATTGCCGGGGCCGAGGCAGTTGGTGCGCGCGTTCATGCCGAGCGCGGCGATCGCGCGCTCGCCATGCACCAGGGCGGCCGCGGTGGGCGTGCCGGTGGTGGTCTGGATACCGAGCAGGTTGAACTCGGGCTCGAGCACCGCGATGGCGGCTTCCAGCACCACCGGGAACTCGGCCGGCACGGCGCCCGCCGCCACGCAGCACCAGGCGATGGCCTCGGCCGTCATCTCGCCGAAGAGCGGCGGCATGTGGCCGAAGGAGAGCGCGGGGTCGCGCCCGTCCAGCATGCGGGCGAGCCGCGCCTCGGTCGGCACCACCATGGGCAGGCCGTCCGAGAGTTGCGCCTCGCGCAGCGCGTCCTGCGCCGCCTCGAACCCGGTGTCCTCGGCGAAGAGCGGTGCCTCGCGGTCGCCGACCAGGATGCCGCGCGCGATGCTCACGCCGGCGGCTTCACGCGGATGGAGATCGCCGCCGTGCCGCCGAAGGAGGGCACCCAGGCGGAATGCTTGCCGGGCCCGCCCGCCACCGCGACATGGATGTCGTCCGGCGTCGGCGCGGTCCGGTAGAAGCCCTTCTCCGGCAGGTGGCCGGATTCCTCGTAGATGCGCTTGTTCTCCTCGGAGACCTGGAAGTCCGGGGTGCGCGCCTTCTCGTAGAGGAACTCCTGGATGGTCCGCACCGTCCACTTGTCGCGCGCCAGCGTCGCCGCGTGCTCGGGGCCGAAGATGATGAAGTAGGGGCCCTTGCCGTAGACCGTGTTGGCGGCCGGCGAGGCGATGGCGCCGGCGAAGGTGGTCAGCAGGCCGAGGCCGCTGGTGCTGCCATGGTCGTTCAGGTTGTGGTTCGGCTCGGCCGACATGACGGTGACCACGCTCTCGCCCGCGTCGAAGCCGTGGCGCGTGTGGTAGGGCGGGAAGGGGCTCTCCTCCTCGTTCTCGCCGAAGCAGAAGGTGTATTTCGCCGGCGAGCCGAAGGTGGAGCGGTCCATGATGCCGGGCTTGGCGCCGCCGACATTGTTCAGGATCAGTTGCAGCGCCCGGCCGATCGCGGCATTGGCGCGCCAGCCCTGGCCGAAGCAGTTCGATCCGCAGTTGATGTTCAGCGCCTTCCGCAGCGGGCCGTTGACCATCACCATCGGCGCGCAGCTATGCGTCGTCGCCAGCGTGCCGTGCAGGTTGTAGTCGGCGACCAGCACGCCGCGCAGCGCCGCCAGCACCGCGGGGAAGTATTCCGGCCGGCAGCCGGCCATCACCGCGTTGGCGGCCAGGCTGCGCAGCGTCGGCGTCACCTGGCGCGGGGTGATGGTCGGGAAGGGCTCGTTGTCGCCGCGCGCGCCCTCCATCATCCGCGCGACGGCGGCCTCGGCGGGCGGGACCAGCGGCAGGCCGTCGGTCCAGCCCTGCGCCTCGACGTAGTCGGCCCAGGCATCGGCATCCATCTCCGGGATCTCGAGGATCTCGGCGTCGGCGGTCTCGGACATTGCGTTCCCCGTTCGTGCAAAGGGCCGCGGACGGAATCCGCGGCCCCCTCGTTCGCGTGAAGGGAGCCTAGCCCTTCATCTCCACCTTCAGCCCCTCGAAGGCGGCGGCGATCCGCTCCTCGAGTTCCTGGGCGTTCAGACCGCCCACGGGGTGCTTCACCACGATCATGTGCGGGTCGAGCTTCCGCGCCTTGGCCTGCGCCAGGACCAGCGGCTTGAAAGTCTCCGTCGCGATGACGATGCCCTTCAGGCCACGCTTACGCAGTTCGATGCTGTCGTGGAAACTCCACGATGAGCAGGAGCCTCAGTCGCCCAGCGCGAGCAGCGCGATGCGGTACTTCTTCGCCACGTCCTCGATCATCTCGGGCGTAGCCGGCTGGCTGGCGCTGCCCTTGGCGATGTAGTCGATGTTGTCGACGCGGCGGAGGGCGGCGAGGCGATCGCGCACCCCCTCCAGCAATTCCTTCGCGTTCGGCTTGTTGTTCGAGAACAGGATGATCGGGTCGCGGGCCCAGTCGACCGGGCCGGCGACGGCGTCGCCCTCGCTCTTGGGCGCGATGCCGAAGGTTGGATTGACGATCTTCATCCGGGCGTCCTTCTCCCGTGCGCCCCCATTGGAGACCCGGCGCGGCGGTTTGCCAAGGGGCCAAGGCGCCGGCGGCCGATGGCCTGCCGCTCCGCCTCCGCCGGCCGTGATCCGGCGGGCGGCGCGGGCCGGAGCTCAGTCGATGGCCTCCGCCACGCGGCGGCCATCCGCCATCGCGGCGGCGAGGGTGGAGGGGAAGCCGGCGCGCGCCTCGCCCACGGCGTAGAGGCCCGGCAGGCCGCAGCGCCGCGCTTCGTCGGTGACGAGCCGCCCCGCCGCGTCGCAGGCGAGGTCCGGCGGCGCGAAGCCCAGCGCCGGCCGGCGGCCGTCCTGCACGAAGACCGCGCGCGCCGGCAGCCGGCGCGGCGCGGCGCCCGCCTGCTGCACCAGCACGGCCTCGAGCCCGTTGGTGCCCTCGAGGCCCGTGACGCGGCCCGGGATCACCGCCACGCCCGGCGCCTCGACCGGGCCGCGTCCCTGCGTCACCAGCGCCACGGCGCTCGCCAGCGGCAGCAGGTCCACCGCCTCCTGCACGGCCCAGCGGTCCGTGCCGACCACCACCACCGGCTCGCCGCGATAGAGCGGCCCGTCGCAGGCGGCGCAATGCGAGAGGCCGCGCCCCTCGAAGGCCTCTTCGCCGGCGACGTCGAGCCTTCCCGGGCCGAGCCCCACGGCGAGGATCACGGCACGCGCCGCATGGCTGCCATCACTCGTCGTGACCGACCAGCCCTCGCCCGCCGGCGCGAGGCCCGTGACCTCCTCGATCGCCAGCTCGGCGCCGGCGCCGAGCGCCTGCTCGAGCAGCGCCGAGGCCAGCTCCGGGCCCGTTGTCGGCTCGGGCAGGTCGTGCAGCCCGTTGGCGAGGTTCATCAGCTCGCCGCCGCCGCCCATGCGGTCGATCAGCAGGCAGCGCTTCCCCGCGCCGGCCAGCGCCGCGGCCGCGCTCAGCCCCGCCGCGCCGCCGCCGATCACCACCGCATCCCACTCGGCCATTCCGCGTCCTTCCTGCCAGGACCTGGATCGCCGCGCCCGCGGACCGGGCACGCCGGGGCGCTCCGCCATGCGGCGGCGGGGCTGTCAAGGCCAGGGCCGCGGCCGATGGCGGAGGAGAATGGGAGTCGAACCCACCAAGGACCGTCCGACGGCCCTTCCCGGATTTGAAGTCCGGACGCCCCACCGGAAGCGCGTCCCCTCCACCGGCGATGCTAGACCACGATCCACGAGGGCGGAATTGCGGATCCTGGTCCAGCGCGTTGCCTGCTCGCGTGATTTACGCCTGCGGGCGGTTCGCCCTTCGGCGATCACGCTCTCGGCGATCACCCGCGCCCACGAAATCGCCGATCGCGCCCGTCAGGCCGCGTTGTCGCCGAACACCGCCGCCGGCTCGCGGCCCGCGCGGCGAAGATCGCCGCGCCGGACGGTGATGCCGCGGCGATCGAAATACTCGAGCACCTGGATCGCCAGCTGCCGCCCGCTCGCCACCCGGTCGCGGAACTGCGCGGCCGTGAACCCCTCCGGCGAGTCGGCCGCCAGGGCCTGCGCGGTCGCCGCCATCGCCAGCACGGCGTCGCGCAGGAAGAAGCGGTCGGGCGCCACCTCCAGCACCAGCCCGGCGCGGGCAAAGGCCTTGCAGGCGCGGCGCAGCGGCGCCTCGGGCGCGGGGATCGCGGCCGCCATCTCGCGCAGCAGCGGCGGGCGCTGCGGCGTCTCCGCCAGCAGCGGGCGCACCGCATCCCAGAGCCGCGCCTCCTCCCCCGCCATGCCGCCGCGATGGCCGGGCGCGCGCACCAGATGCCCCTCGGCCGCGATCGCCCCGGCATGCAGCAGATGCGCGGCCAGCGCCGCGAAGGCCGGACGCGGCAGCCGCACCGGAAGGGAAACGCGCAGCGCCTCGGCGCTCATGCCGGGGGCGGCGGGCTGCGCCGCATGGAAGGCCGCCAGCGCCGTGCCCGCCTGCCCCGCCAGGACGGAGACGGCCTCCGGCACGCCGACATGGCCGGCGAGGGCCAGCGCTTCGGGCAACAGCGCGGCAAGCCCCGCCTCGGTCAGCCCCCAGTCGGCCAGCAGCGCTTCGCGCGGCAACAGGAAGGGCGGCTGGCGCAGCGTGCCGCGCAACGCCGCCGCGCGCTCCCCGGCCGCCATGGCGTGCAGCGCGGCCAGGCGCGGCGGGCGGCGGCGGTGCCGCTCCGGCGCCCGCGGGTCCAGCACCCGGCCGCCGGCGAGGGTGCGGCTCGCGGTGGTGTCGCGCAGCACGATGCGGTCGCCGTGGCGCAGCGGCAGCGGCCGCTCCAGCACCAGCTGCGCCAGCCCCGAGTCGCCCGGCCGCAGCGTCTCCGGCTCCAGCAGCACGACGCGCGCGGCGACCTGGCCGGCGCCGTGATGCAGCAGCACCGGCGTCCAGTGGCGCAGCGGGGCGCGCTCGGTCGCCAACAGCGAGAGTTGTGCGTCGGCGCGGCGCGTCGCGGCGCCCTGCGCGGGGTCCACTACCCAGTCGCCGCGACCGATCGCCTCGCGCGAGACGCCGGGCCCGGCCAGGTTCAGCGCGCAGCGGTCGCCGGCCACGGCGCTCTCCACGGCGCGGTTCGCGCTGTGGATGCCGCGCACCCGCGCGCGCTGCCCGCCGGGCAGCAGCAGCACGCCCTCGCCCGCGCGCACCGCGCCGGCGACAACCGAGCCCGTGACGATGGTGCCGGCGCCGGCCAGGCTGAAGCTGCGGTCCACGGCGAGGCGGAAGGCGTCGTGGCCGCTCTCGCCGCCGGCCCGATGCGCCGCTGCCTCGGCGAGCAACCGCGCGCGCAGCGCCGGAATGCCGGCGCCCGTCGTGCAGGCGACGGGAAAGACCTCCGCGCCGGCGAGCGGCGTGTCCTCGAGCAGCGCCTCGACCTCCAGCTGCGCCTCCACGGCGCGGTCGAGATCGACGAGGTCGGTCTTGGTCAGCGCCACCACGCCGCGCGAGAGGCCGAGCAGCGAGAGGATCTGCAGATGCTCGCGCGTCTGCGGCATCACGCCGTCATCCGCGGCGACGACCAGAAGCGCCATGCCGATGGAGGCGGCGCCGGCGATCATGGTGTGGACCAGCCGCTCATGCCCGGGCACGTCGACGAAGCCGAGCACGCCGCCGCCCTCCACCGGCACATAGGCGAAGCCGAGGTCGAGGGTGATGCCGCGCGCCTTCTCCTCCGGCAGGCGGTCCGTGTCGACGCCGGTGAGCGCGCGGACGAGGCTGGTCTTGCCGTGGTCGATATGCCCGGCGGTGCCGACGATCATCGCCCCGGCGCCGCCCCGTCGAGCGCCGCGCGCAACGCCTCCGGCGCCTCGAGGCAGCGCAGGTCGAGCCAGAGCGCATCGGCGCGGATGCGGCCGATCACCGGCACCGGCAGCGCGCGCAGCCTGGCCGCCAACGCGTCCGGGCCGCCGCCGCGCAGCACCAGCGCGGCGCTCAGCAGGGTCTCGGTGGGCAGGGCGCCGGAGCCGATCTGGCTCTCGCAATCCTCGACGGCGACGGACCAGGGCGGGCCGGCCCAGGCGGCGAGGGGTGCCGCGAGCGGCTCGGCCATGGCGCGGATCGCCGCCCGGCTGCGGGCCAGCAGGCGGAGCGTCGGCAGCCGCTCGGCCAGGCGATCGGGGTCACGGTAGAGGCGGAGCGTCGCCTCCAGCGCGGCGAGGCGCAGCTTGTCGAGCCGCATCGCGCGCTTCAGCGGGTGCCTCGCGCAGGCGGCGACGAGATCCCGGCGCCCGACCACGAACCCCGCCTGCGGCCCGCCCAGCAGCTTGTCGCCCGAGAAAGTGACGAGGTCGGCGCCGTCGCGCAGCGCGTCCTGCACGGTGCGCTCCCGCGCGAGGCCCCAGCGCGAGAGATCGACCAGCGTGCCGGAGCCGAGGTCGTCCACCATCGGCAGCCCGGCCGCGTGCGCGATCGCGGCGAGCTCGCGCGGCGGCACCTCGGCGGTGAAGCCCTGGATCACGTAGTTGGAGGTGTGCACCTTCATCAGCAGCGCCGTCTGCGGGCCGATCGCCTCGCGGTAGTCGCGCGGATGGGTGCGGTTGGTGGTGCCGACCTCGCGCAGGATGGTGCCGGCGCTCGCCATGATCGCCGGCATGCGGAAGGCGCCGCCGATCTCGATGAGCTCGCCGCGGGAGAGCACGGTCTCCCGCCCCTGCGCCAGCGCGGCCAGCATCAGCACCACCGCGGCGGCGTTGTTGTTCACCGCGATGGCGGCCTCGGCGCCGGTGATCTCGCGCAGCAGCGCGGCGACATGGTCGTCCCGCTCGCCCCGCCCGCCGGTGCCGAGGTCGAATTCCAGCGCCGCCGGCGCGCGCATGGCCTGGGTTGCGGCCACCACGGCCTCCTCGGCCAGCAGCGCCCGGCCGAGATTGGTGTGCAGCACGACGCCCGTGAGGTTCAGCACCGTCCGCAGCGACGGCGTCCCGGCCTCGGCCAGGGCGGCGAGCACCTGGGTCGCGATGGCCGCCGCATCCGGCGCCGGCGCCCCCGCCAGCACGGCCGGCCGCAGGGCCGCCAGCGCCGCGCGGATCGCCCCCGTCGTCGCCGCCCGGCCATGGCGCGCGACGGCCAGCGCGCCGATCTCCCCGCGCAGCACCGCATCGACCGAGGGCAGGCGCGCCGCCCCGCTGCGCTGCCCGTCCCGCTTCGCCATCTCCTGCATCGGCGGGAGGTAAGCACCGGCGCGGCTTCGTTGACAGCCCCCCGGCCCCTGCCGCATCTCGGCCCGGTAGGAGGGCGTCCCGTTGGGCTTCACGCTGACCGACCAGCAGGCCGAGATCCGCGAGCACGTGCTGCGCCTCTGCGCCGGCTTCGACGACTCGTATTGGCTGGCCAAGGAACGCGAGGCGCGCTTCCCCGAGGAGTTCTACGCGGCCATGGCGGAGGGCGGCTGGCTCGGCATCGCCATGCCGCAGGCCTATGGCGGCGGCGGGCTCGGCATCGCCGAGGCGGCGGTGATGATGCAGGCGGTGGCGGAATCGGGCGCCTGCATGTCCGGCACCTCGGCCATCCACATGAACATCTTCGGGCTCAACCCGGTGGTGGTCTTCGGCACCGAGGCGCAGCGGCTGCGCATGCTGCCGCCGCTGATCGCGGGTCGCGACAAGTCCTGCTTCGCGGTGACCGAGCCGAATGTCGGGCTGAACACCACGGCGCTGCGCACCCGGGCCGAGCGGCGCGGCGACCGCTACGTGGTGCATGGGCAGAAGATCTGGACCAGCACGGCGCAGGTGGCGAACAAGGTGCTGCTGCTGGCGCGCACCACGCCGGCCGACCAGGTGCGGAAGAAGACCGACGGGCTCTCGCTGTTCTACACCGACCTCGACCGCAGCCGGGTCGAGGTGCGGCTGATCGAGAAGATGGGCCGCCACGCCGTCGATTCGAACATGCTCTTCATCGACGGGCTGGAGATCCCGGAGGAGGACCGCATCGGCGAGGAGGGGCGCGGCTTCCACACCATCCTGCACGGCATGAACCCGGAGCGCATCCTGATCGCCGCCGAGGCCGTGGGCATCGGCCGCGCCGCGCTGCGCCGGGCCAGCCAGTACGCGAAGGAGCGCATCGTCTTCGACCGCCCGATCGGCATGAACCAGGGCATCCAGCACCCGCTGGCACGCTGCTGGGCCGAACTCGAAGCTGCCGACCTGCTCACGCGCAAGGCCGCCTGGCTCTACGACCAGGGCCGGGAATGCGGCGCGGAGGCGAATGCTGCGAAGTACCTGGCCGCCGAGGCCGGCTTCCGCGCCGCCGAGACCGCGGTGATGACGCATGGCGGCATGGGCTATGCGCAGGAATACCATGTGGAGCGCTACCTGCGCGAAAGCCTGATCCCGCGGATCGCCCCGGTCTCGCGCGAGCTGATCCTGAGCTTCATCGCCGAACGGGTGCTCGGGCTGCCGAAATCCTACTAGTGTCCCGGGTCCGACGTCCTGCGGGCGTCGGACCCGGGACACTCGCCATGTCGTTAGGTGGCCTGCTGACCCTCTCCGTTCGTGGGTGAACCCACGAACTTCGCGGGCAGGACACTAGATCACCGCGTGGCGCACCCGTGCCGAGAGCCATTCGCTGGCCAGCACCGTGCCGAGGATCAGCAGCAGGATCATCGTCACCTGCGGCCAGGCCAGGATGTTGATCGAGGCCTGCAGCTGCATCCCGATCCCGCCGGCGCCGACCAGGCCAAGCACCGTCGCCTCGCGGATGTTGATGTCCCAGCGGAAGACCGAGATGCCCGCGAAGGCCGGCAGCACCTGCGGCACGATGCCCCAGCCGAAGACCTGGGCGCGGCTGGCGCCGGTCGCCGTGACGGCCTCGACCTGGGTGCGGTCGATCTCCTCGATCGCCTCGTAGAGCAGCTTGGCGATGAAGCCGATCGAGCGCAGCGCGATCGCCAGGATGCCGGCCAGCATGCCCGGCCCCAGCACGATCACCAGCACCAGCGCCCAGATCAGCGAGTTGATCGAGCGGCTGGCGACGATGACGAGGAGGGCCAGGGGCCGCACCAGCAGCCGGCTCGGCGTGGTGTTGTGCGCCGCCAGGACCGCCAGCGGCGCCCCCAGCAGGATGGCCAGCGCGGTGCCGAGGGTGGCGATGTTCACCGTGTCCCAGAGCGGCCGCCAGAGCTGGTCGGCATAGGACCAGCGCGGCGGCACCATGCGCCCGAGCAGGTCCGCCCCCTGGGTCGGCGCGTCCCAGACGAAGGCCCAGATGGTGCGGTCGGAGATGTACTGGAAGCAGGCGACGGTCAGCGCCACCGCGGCCAGCCAGCCGCCCCAGACCAGCAGGTCGCCGCGGGGGGTGCGGCGGCGCCATTCCGGCAGCCCATCCGCGCGCGTGGTCACGGCCATCACTGCACCGCCCGGCGGATCCAGCCGCTGGCATACTCGCAGGCCAGCACGACCAGGATGATGATCAGCAGCACCGCGGCGGCGGTGTCGAATTCGTAGCGGTCGAAGGCGGTGTTCAACGTGTCGCCGATGCCGCCGGCGCCCACCAGGCCGAGCACCGCGCTCTCGCGGAAATTGATGTCGAGCCGATAGGCCGAGAGCCCGATCAGCCGCGGCCGGACCTGCGGCAGGATGGCCCAGGCCAGCAGCTGGAACCAGCCGGCGCCGGTGGCGCGAATCGCCTCGGCCTGCTCCTCGGCGATGTCCTCGATGTCCTCGGCCAGCAGCTTGCCGAGGAAGCCGATGGTGGCGAAGGCGAGGGTCAGCGTCCCCGCCAGCGGCCCGAAGCCCACCATGGCGACGAAGACGATGGCGATGATGATCTCCTGGAAGGTGCGGCTGACGGCGATCAGCGCGCGGCAGACGAGATAGACCGGCAGCGGCGCCAGGTTGCGCGCGGCCCCCAGCGCCACCGGCACGGAGAGCGCGATGCCGAGGGCGGTGGAGACCATGGTCATGGCCAGGCTCTCCAGCAGCCCGTCCAGGATGTCCTCGCCCTTGGTGGTGAAGTCGGGCGAGAGGAAGCCGGCGAGGAAGCGCGCGCCGCGCTCCAGCCCTTCGGCGGCGCGGGTCCAGTTCACCTCGACGCTGCCGATCGCCAGCACGGCGTAGAGCAGCGCGCCGGCATAGACCGCCCAGCGCAGCCAGGGCGTGGCGATCAGCGGCGGCGGTCGCCAGGCCCGGGCCGCGGCGCGCGGGTCGAAGCCGGCGAGGGCCTCGCTCATGGCACCGTCTCGGCCTCCGCCGGCGCCGCCTCGATGGTCTTCGACCAGTCCTCCTCGCCGTAGATGGAGGTGAGCTCATCGGGCCCGAGCGCGGCGGCGGGGCCGTCGAAGACGATGCGTCCGGCGCGCAGGCCGACGATGCGGCGCGCATATTCCCGCGCCAGCGCCACGTCGTGGATGTTGACGATGGCGGCCAGCCCCCGCTCCTCGCAGAGCTCGACCAGCAGGCGCATGATCTGGCGGCTGGTGCGCGGGTCGAGGCTCGCGGTCGGCTCGTCCACCAGCAGCAGCGCCGGGTCCTGCATCAGCGCGCGCAGGATGCCGACGCGCTGGCGCTGCCCGCCCGAGAGCGCATCCGCCCGCTTGTCCGCCATGGCGGCGAGGCCGACGCGGTCGAGCAGGCGGAAGGCCTGCTCGATGTCGCGGCGCGGGAAGCGGCGGAACCAGGAGGCCCAGAAGCCGGTATAGCCGAGCCGGCCGGAGAGCACGTTCTCCATCACCGTCAGCCGCTCGACCAGCGCGTATTCCTGGAAGATCATGCCCATGCGCCGCCGCGCCCGCCGCAGCGCCACGGCGCCGAGCCCGGTGACGGGCTGGCCGTCCAGCACCACGCGCCCCGCGGTCGGCTCCACCAGCCGGTTCACGCAGCGGATCAGCGTGGACTTGCCCGCGCCCGAGGGGCCGATCAGCGCCATCACCTGCCCGGCCGGCACGGCGAGGTCCACGCGGTCGAGCGCGAGGTCGCCGGTCCGGTAGCGCTTCGTCAGCCCCTCGAGGGTCAGCAGCATCAGCGGCAGGCGTAGGAGACGTCGAGCGCCTTGTCGATCTGCCGCACCACCTCCCAGTGCTCGCGGTAGGTGATGGGGATGAACTTCTCCTGCGGCGGCTGGCTCTTGCGGAACTCCTCGAGCAGCGCGGAGCCTTCCCAGTTGAAGCCGAAGAAGGCCTCGCGCACCTTCGCCGCCAGCTCCGGCCGCAGGTTGTGGGCATAGCCGTAGCCCGTCGTCGGGAAGGTCTGGCTGCGGTAGATGCTGCGGATCTGCGCCGGGTTCACCGCGTTGCGCGCCACCATGCGCGCCATCACGGAGTTGGCGATCGCCGCCGCGTCGTAGTCGCGGTTGGCGACGCCGATGATGCTGTTGTCGTGCCGGCCGGAGAAGGCGGGCTTGAAGTCGCGGCCGGCGACCATGTTGAACTGGCTGGCCAGCAGCGCCGACGGCGCCTTGAAGCCGCTGTTCGAGGTCTCCTGCGTGAAGGCGATGGTGCGGCCCTTCAAATCCTCGATCTTCCGCGCGTCGGAGGAGGCGGGGACGATGATCTCCATCTCGTAGCCGAACTCGCCCTTCTGGCTCGCCATCATGGCGAAGGGCACGAAGCCGGCGCAGTTCACGGCGAGCGGGTTCGACCCGGTGTTGAAGCCCGCCACATGCAGGCGCCCGGCGCGCATCGCCTCGATCTGCGCGGCGTTGGACTGCACGGCGAAGAATTGCACGCGCTTGCCGGTGGCCTTGGCCAGGTGGTCCATGAAGTCCTGCCACACGCGGCGGTAGACGGAGGGGTCCTCGACCGGCGTGTAGGCGAAGATCAGCACCGCCGGATCGACCTGGTCGCGCGGGTTCTCGGGCGCATCGGCGACCATGTCGCCGTCTCGGTCGCAGTAGCGCGCATCCAGCTGGCCGCGCGGGCAATCCTGCGCGCGGCCCGTGGCG
The DNA here is from genome assembly GCA_964401305.1 of uncultured Acetobacteraceae bacterium. GTDB lineage: Bacteria > Pseudomonadota > Alphaproteobacteria > Acetobacterales > Acetobacteraceae > JAIEOP01. The sequence continues at coordinate 19,151 of CAYNYQ010000009.1, read as the reverse complement.
GGCGCGGCGAGGAAGGCCGCCGCAAGGGCGGCCAAGGCGAGGAGGCTGCGCATCGTCATGATGTCTGGCTCCGATCCTGGCAATCGTGTCCGGGGGCGTTAGCCAAGCACCCGGTCGCTGTGTGTGACAGGGCGATGAAACCTGGGGCGCGATGCGGCGCGGATCCCGGGCGCCTGGACCCGGCGCCTGCCGCGCGATGCCATGATGCTGGGAGCAGACATGGAAAAGCCGGCCCCGATCACTCGAAGGCCGGCTGGAACCCTGGTGGAGCCAAGGGGAGTCGAACCCCTGACCTCTTGAATGCCATTCAAGCGCTCTCCCAACTGAGCTATGGCCCCCCCGAGAGGGCGGTGCCTATACCCCCGGGCCCCGACCCCCGCAAGGGCCGCCCCGCGCCGCGCATGCGTGGCCGCACCCGCGCCCCTTGCCTATCTTGGGACGACCCAACCGCAAGGCCCGAGCTGCGTGTCCGATCCCACCCGACCCTCCGCCACGCCCGATTTCCTCCAGCATGACCGCCCGCCGGTCCCCGACATCGTCGTGCCGCGCGGCGTCCAGCCCTTCCACCTGCACCAGAAGCCGGTGCGCGGGCGGCTGATCCGCCTCGGCCCGCTCGCCGACGCGCTGCTGACCCGCCACGACCACCACCCCGCCGTCGCCCGGCTGCTCGGCGAGGCGCTGGCGCTGGCGGCGGGGCTGGCGGCCGCGCTGAAATTCCGCGGCAGCTTCTCCCTCCAGGCCAAGGGCGACGGGCCGGTCGCCATGCTGCTCGCGGACTGCACGGAACAGGGCGCGCTGCGCGGCTATGCCCGCGCCACGTCGTCCAAGCTCGAGGCGGCGCTGGCGGTGGAGGAGGCGCCGCCGCACGACGTCCTGCTCGGCCAGGGGTATTTCGCCTTCACCTGCGACCAGGGGCCCGACATGGACCGCTACCAGGGGATCGTGGCGATCGAGGGCACCACCCTGGCCGAGATGACCGGCCACTACTTCCGCACCTCGGAGCAGCTGCGCACCCATGTCCACCTGGCCTGTGCGCGGACCGGGGTCGGCTGGCGCGCCTCGGCCCTGATCCTCGAGCGCGTCGCCGGCGAGGGCGGCGTCGACCCCGAGCTCGACACGGAGGCGCAGGAGGAGGCCTGGCGCACCGCGCTGGCGCTGGCGGGCACGCTGACCGAGGAGGAGCTGCTCGACGATGCCCTGGCCTCCGGCGCGCTGCTGCACCGGCTGTTCCACGCGGAGGGCCTGGCGCTCGACCGGCCGCGCGCCCTCTCCTATGGCTGCCGTTGCTCCCGCGCCCGCCTGGCCGGCGTGCTCACCGGCTTCCCGGCCGAGGATCTCGACCACATGGCCGAGAATGGCGCGATCACCATGACCTGCGAGTTCTGCAACCTGGATTTCCGCTTCGACCGGGCGGACGTCCAGCCGGCCGCCGGCCCGGCCTGAAGGCGCCGCCCCGCCTCGCCTTCCCCCCGCAGGGCGGGTTACGCTGCGCGGGCGGGCCCGATCCGCGCGCCCGGTTCCGCGGCGCCGGTCGGATCGGCCCGCGGGATCGCGCCGCAAGGATGCGGTCCGGGGGAAGGCGGGATGCGGGGCCGCGCCACCGGGGCGGGGTCGGGGGGGCTGGGCATGCGGGATGCGGTCGGGCAGGGGGGCGTCGTCACGGGGCGGTTCGGGCGCCGCTCGCTCGGGCTGCTCGGCGTCGTCGCGCTGGCCGCCTGCGCCGGCGACGACCCGCCGCCCCGCCCGCTCGACCCGATCGGCTACGCCTTCCTCACCCCGCTGCCGCTGAATGTCGGGACGGTCGAGATCGCCCCCACCAACCCGCCGCCGGTCCCCGGCGACCTTGGTCCGCGCCTGGTCCCGAGCGCGGCCGAGGCGGTGCGGATCATGGGCCGCGACCGGCTGGTCGCGGTGGGGACGGCGGGGCAGGCGGTGTTCAGCGCGACCCGCGCCGCCATCACCTCCGGCGGCGGCGGCCTCACCTGCGTCGTTGCCTGCCGGATCGAGATCATCGACGCGGCGGGCGCGCAGGCCGGCTTCGTGACGGCGGAGGCGCGGGCCTCGGTCAGCGGGGCCGAGGCGTCCCGCCCGCAGGCGGCCGAGCGGGTGTTGCGCCGCGCCATGGAGCGCCTGAACGTGGAGTTCGAGTTCCAGCTGCGCCGCAATCTGCGGCCCTGGCTGGCGATCCTGCCGCCCGGCGCACCGGGGGGCGGGGGCGGCGCCGGGGGCGGTTCCCCCGATACCGTGACGCGCGAGGACCTGCCGAGGAGCTGACACGCCATGCCGATCGAGTTCGTGAACCCGCCGACCGTCCATTCCACCGGCGGCCGCTACGCCCATGCCGCGCTGGTGACCGGCGCCGGCCGTCGCCTGGTCATCTCCGGCCAGGTCGGCACCGCCCCCGACGGCACGATCATCGAGGGTGGGCCGGCGCAATGCGCCCAGGTCGTCGCCAACCTGAAGGCGATCCTGGCCGCGCAGGGGATGGGGGTGCGGAACATCGTGAAGCTCACCGCCTTCCTCACCGACCCCGCGCTGATCCCGGCCTGGCGCCAGGCGCGGGAGGCCGGGTTCGAGGGCCATGTCTCCGCCAGCACCCTGCTGATCGTGGCCGGCCTGGCCGATCCGCGCTGGCAGATCGAGGTGGAGGCCGAGGCGGCGGACTGACCGCCCGGCGGCGTCGGGCCCCGGGAGGCGGTCTCACCGGAACGTGCCGTTGCGCTCGCGTGCACCCGGTTTCCGTCGGGCGCCCGGGCTGGCACCTTCCGGGCGCGCCACCTGGGAGCCCCGATTCGCCGATGCGATCCCCTCTTTCCGCCACCCTCCTGGCCCTGTCGGCCGCCGGCGCGCTGACCGGCTGCGTCGTCGCGCCGCGGCCGGCGCCGCCCCCGCGGGTGGTCGCCGTCCCGCCCGGGCCGCCGCCGGCGGCCGCCTACAATTGCTATGAGGAGCGCCGGGAGGCGCAGGTGGCGCAGCGCTATGCCAACCGCGAGCGGCAGGAGGCGGCCTGGACCGGCGCGCCGCGCCAGGCGGACCAGGCCTGGGCGGCACAGCGCGTCGCGAACCAGCAGCGCGCCCAGGCCGCGCGCGCCTGCTGAGGGCGGCCCGCCATCCTGGCCCACCAAGGGCCAGTGACAGAAAACGATGATGGGGGGCACCGGGGGGCTTCGGCGCACTGCGCCGAAGCTGCCTTCTTCCCCCCCGCCGCCGCGCCCCCGGCGTCAGCCGTCGAAGCCGCCCCGGCCGCCGCCGCCGATCATCGCCAGGAATTCCCGCCGCGTGGTCGGGTCGTCGCGGAAGGCGCCGAGCATGCGGCTGGTGACCATGGTCACGCCCGGCTTGTGGATGCCGCGCGTGGTCATGCACTGGTGCGCGGCCTCGACCACGACGGCGACGCCCTTCGGCTCGAGCACGTCGTTGATGGTGTTGGCCACCTGCGCCGTCAGCTTCTCCTGGATCTGCAGGCGCTTGGCGTAGATCTCGACCACCCGGGCGAGCTTGGAGATGCCGACGACGCGCCCGGCCGGCAGGTAGGCGACATGCGCGCGGCCGATGATCGGCACCATGTGGTGCTCGCAATGGCTCTCCAGGCGGATGTCGCGCAGCACGACCATCTCGTCATAGCCGTCCGTCTCCTCGAAGGAGCGGGCGAGGATCTCGACCGGGTCGATGGCGTAGCCGGCGAAGAACTCCTCATAGGCGCGCACGACGCGGGCGGGGGTGTCGATCAGCCCCTCGCGGTCGGGGTCGTCGCCGGTCCAGCGGAGGAGGGTGCGGACGGCCGCCTCGGCGTCTTCGCGGGTCGGACGACCGACCAAGGACGCGTTGCCGAGCTGCGGCTTCGCCGGGGTCTGGATGGTCACGGCGGATATTTCCCGATGGTGTTGCGGTGCCCGAAGGCGGTTGGGGCCGCCTTCAGCGAACCCGGCTCCGTCTTCGAGATAGGGGCGGGAGACGGTCCTGCAATGGTCGGGGCGCTGGCCGCCCGGGTGGGCGCCCGGCCAGCCCACCTCTCAGAGCGCGCGAAGAAATCGAACTTGCGAAAGAACGCCCTTTGGAATCATTGCAGAATATCCCCCAACATCGGGGCTGACGGGCGTTCTTTCACAAACTCTCAGGCGGCGTTGCGCAGCGCCACCTCATAACCGGCCTCGGTCTTCTCCCGCACCTCGGCCTCGCTCACGCCGGGGGCGAGCTCGACCAGGGTCACGCGCTCGGGCCCCTTGCGGGCGATCTCGAACACCGCGAGCTCGGTCACGACCATGTCGACGACCCGCGCCCCGGTCAGCGGCAGGTTGCAGGCCTTGAGCAGCTTCGGCTTGCCGCCGGCGGTGTGCTCCATCAGCACGACCACCTTCTTGACGCCGGCGACGAGGTCCATCGCCCCGCCCATGCCCTTGACCATCTTCCCCGGGATCATCCAGTTCGCCAGGTCGCCATTCGCGGCGACCTGCAGCGCGCCCAGGATCGACAGGTCGATATGGCCGCCGCGGATCATCCCGAAGCTGTCGGCCGAGGAGAAGTAGCTGCTGGTCGGCAGCGCGGTGATGGTCTGCTTGCCGGCGTTGATCAGGTCCGGATCCTCCTCCCCCTCATAGGGGAAGGGGCCGAGGCCGAGCATGCCGTTCTCGCTCTGCAGCTGCACGTTGATGCCCGACGGGACGTGGTTCGCCACCAGCGTCGGGATGCCGATCCCGAGATTGACGTAGAAGCCGTCCTCAAGCTCGCGGGCGGCGCGGGCCGCCATCTCGTCACGGGTCCAGGGCATCGGTGTGACTCCTTTCTTGGGCCCTCAGGCGCCGGGCGCGCGCTCCGCGCGCTTGGCTTTCGCGGCATTGGCCGCGGCGCCCGTTCGGGCGCTCAGCCCGCCTGGGGCGGGCTGCCTTTGCTACACTTCCTCGCCGGCGGCGGCGGCGGCTTCGCGCTTGCGCACGGTGCGCTGCTCGATGCGCTTCTCGAAGCCGACGGGCAGCGCGATCATGCGCTTGATGAAGATGCCGGGCGTGTGGATGTGGTCGGGGTCGATCTCGCCCGGATTCACCAGGTGCTCGACCTGCGCGACCGTCATGCGCGATGCGGTGGCCATCATCGGGTTGAAGTTCCGCGCGGTCTTCCGGTAGACGAGGTTGCCTTCCGTGTCGCCCATCCAGGCGTGCACGATGGACAGGTCGGCGAACAGGCCGCGCTCCATCACATAGGTCTCGCCGTCGAACTCGCGCGTCTCCTTGCCCTCGGCCACCGCCGTGCCGACGCCCGTCTTCGTGAAGAAGGCCGGGATGCCGGCGCCGCCGGCGCGGATGCGCTCGGCCAAGGTGCCCTGCGGGTTGAACTCGATCTCCAGCTCCCCGGCCAGGAACTGCTCGGCGAAGGTCTTGTTCTCGCCGACATAGCTGCTGATCATCTTCCTCACCTGCCGCGTCTTCAGCAGCAGGCCGAGCCCGGCATCGTCGATCCCGGCATTGTTGGAGACGATGGTCAGGTCGCGCACGCCGCTCTCGCGGATCGCCTCGATCAGCGCCGAGGGGATGCCGCAGAGGCCGAAGCCCCCCGACATGATCGTCATGCCGTCGCGCAGCAGGCCGGCGAGCGCCGATTTCGCGTCCGAATAGACCTTGCCCATCAGGCGAGGCTCCTTACCGTCCATGGGTGCCTTGGTGGATGCGCCGGACCCTAGCCCGTGGCGGGCCGGCGGGGAACAGCCGGGGTGCGTCCCCCGGCTTTCGCCCCGGCCGCGCCACCGGATACGGACCTCACCCCAGCCCCAGCGCCCAGAGCAGCACGCCCTTCTGCGCGTGCAGCCGGTTCTCCGCCTCGTCGAACACCACCGATTGCGGGCCGTCCATGACCTCGTCGGTGATCTCCTCCCCGCGATGCGCCGGCAGGCAATGCATGACGATCGCATCCGGCGCGGCCTGGCGGAGCAGCGCGGCGTTCACCTGGTAGGGCGCCAGCATGTTGTGCCGGCTGACCTTCGCCCCATCCGTCTCGTCGGACATCGAGACCCAGGTGTCGGTGACGACGCAGCGCGCGCCGCGCACCGCCTCGGCCGGGTCGGCGGTCAGCTCGATCTTCGCCCCTTCCTTCCGCGCCCAGTCGATCAGCTGCGCGGGCGGGGCGAGCTCGGGCGGCGTCGCGATCCGCAGGGTGAAGCCGAAGCGCGCCGCGGCCTGGATGAAGCTCTGCGCCACGTTGTTGCCATCGCCCGTCCAGGCGATGACCTGGCCGGCGATCGGGCCGCGATGCTCCTCGAAGGTCATCACATCGGCCATGAGCTGGCAGGGATGGCTGATATTGGTCAGGCCGTTGATCACGGGGACGGTCGCGTGCTCGGCCAGCTCGCGGATCTTCGACACATCCGCCGTGCGCAGCATGATCGCGTCGACATAGCGCGACAGCACGCGCGCCGTGTCCGCCGCGGTCTCGCCGCGGCCGAGCTGCATGTCGCGCGTGGTCAGCACCAGCGGATCGCCGCCGAGCTGGCGGATCCCGACCTCGAAGCTGACGCGCGTGCGGGTGGAGGGGATCTCGAAGATCAGCGCGACGTTCCGGCCGGCGAGCGGCCTGCCCGAGATCTCCCCGCGCTTGGCCTTCGCCCCGAGATCGAGCATCCGGCGCAGGGTGGCGCCGTCATGGTCCATCAGCTCGAGGAAGTGGCGGGGGGAAGCCTCCCCCCCGCCGTCGATGGCCTTCAGCGCCGGCGCCGTCACTGCGCCGCGGCGGCCTTCCCCGCCGAGGACGGCGTCATGCGCAGGCAGGCGCGGTCGAGCAGGCGGATCGCCTCGTCCGCCTCGGCCTCGGTGATGATCAGCGGCGGCGCGACGCGCAGAACGTTCATCCCCGCCGCGACCGTCAGCAGGCCCTCGGCGACCGCCGCGCCCTGCATCTCGCCATTGTTGACCTCGGGCCGGAGCTTCAGGCCGAGCAGCAGCCCGGCCCCCTGCACGCCCTCGACCACCTGCGGATGGCGCTCCTGCAGGCCGAGGAAGCCGCGCCAGAGGTGGCGGGCCACGCGATCGACCTGCTCGAGGAAGCCCGGGGCCAGGATCACATCCAGCACGGCATTGCCGGCGGCGCAGGCCAGCGGGTTGCCGCCATAGGTCGAGCCGTGCGTGCCGGCCTTCAGGTGCTTGGCCACCTTCTCCTTCGCCAGGATCGCGCCGAGCGGGAAGCCGCCGCCGATGCCCTTGGCCGAGGACATCACGTCCGGCTCGATCCCCGCCCACTGGTGCGCCCAGAGCTTGCCGGAGCGCCCCATGCCGGTCTGGACCTCGTCGAGTGCCAGCAGGATGCCGAACTCGTCGCAGGCGGCGCGGAGCTGGCGCAGGAAGTCGAGCGTCGCCGGGCGCACGCCGCCCTCGCCCTGTACCGGCTCGACCAGGATCGCGCCGACGGAGCCGTCGATGGCGTCGCGCACGGCGTTCATGTTGCCGAAGGGGATGTGCTTGAAGCCCTGCACCGGCGGGCCGAAGCCGGCCAGGTACTTCTCGTTGCCGGTGGCGGCCAGGGTCGCCAGGGTGCGGCCGTGGAAGGCGCCCTCGAAGCAGACCACGCCGAAGCGCTCGGGGTGGCCCTCCTCGGAATTGTACTTCCGGACGGCCTTGATCATGCCCTCGTTCGCCTCGGCGCCCGAGTTGCAGAAGAAGACGCTGTCGGCGAAGGAGGTCTCGACCAGCCTTGCCGCCAGCTTCTCCGCCTGCGGGATCCTGTAGAGGTTCGAGGTGTGCATGACCTTCGCCGCCTGCTCGGCGATGGCCTTCACCAGGTGCGGGTGGCCGTGGCCGAGGGAGGCGGTGGCGATGCCGCTGCCGAAATCGAGGAATCGTCGCCCGTCCGCCGTCCACAGCCAGGCGCCCTCGCCCCGCTCGAAGGCGAGGTCGGCGCGGTTGTAGGTCGGCATCAGGGCGGGAATCACGGCATGGCTCCCTCATCTTCCGCGGGTCGGGTTGGCCGACGCATCCGGTCCATCCGGGGTCGGGGGCGGAAGAGTTTGAGACTTAAGCGGAAAGCCCCGGGCGGGGGAACCCCCTGCGCGGGCCGGGCCTGCGCGCGCTAGTCTGACCAGACCCGCAAGGAAGGACCGCGCGATGCAGCACCTGCCCCCCGAGCCCTGGCGCTGGGACGCCGTCGACCTCGCCCGCGCAATCCGCCTCCGCGCCCTCTCGGCGCGGGAGGCGACGCAATCGATCCTCGGCCGCTGCGCCGAGGCCAACCCGGCGCTGAACGCCGTGGTGACGGTGCTGGAGGAGGAGGCGCTGGAAGCCGCCGACGCCGCCGATGCCGCGCTGGCCCGGGGCGAGGCGCTCGGGAAGCTGCACGGCGTGCCCGTCACGACGAAGATCAACGTCGACCAGAAGGGCCTGCCCAACAGCAATGGCTGCGTGCCGCTGGCCAACACCCCGGCGCCGGAGGACAGCCCGGTCGTCGCCAATCTCCGCCGCGCCGGCGCGATCCTGTTCGGCCGCACCAACACCCCCGCGCTGTCCATGCGCTGGTTCACCGAGAACGCGCTGCATGGCCGCACCCTGAACCCGTGGAGCGCGGGGCACACCCCGGGCGGCTCCTCCGGCGGCGCCGCGGCGGCGGTGGCGGCCGGGATCGGGCCGATCGCGCATGGCAACGACCTCGGCGGGTCGGTGCGCTACCCGGCCTATGCCTGCGGGGTGGCGGGCATCCGCCCCTCGGCCGGGCGGGTGCCGGCCTTCAACCCCTCCGCCACGGCGGAGCGCCCGATCTCGGCGCAGATGATGTCGGCGCAGGGGCCGCTGGCGCGAAGCGTGCGCGACCTGCGCCTGGCGCTGGCGGTGATGGCGGAGGGCGATGCGCGCGATCCCTGGTGGGTGCCGGCGCCGCTCGAGGGCAAGCCGCCGCCGCGGCCGATCCGCGCCGCGGTCTGCGTCGATCCCGCCGGCAGCGGCGTCCACCCGGCGGTCGCCGAGGCGGTGCGCCGCGCCGGCCGTATCCTGGAGGCCGCCGGCTACGCGGTGGAGGAGGCCGACCCGCCCGACTACCCCGGCACGGCCGAGGATTGGGAGGCGTTCAGCCGCACCGAGGGCAAGCTGTTCCTGGCGGACGCCTTCGCGCGCCTCGGCGACGAGGGCGCGCGGACCACCTTCGCCTTCATGATGGAGCGCGCGCGGGACCTCGACCACGCCGGCTGGGCGGCGATCGCGGCGCGGCGCACGGCGCGCCAGCGCGAATGGGCCGCCTTCCTGGCGGAGCGCCCGATCCTGCTGATGCCGGTGTCCTCCGAGCCGCCCTTCCCCCAGGGGCTCGACGTCGCCGGCAGCCAGGGCTTCGAGAGCGTGTTCCGCGCGCAGCTTCCGCTGTTCGCCAGCCCGCTGCTGGGCATCCCCGGCGTCTCGGTGCCGACGGGGCTGACCGAGGCTGGGCTGCCGATGGGCGTGCAGGTGATGGCCGCGCGCTGGCGGGAGGATCTGGCGCTGGACGCGGCGGAGGTGATCGAGGCGGCCTGTCCGATGCCGACGCCGATCGATCCGCGGGGTTGACGCACGAGGTTCCGACCACTCGCAGCGCAACGAAACGACGGCTAGTCTGACCGTGCACTGCGGATCGTGGGGCGAACCCTCTGGGCGCCGTGCCCTTCCCCAAAGACCGCGGGCCAGGGGTGTCGCGTTGGCGTGAAGTGGATAGCGACCCTGCAAAGCCCGGGTGGTCGGGTGGCGCTCATGCGGGCCACGGACTGGTCGCACCCGCGCGGCGTCCGACCGCCCGGCTCGTTCCGCAGCACGAGCCGGCAGGAACTCGCCCTGGCGTTACAGGCCGCGGCCCAGGACGAGTCGCGGATGGCCGCGGTGCGACACGTCGCTCTCTCTCTCGGGCTCGGCCCGGTGCGCGACGAGGTGCTGCGGGAGGAACTCCTCCGCCGCTTCGATTCCCGTTCGCTGACAGCGATCTGGATCCCGGATGCCGGGATTTTCGATGGGCCGCTTTCGGCAATCCCATCGGGGCTGGAACTCTACCGGCCTGGGATGCGCGGCCAGGGCGCAGCGCTGCAACCGACGCGCGGCATCAACGTCGCCGCGATGCCGATGGAGGATCGCTGCGTCGAGGTCCTCAAGAGAGCGGCGCCACTCGTCCCCGGGGACATGCGCGACGAGTTCCTGGCCATCGTGCAGACGGAGAGCCTGCTGACCGGGGCGGCCGTCGCCATCGCGGTCATCCTGGTCTCGCCGCTCGGGACAGTCGGGGCGATCGTGGCGGGCCTTGCGGTCGGGGTCTCTGCCATCTTCATCGGGCTCGAGATATTCCAGGCGGCGGGCCTGCTGGTGGAGGCCTTCGACCTGATCCGCCGGGCCGGAAGCGAGGCGGATCTCGACCGCGCGGCGGAGACCTTCGCCCAGGTCTTCTCCAAGGTGGCCGTTTCCTTCGTGATGGCGTACCTGACCAAGGCGGCAAGGGGCGCCCGCAAGCGCAGGGTGGAGGCTGCTTCGGGCAGTCCCGTCGCGCCTTCGGGAAGGGTTGCGACATCGGCCAAGGCCACCCCTGCGCCGCGCAATGCGCCAGCGGAGCGCAGCGGCGACGCAGGTGGGGGTGGCATCGCCGGCCGTGCCGAGCGCCGGGCGCAGGAGGTGGCCGCGGCACGCCAGAGGGCCTTCGGCATCGCTGGTCGAGGGGACTTCTCCACGCCGCCCGGGAAGTCCGTCTTCTATTCCGGAAAGGGCAATCGCGAGCGGGCCCTTGCCAGCGTGGAGCAGGGGGGAAGGCCGATCGACGCGACGCCAGGGGGTGCTGCACTCAACGAGGAAAACCTGTACGGCGAGTTCAGCCCCTTGCGGGGCGAGGCCGACAAGATCTGGTCGCGCGCGTCAACGCGGTACGCCGAAAGCGCGTCCGGCGACGTGACGGCCTATGTCCGCGGCGCGTCCCCGGACCGGGTCTTCGGCAGCACGGAGTTGCCCGTGCTCTTGAAGAACCAGCAGGTCACCTCGATCAATGGCATTCCCCGCGACCGTCTTGCCAGCATGCCGCTTGGCGAGGCTTTCGATGCGGTGAAGGGAGCTGCGCCATGACCCTCGACCCGGAACGCGCGTTCTGGCGATATGCCCCGGGAGGAGCGCTGAGCCATGACGGGACGTGGCAGGTGACTGGCCGCGACCGCTACTCGTACCTCGTCCGCTGCCGAGGCGAAATCACGATCGTCGAGTGCGAGCATTTCGAGAGACAGGGGCGGGGCGGTGTCGAGTTCCAGCTGGCGCAGCCTCTCGCATTCACTGGATCGGCGGGTACAAGGCCTGCGACTGCGGACGAGGCCCGGGCGGTCCGACAGGTGCTTCAGGCAGCGCTGCCGCTCCTCGACCGACCGATCGTCGTGTTCGCCGACCCTTAGGGCGTGGCGACCACCGCGGGCTGCGTCGGCATGTCTAGCCAGTGCGCTTCGCCTAGGTGCTGCGACGCAACCGCAGGTGCGGCGATCGTCGAGGGTGGCGAAGGCCGCCGCGAGAACAAGCTGCGTTCGGATGATGTCACCCGAGCGCATGTCTCGCTCTTGAAGGCAGTGAAACTAGAACAGGCTATGCACGATCTGGTGGAACCGCGAACGGGGCCGCCAGGTTGTGACCTATATTGGAGTCCCGTGGCCGCTTGGCGAGCGGGATCCAGTTTCGAAAGGTTCTGACGGAGGGAACCGATCGGCTCGGCCATCGCTCCACGGCCTGAGCCTTCGGATTCCGGCGGGCGCGCGAAGCGCGTCGGATCCGTCCCGGTGACCAGCGCCGCGCCGGGCACCCCTCTCTTGCGGCGGCCTGCCGCCGCCGCCTAGGCTCTCCGCACGAAACGCCACATGGCGCCCAGGCTCCGGGATGCCTGATCCTCAACCTTGCATCCGGGAGGCCGCGATGCCCGACGACGAGACCCCCCCGCACCGCCGCCCGACGCGCGAGGAGGCCGAGGCCGCCGTGCGCACCCTGCTCCTCTGGACCGGCGACGACCCGGAGCGGGAGGGGCTGCTCGACACCCCCGCCCGCGTCGTGCGCGCCTATGAGGAGCTGTTCGGCGGCTACGGCGTCGACCCCGTCGCGCTGCTCGAGCGCACCTTCGAGGAGGTGGACGGCTACGACGAGATCGTGCTGCTGCGCAACATCCGCCTGGAATCCTACTGCGAGCACCACATGGTGCCGATCATCGGCAAGGCGCATGTCGCCTACCTGCCGGCCAAGCGCGTGGTCGGGATCAGCAAGCTCGCCCGCGTCGTCGAAGCCTATGGCAAGCGCCTGCAGATCCAGGAGAAGCTGACGGCGCAGATCGCCAACACCATCGACCGCGTGCTCCAGCCGCGCGGCACCGCGGTGATCATCGAGAGCGAGCACCAGTGCATGACCACGCGCGGCGTGCACCAGACCGGCGTCGCCATGGTCACCAGCCGCATGCTCGGCGCCTTCCGCGACGACGCCAACACGCGGCGCGAGCTGCTCTCCCTGATCCGCGACGGCGGGGTGGCCTGACCGCCGTCAGGCCCCGGGATCGAGCGCCTCCGCCACCGCCTCCTTCTGCGGCCGCGGCAGCAGCTTCATCGCCAGGATGAAGGCCGAGAGCGCCAGGCAGACGGCGTTCGTCACGATCAGCGGCCAGGCGCCGAGCATCAGCCCGTAGCCGAGCCAGAGCGCGAAGCCGGTCACCGTGATCCCGTACATCCGCGCCGAGATCGCCCCGGTGTCGCGCGTGCGGATCACCTTCCAGGCCTGCGGCAGGAAGCTGGTGACCGAGCAGAGGGTGGCGAGGCCGCCGAGGATCGTGACGAGGTCCATGCGTGTCTCCCCTGGGCCGGCGGGGCGGAGACGCGCGAGCCGCGCCCGGGTTGCCCGGGGAACCGCGGGTGCGGCGCGTTGACAGGCCGCCGCCCGCCGGGGAGGCTCCGGTCAGGCAAGGGAAGCGCCATGTCGGGTTCGCCGGAGCGGGAGGAGATCGTGCCGGGCGGCGAAGCCGGGACGCGGCGCCTGGGCCAGGGAATGGCCTGGCAGGACCTGGCGGTGGGCCAGCGCTTCCGCAGCTTCCGCCGCACCGTCACCGAGCACGACCTGATGGCCTTCGTCGCCATCACCGGGATGCAGGAGCCGCTGTTCGTCGACGCGACGCACCCCGGGGCGCTCGGCGCCCGGCCGGTGCCGGCCGCGCTGACCCATGCGCTGATCGAGGGGATGGTGCTGGCCGGGATGGCGCATGGCACCGGCCTCGCCCTGCTCGAGACGCGGATCCGCGCGCTCGCCCCGGTGCGGGTCGGCGACACGATCGGCGCGGTGGTGGAGGTGACCGCGGTGCGCCCGACCTCGCGCGGCGGGCGCGGCGTCGTCGCCAGCCGCATCGCCGTCGACAACCAGCGCGGCGAGGCGGTGATGGAGTACGAGGTGACGCGGCTGCTCGCCGGCCGCGCGGAATCGCAAGGGGACACGCCATGACGCTTCGCCGCACGATCCTGCTGGGCACAGCCGCCGCCGCCCTGGCCCGGCCCGCCCTGGCGCAGCCGGGGGGCTTCCCGGCCCGCCCCGTCCGCCTGGTGGTCGCCTTCCCGGCCGGCGGGCCGACCGATGTCATCGCGCGCGTGCTGGCCGAGAAGATGGCGCGCGACCTCGGCCAGGCGGTCGTCGTCGAGAATCGCGCCGGGGCCAACGGCAACATCGCGGCCGAGGCGGTCTCCCGCGCCGATCCCGATGGCTACACCATGCTCTACAACACCTCCTCCATCGCCATCAGCCAGGCGCTCTACAAGCGGCTCGGCTACGATCTGGCGCGGGACCTGGCCCCGGTGGCGCTGACCGCGGCCGCGCCCTCGCTGCTGGTGGTGAACCCCAACCTGCCGGCGCGCGACCCAGCGAGCTTCATCGCCTGGGCGCGCGCGAATTCCGGGAAGATCAGCTATGGCTCCGGCGGGGTCGGCAACGCGTCCCACCTGCATGTCTTCATGGTGCTGAAGCATATCGGCGCCGAGGCGACGCATGTGCCCTATCGCGGCACGGCGGCGGCGCTGACGGACGTCGCGGCGGGCAATGTGGAGTTCATGATCGACGCCTTCAACACCGCCCTGCCGCTGGCGCGCGAGGGGCGGGTGCGCGGCATCGCGGTGACCTCGGCCGAGCGCGCGCCGCTGCTGCCCGAGGTGCCGACCCTGTCCGAGGGCGGGCTGATGCCGCCCGGGACCGATATCGGCATCTGGCAGGGCATCATGGTGCCGGCGAAGACCCCGCCGGCGGCGATCGCGCGCCTCAACGCCGCGGTGAACGTGGCGCTGCGCGACGAGGAGGTGAAGGCGCGCCTCTCGGGCATGGGCGCGCGGCCGACGGGCGGCAGCCCGGAGGACAATGCGCGCTTCCTGGCGGCGGAACTCGCCCTCTGGAAGCGCGTGGTGGCCGAGAGCGGGGCGACGGCGGAGTAGCGCCTGGTCCGCCGGGGCTTGTCGGGGCCGAGCGCCTGGCGGCCAGGCGCGGCGCCCGCATCCGGGCGCCATCACCGTTGCCAGGGCCGCCGGAGCGCCGATAGGCTCGCCGGGCGATGGCCGGATCGGCCGGCCATCCGGGGAAGGTCGGCGGCGATGATCCGGCGGCCGTGACGGACGCGGAGGCACTCCCATGGTGCGGCTGGCCGACCTTCCGGCGTATGAGCGCGACCATCTCCTGGCGAAGAGCGAGGCGCCGCTCGGCCCGACGCCCTGGGTTGCCCGCGAGACGCCGCTGGCGGAACGCCGGATCGCGCTGGTCACCACCGCCGGCCTGCATTTCCGCGAGGATGCGGGCTTCACCTTCCAGGATGCCAGCTACCGCGTGATCCCCGGCGAGCTCGATGCCGGCGAGCTGGTGATGTCGCAGACCTCGGTCAATTTCGACCGCACCGGCTTCGTCGAGGATGTCAATGTCGTCTTCCCGATCGACCGCTTCCGCGAGCTGGCGGCGGAGGGCGTGATCGGTCCGCTGGCCAGCCAGCATGTCAGCTTCATGGGCGCCGGCGCGCAGCCCCGGATGTATGAGGACACGGTGCGCCGCCTGGCCGGGCTGCTGATCAAGGACGCCGTGGACACGGTCTTCCTGACCCCCGTTTGACCGAATTGCACGCGCGCCGTGAGCGCGATCGCCTACTACCTGGAAAGCGAAGGTCTCCAGACCACGGGGATCAGCCTGGTGCGCGAGAACACCGCCGCGCTGCGCCCGCCGCGCTTTCTCTGGACCAGCTTTCCGCTCGGCCGGCCGCTCGGCGTGCCGGGCGATGCCGCCTTCCAGCGCCGGGTCATCCTGGCCGCGCTCGACCTGCTGCGCCGGCCATCGGGGCCGGTGCTGGAGGACTACCCCGAGGATGCGCCGGCGGTGCCGATGGCGGAGATCGCCGCCTGCCCGGTGAGCTTCGCTCGGCCGCGGGCCGACCGCGCGAGCTGGGCGGCGCGGCTGGCCGACGAGCTTGGGCAGATGCGGCCCTGGTACGACCTGTCCCTGCGGCGGCGCGGGCGGACCCTGGTCGGGCTGGCCCGGGTGCCGGTCGCGGACTCGGCGGCGCGGCTGGCGGCGGTGCTGGATGCGGGCGCGGTGGTGCGGGCCGACATCCAGCCGCTGAAATACGCCACCGAGGATCTGAAGGCGCTCTACCGCGAGGCGCTGACCGCGCAGCCCGGCGGCTACGATTTCGCCGCCATCGAGCGGATGCTCTGGGCCGAGACCGAGCTGGGCCGCGCGATCCGTGCGCTGGCCGCGCTGTTCGCCGCCGATCCCGCGCTGGCATCGCTCGGCGCCGCCTTCGAGCCGAGGGTGAGCAGGCACCTCTGATGTCCGGGCATGGCTCCCGACCCGCACACCCCCCGGACCACCAACGACAAGTGCCAGAAAACGATGATGGGGGGCCTGCGGGGGGAAGAAGTGTCTTCTTCTCCCCGCCGCTTCGTCCCCCCGCCCCGCTCAGAATGCCGCGTTGTACATGCCCCCATCGACCAGGAGGTTCTGCCCGGTGATGTAGCCGGCCTGCGCGCTGCAGAGGAACGCGCAGGCCGCGCCGAACTCGGGCGCCGTGCCGATGCGTCGCGCGGGCACGCCTTCCAGGCGCTTCGCCTCCAGCGCCTCGGGCGTGATGCCCTGCATCTGCGCCGTCGCGTTCAGCCCGCCGCGGTAGCGGTCGGTGTCGATGAAGCCCGGCAGCAGGTTGTTGATCGTGACGTTGGCGTGCGCCACCTGGCGCAGCACGCCGGCGAGGAAGCTGGTCAGCCCCGCCCGCGCGCCGGACGACAGATCCAGCCCGGTGATCGGCATCTTCACCGAGACCGAGGTGATGTTGACGATCCGCCCGAAGCGCCGCGCGACCATGCCATCGACCGCGCGCTGGATCAGCTCGATCGGCGTGACCATGTTCGCGGTGACGCCGGCCAGGATCGCGTCGCGGTCGAGCTGGCGGAAATCCTTGAAGGGCGGGCCGCCGGCATTGGTGATGAGGATGTCGGGATCGGGCTCGGCCTCGAACAGTCGGTCCTGGCCCTCGCGCGTGGTGACGTCGGCGGCGACGGCGATGGTCTTGCCGTTGGTCGCGCGGGCGATCTCGGCGGCGACGCGGGTGGCGCGCTCGGCGTCGATGCCGTTGACGAGGACGGTGGCGCCGGCGCGGGCCAGCGCCTCGGCGCAGGCGCGCCCGAGGCCGCGGCTGGAGCCGCAGACGATGGCGCGGCGGCCTTCGATGCCGAGATCGAGCATGGTCGGTGTCTCCCCAAGGCGTCTAGCCTGACCCGGCCTTGGCGCCGCCGTCCAGGCCTCAGGGCTTGTGAAGAAATCGAACTTGCGAAAGAACGCCCTTCGGAATCGTGCGAGACTCTCCGCCGGCATCGGGGCTGACGGGCATTCTTTCACAAACTCTCAGGCCGGCTCGCTTCGGCGCGCGCGCTCGCTCTCCGTCTTCAGCTGCCCGCAGGCCGCCAGGATGTCGCGCCCGCGTGGCCGGCGGATCGGGCTGGAATACCCGGCATCGTTGACGATCTGCGCGAACCTCGCCGTCTGCTCGTAGGTCGAGGTCTGGTAGGGCGCGCCCGGCCAGGGGTTGAAGGGGATCAGGTTCACCTTGGCCGGGATGCCCTTGATCAGCCGCACCAGCTCCCGCGCCTCGGCCTCGGAATCGTTCACGCCGCGCAGCATCACGTATTCGAAGGTGATGCGCCGCGCATTCGACGCGCTCGGGTAGCGCCGGCAGGCCTCCAGCAGCTCGGCGATCGGGTATTTCCGGTTCAGCGGCACGATCTCGTCGCGCAACGCGTCGGTGACCGCATGCAGCGACACGGCCAGGTTCACGCCGAGCTCCGCCCCGCAGCGGTCCATCATCGGCACGACACCGGAGGTCGACAGCGTGATCCGCCGCCGCGACAGCCCGATGCCCTCGCCATCCATGACGATCTTCAGCGCCTTGGCCGTCTCCTCGTAATTGTAGAGCGGCTCGCCCATCCCCATCACGACGATGGTCGACAGCAGGCGCGGCTTGTCGTCCTTCGGGCTCGGCCACTCGCCGTAGCTGTCGCGCGCCGCCATGAACTGCCCGACGATCTCGGCGGCGCCGAGGTTGCGCACCAGCTTCTGCGTCCCCGTATGGCAGAAGCGGCAGGACAGGGTGCAGCCGACCTGGGTCGAGATGCAGACCGCCCCGCGATCCTCCTCCGGGTCGGGGATGTAGACCGTCTCCACCTGCTGCCCGTCGCGCCAGCCGAACAGCCATTTGCGCGTGCCGTCGCGGCTGGTCTGCTCGGTCGCCACCTCCGGCCGGCCGACGACGTAGCGTTCCGCCAGCCGGGCCCGCATCGGCGCGGCGATCGTCGTCATGCGCGCGAAGTCGCGCTCCCCCTGGTGGTAGATCCAGTGCCAGAGCTGCTTGGCGCGGAACGGCTTCTCGCCGATCGACGCCATCTCGGCCGCCAGCTCGTCGCGCGACAGCCCGACCAGGTCGCGCCGGCCATCCGCCAGCACCGCCGGCGGGGGTGCGAAGATCGCGGCCTTGGCGAGGATGCGCTCCCGCTCCGCCTCGGTCAGCGCCGCCGCGCCGCTCAACGCCCGCGCCCCGCGGGACATTCCCGGTTGATCGCGTCGAGCGCCGCGCCGAAGCCGGCCAGGGAGAAGCTGTCCGTCACCATGCCGCGCCCGCCCGGCCCGGGGCCCTTCGCCACCGCCTCGCGCCCGCCGCGGAAGGCGCGGATCGTCGCCGGGGCGTCGCGCGGCGCCGCCGCGGCGGCCACGGTGTAGAAATCGAGCATCGTCGGCCCGACTGCGACCCGCACGGTGGCACCCGGTCCGAAGGTGTAGCCCGCGCTCAGGATCACCGCGTCGCGCTGCGCCGGGCGGTGCGTGACCGTCAGCATCACGGCCTGCCGCCCGGCGGGCGCGCCCTCGCTGCGCTTGGGGCGGGTGAAGGCGTAGCAGACCTTCTGCCCGCCCTCGACGGTGCTGGCCGCGGTCCAGTCGCCATGCTCGCCGAGGCGGCTCGGCTGCGCATGCGCGCCGCCGGCGGGCGGCAGGGCCAGCGCCGCGATGGCGGCCAGCGCGGGAAGGAGGCGGGCTTGGTGTGGCATGGCCGGTAGATACGAAGCGGGCGGGGGGGCGGCAACCGCGGCTGGCCGCGGGGCAGGGTCGTTCTACCCCTCCGGCGCCCAGCCCAGCGCCTGGTTCAGCCGCGACCGCGCCCGCCCCAGCCCGACCGCCGCCCGCGCCTCCTCGGCCGTCGCCTCCACCTGCAGGCCACGGACGCGGAACAGGTCGAAGGCGCCGATCTCGCCGCTGGCGAAGGCGGTGCGCGCGGCGGCGAGCTGGCGGTCGGCGATGCTCCGGCGCTCCGCCGCCAGGCGCCGCGCGGTCTCGGCCGCCGACAGCGCGATGCGCGCCTGGCGCACCTCGCCCTCGATCAGCCGGCGCGCCTGCTCCAGCTCGGCCGTGGCGCGGGTGCGCTCGGCCTCGGCCTCGGCCCGGCGGGGCGCGTTCTGCGCCTCGAGCGCGAGCGGCAGGCGTACGCGCAGGCCGAAGGAGGTGCCCTGCTCGGTCACCGGCCCTTCCTGCGTGCGGCCGAACACCGCGATCTCCGGATTGGCCCGCGGCGTGGCGGCGACCAGCCGCGCGCGCGCCTCGGCCGCCTCCAGCGCCGCCTCCGCCGCGTCCAGCGCCGGGTGGCCGGACAGCGTCTCCGGCCGCGGCGGCGGGGGC
>CAYNYQ010000008.1:0-37042 GCA_964401305.1 uncultured Acetobacteraceae bacterium | reverse complement strand
ATTGCCTATCCGATTGACGCGCGAGGCTGCACAAGTAGCATGCACCGCAACGGTCATTAACGCCTGCCGACATTGTCGTCAGGCGTTTGTCGGCCGTCCGGGAGGCGGTGCAAACCATGAGCCATTCCACCAAGGCTGCGGCCTCCCTCAAGAGCCGCGGCGGCAGGTCGCTGGACGGGTTCTGGGCGCGGCTATTCCGCCGCCGCAGCCCACGCCCGGCGACGAAAGACCCGCGGCCCTCGGCGGCGCGCGCACCCGGCCTGCGCATGGACGCACTGGAGCCGCGCTTCCTGCTCTCCGCCGACCTCGCCCCCTTCATGGTCGATTTCGCCGCGCATGCCGGCCATGACTACGCGCTAAAGTACGAAAATCTCACGCAGTCCGTGCAGCTGTTCGACCAGGGCACCGGCCAGCTTCTCGACCAGCGCCAGGTCCAACAGATCGAGTACATCCGCGTCATCGGCACGGCCGCCGATGAGAGCCTGACCATCGACTTCGCCGCCCAGTTCCTCAAGCCGCTCGAAATCCGCTTCGCCGGCAAGGGCGGCGCGGATACGCTCACGCTCGCCAATGGCGCGGCCGCTGCCGTCACCCTCTCCGCCGCGGGTGCGGGCACCGGCACGATCGCCGTCGAGGCGCCCTCGGGCGGGGCCATGACCATCGAGCTCGACGGGGTGGAGCAGGTCACGGACCTGCTCGCCGTAGCGGCGCGCTCCTTCATCGACGACAGCGGCCTGGGCCAGGCGATCAGCCTCGCCGATGCCGGCGCAGCGGCGGACGGGCTTTCGGCCATCACCGCCGGCGGCGGCCTTGTTGCCTACCAGTTCACCGTGCCGACCGGCAGCCTGACGCTCGATGCAGCCGCGGGCGACGACGTGATTGCGTATGGCGCCATGGAGGTCGGCCTCGCCGGCAAGGTGATCGTCCAGGGCGGCGCCGGCAGCGATGCCATCACCGGCCCGCCGGCCGACAGCGTCTGGACCATCACCGGCACCGATGCCGGCCATGTCGGCGGCCTCGCCTTCGCCGCCATCGAAACGCTGCTCGGCGCGACGGGCAACCAGGACACCTTCGTCCTCGAGGGTGCGGCCACCATCACCGGGCTGATCGACGGCGGCGCCGGCGGCTTCGACTCCATGGTGCTCTCCGGCGCCAGCTTCGCCGAGGTGACCTACGACGCCACCGGCCCGCACAGTGGCACCATCCTGCGCGACGGCACGCTGCTGCGCTACGACGGGCTGGAGCCCATCACCGACAACACCGTCGTCGCCAACCGCGTCGTCACGGCGAGCGGCATGCCCGACACGGCGTCGCTGACCGACAATGGCGACGGCACCATCACCCTCGCCTCGCTCGGCTATCCGCTGCCGAACCCGCTGCCCGGCGGCTTCACCATCCCGCTCACCACCTTCGAGAGCATCACCTTCGCCAAGCCGACCACCGCCCTTACGGTCCGCCTCGGCGCGAGCCAGCTCGGCGGGACCGAGGTGCCGCTGCTGTCGCGCGACGACCTGGTGGTGAACAACCTCGGCCTTGCCGGGGTGAACCTCACCATCGACGGCCAGGCCGGCGGCGACATCGTCACCATCGCCGGCAACATCACCGTCCGCAACCTGACGATCCTGGCCGAGACGGTGACCATCCCCGGCACGGTCAGCGCGCGCGCCATCACCGTGACCGCGACCGCCGGCGGCGACGCGGCGGGCGATGGCGAGATCACCGACGGCGCCATCTTCGCCGCGGCCGGCACCACCATCGACCTGACCGGCGGCACCATCACCGCGACCCAGGGCGTGACGCTCACGGCGACCTCCACCGCCAACATCCAGCAGAGCCAGTTCACCCTTGGCGGGCTCGAGAATTCGATCGCCGTCGCCCAGCCGACCGCGAGCATCATCTTCGCCAACACCACTCTCTCCGCGACCGCGCTCACCGCGACGGCGACGGCGGTGGTCACCGCCACGGCCGAGACCGACGCCAACGGCAACGACGTGGATGCCGGCCAGGATGCCGCGGTCACCTCCATCACCGTGCTCAGCGACGCGAGCGTGGCCGTGCGGGGGACCAGCAACCTGCAGGTCTCCGGCGCCGTCGCCCTCGGCGCGGTGACCACCCTGACGATCAACTCCATCGCCGACGGCGCGGCCGCGGCCGGCGCCTCGGGTGCCTCGCTCGCCGTCACCGTGATCGAGTCCGAGACCCGCGCCACAGTGGAGGACAGCGCGTCGATCGGTGCGCTGGCTGGTGATGCACCGGATTCCATCGCCATCACCGCGACGCTGACGGGCAACGTCCAGACCCAGGCGATCGCAACCGCTGGCGGCGCCTCGCAGCCCGGCGGCACGACGCAAACCGGCACGGCGCTCGGCAATGCCGGGGCGGCGACCAGTGGCGGCGCCGTCACCTTCGCCGCCGCCGCGGCCATCGGCACCTACCGTCCGGTGACCGAGGCGCTCGTCGCCACCACCGGCGCCATCGCCTCGGCAGGCGCCCTGACCATCGGCGCAACCTCCACGGATTCCGTCACGACCACGGCTGATGCCAGCACCACGGGCAGCGGCAGCACCGGCGCCGGCATGGCCGTTGCGGTCGGCGTCGTCGCGCCGACCCTGCGCGCGGCCGTCGCCGGCGACGGCAGCCTGAGCGCAACCGGCGGCGTCACCGTCGGCGCCACCATGAACGCCGGCAACACCTTCGCGCTGCACGCGATCTCGGGCGTCGGCGACACCTCGCAGACCGGCCTCGCCGGCGCGCTGGCGATCCATGTCGTGCAGGCCGTTGTGGAGGCGGTGGTGCAGGTCGGCCAGGGTGGCGGCCTCGCCCTCGGCGGCAGCGATCTCAGCCTCGCCGCGACCTCGACCATCAAGGCCGACACGACGGCGCTGCCCCACCAGGATCCGGTCACCGCCACGTCGCTCGGCGTCGGCGCCTCGGTCGCGCTGGCGATCCTCGACAACCAGACGCGCGCCGCCATCGCCGACGGCGCCGTGGTCAGCGGGGCAGACGCGGTCAGCCTTGGCGCGACCGCCACGCTCGACGTGATCACCAAGGCGGAGGGCGGCGCCGACGCGACCGGCTCCTCCGCCACCGTGGTCACGCCGGTGGTGGCGATGAGCTTCGTCTTCGACGACACGGATGCGGCCATCGGCACCGGCGGTGCCTTCCTCGCGGCGGGCGACGTGTCCGTCGCCGCCACGCGCACCAGCAACGTCGCCAACACGGCGGAGGGCAACGCCAAGGGCGGCAACGCCTCCATCGGCGCCGCCTTCTCCTTCGCCTATTCCGACGAGGCGGCGACGGCGCGGCTGCTGCGCGACGCCACCACCACCGCGGGCGCGCTGGCGCTGAGCGCGACCGGGCTGTTCCGCACCCGCGCCGCCGCGACGGCGAGCGCGGTCGGGGCCAGCGACACCAATGGCGGCTCGCCCGACGTGAATGCCCAGGCACAGTCGCAGACCGGCTTTGGCGCCGGCCAAGCGAACAGCCGCGGCACCAACGCCTCCGGCGTCGGCACGCCCCCCGATGCCGGCAATGGCGACGGCTCGGTGGCGGTCGCCGCGGCGATCGCGCTCAACGTGCAGACCGGCCAGGTGCGCACCGTGCTCGGCCCCGCCGTGGCGGTCACGGCCGATGGCGCCGTCTCGCTGACCGCGCTCTCCAACGCGGATTCCCTGGTCGACGCCGATGGCAGCGCCTCGCAGGGCGGGTCCGGCACGGTCGGCGCCGCCGTGGCGATCAACTCGGCCAACATCGTCACCGACGCGACGACCGGCACGGCGACGATCACCGCGGACGGGCTGAGCGTCACCGCAGGCATGGCGGAGCGGCAGACCGGCGTCAGCGCCGCCTCCCGCCCCGTGGTGGACATCGCGGCCGACACGATCGAGATCGGCGCGAACGAGCTCTCGACCGGCGACCAGGTCACCTACACCACCGGCGGCGGCACCGCGATCGGCGGGCTTGCCAACAACACCAGCTATTTCGTCATCAAGGACGGCGCGCAGCGGGTGAAGCTGGCGACCAGCCTGGCGGATGCGCAGGCCGGCACGGCCATCGACCTCACCGCGGTCGGTGCAGGCACCGGGCACCGGCTGCAGCCGACGCCGTCCGGCACGGCAATCACCTTCGACGCGGCGGCGACGCTGATCGGCCTCACCCCGGCGAACGGCGCGCAGCTGCGCACCGGGGACGCCGTCACCTACGATGCCGGCGGTGGCACGGCCTTCGGCGGCCTGACCAGCGGCACGACCTATTTCGCCATCGTCGGCGGCAACGGCGAGGTCCAGCTCGCCACGACGCGCGACAACGCCTTCGCCGGCCGGGAGATCACCCTGACCAGCACCGGCACGGGCACCGGCCACCTGCTGCGCGAGAGCGAGCATCGTGGCGCGGCGGACGCCACCTCCGGCGCCAGCGGCGGCAACCTGAGCATCGCCGGCTCCTTCGCAGTGAACGTCTTCGAGGCGAACGCCGCGGCGCGCGTCGCCGCCGGCTCAACCGTGACGCTGCGCGACGGCGGCGATGCCGACGCGGCGACCGGTGCGCTGGCCGTGGCCGCCACCTCCTCCGCCATGGCCGGGGCGAGCGCGAAGGCGCAGCAGCAGAATGGCCGCTCCGTCGGCGCCGGCGCCAGCTTCGCGCTCGACATCACCGACCACACCACCCGCGCCTCGATCGACGCCGGCGCGGTGCTGGGCGGCACGCCGGACGACGTGACGGTCGCCGCCACGGGCACCTACGGCATGCGCACCGACGCGGCCAGCGGCGTGCGCGGCGGCAATGCGCTGACGCCGCTTGCCGCCATCTCGCTGGCGATGAACCAGACGGATGCGCTGGTCGAGGCCGGCGATCCACTGCTCCTGACCGGCGACCTTACGATCACCGCGACGCATCTCGGCAGCACCGTCACCACCGCCAGCGGCGCGGCGAGGGGCACGCAGCTCGCGGTCGGCATCGCCTTCGCCCTGACCATCGCCGAGGACAGCACGACCGCGACGCTGCTGCGCGACGTCTCGAGCACGGGCGGCGGCGTCACGCTGCAGGCGCAGGGCGCCGGTGCGAGCCGCACGGAAGCCGAAGCCTCGAGCGTCGGCGCACGCGGCGATGACGGGGTCCAGGGCAGCGCCGACGACGACGGCGTCAACCAGGCCTCGCAGGCGCAGCTCGACCGCACCAACCAGCAGGCGTCGAACCGCACGCGCTCCGGCAACGCTTCGTCCAGCAACGCGACGCCGGACGCCTCGACCTCGGACGGCACGGTCAGCGTCGCCGCGGCGGTCGCGGTCAACCTGGCGGACCTCGCCGTCATCGCGCTGATCGGCGGCGGCGTCACGCTGGATGCGGACCGCGCGGTCTCGGTCACCGCGGCGGGCAACCTGGATGCGAGGGCCGAGGCCGACGGCAGCGCGACCAAGGGCGGCCCGACCGCCATCGGCGCGGCCGTGGCGCTGAACCTGGCCGATGGGCTGGTGCGGGCACGGGTCGAGGACGCAATCATCACCGCGGACGGGCTGACCGTCGCGGCCGAGGTCTTCCGCGTCGGCAATGATTCGCGGCACGATGTCTCCGCCGAGGCGACCTCGGGTGCGAGCCGGGGCAACCTCGGCGTCGCCGGCGCCTTCGCCTATAGCCGCGGCGGGCTGGTGACCGAGGCGACGCTCGGCACCGGCGTCTCGGTGACCACGGACGAAGGCGGCGACGCCAACGCAAACCGCGGCGATGTGCGGGTGACGGCGGCGACGACGACCCGCAGCATCGTCACCGCCAAGGCGCTGCAGGAGCAGGGCGACTCCAACAACGACGGCAATTCGGGCAGCAGCTTCGGCCTCGGTGCCTCCGTCGGGGTGAACGCGGCCCGAAGCAGCACGCTGGCCGCGATCCAGAGCGGCGCGGCGATCCTCGACGCCCGCCAGGCCACCGTCGAGGCGACCTCCCGCAACACGGTGACCACGGACGTGACCGGCGGCGCTGCCGGCGGCGTCGCGCTTACTCCCGTCGTGGCGATCGCCGTGGCGCAGAACAGCGCAACGGCGACGGTGGAGGCAGGCGACGCGCTCAGCCTGCGCGGACAGCTGATCGTCAATGCCGAGCTGAATGCCGACACGCTGACCAAGTCGGCCGGCGGCAGCGAGGCGACGACGGCTGCGATCGGCCCCTCCTTCGGCCTGACGATCGCGGAGGACAGCGCCACCGCCACGCTGCTGCGCGGCCTGGCGACGAACGGCCTGGTGGCGGTGACGGCGCGTGCCCTCTCGACCACGCGCACCGATGTGATCTCCTCCGCCGCCGGAGCGGAGGAGGATGACGGCGCGCAAGGCAGCGCCGACGACACCGGCGTGCAGGACCGCAGCGACGCCGGCGTGGCGCAGGCGAACCAGAAGAGCGGCGGCACCAACACTGGCGCCGCGCCGGATACCTCGACCTCCTCCGGCGCAGTCAGCGTGGCCGCGGCGATCAGCATCAACCTCTCGTCCGTCACGGCGACGGCGCTGATCGCCGGCACGGCAGGGAGCCCGATCACGGTGGAGGCCGGCCGCACGGTCACCGTGGAGAGCTCGGCCAACGCCGATGCGTCGGCAACGGCCGATGGCGGTGCAAGGACGACGGGTAGCGGCACGGCCATCGGCGCCGCCGTCGCCGTCAACGATGCCGGCCTGACGAACACCGCGACGATCCGCGATGCGGCGGTCGAGGCCGACGGCGTGACGGTGGAGGCCAAGATGGCCGACCGCGCGATCTCCATCGGTGCGGCCTCTCAGACGACGGTCGACGTCGCCGCGAACACCATCTTCGTCGGCGCGCAGGACAACCTGCAGACCGGCGAGAAGGTGACCTACACGCGGACCGGCGGCACCAACATCGGCGGGCTGCAGAACAACAAGGACTACTTCGTCATCCGCGTCGACGACAGCACGATCAGGCTGGCGACGACGAAGGCGCGGGCCCTGGATGGCAGGGCGATCAACCTGACCAGCCTCGGCAGCGGCGACACGCACCGGCTGCTGCGCCCCGAGACGACGGCCGACGACGACATCACCTTCGATCCCGACGCGACCCGCTTCGAGATCGCTCTGAGTGCACCGGAAAGCATCGTCACCGGTACGGAGCTGACCTATGACAATGGCGGCGGGACCGATATCGGCGGCCTGACGGACGGCGCGACCTACTTCGCCATCGTCGATCATGACGGGCGGCTGAAGCTTGCCGCCTCGCGCGCCGATGCCCTGGCCGGCACGGCGATCACGCTGACGGGCGCCGGCACCGGCACGCAGCATTCGCTGACCGAGGCGAGCCACGATACGGAGGCGTTCGCCAGGTCGGGCGCCGGCGGCGGCAAGTATGGCGTCGCGGGTTCGGTCGCCATCGACATCGCCCGTGGCACGACAGCGGCCACGCTGGGTACGGACGCGCTGGTGACCATCGCCGACGGGCCCGATTCCGGCACCGATGGCGGCGTGCTCACCATTGCCGCGACCACGCGCACCATGGCGCTGGGCAAGGCGACGCCGAAGCAGGACAGCAAGGGCACCTCGCTCGGCCTCGGTCTGTCCTTTGCGATCACCGTCGCCGACTACGACACCTCCGCGCTGGTTGCCGGCAGTGCCGGGGTGGCCAGTGCCGCCGACATGGCCGTGACGGCGACAGGCGCGCATGGCACGGCGGCGCTGGCGCAGGCCGGCGCGGCGGCGGACACGAACAGCGGCACGGCGATCGGCGGCGCGGTGGCGCTGTCCGTGGGGCTGGGCGAGACGCGGGCGGAGATCGCCGCCGGCGGCCCGGCGCTCGAGGTCGATGGCGCGTTGACCGTCGTCGCTCTGCGCAACGAGACGCTGACCACCATCGCCGATGCAGACACCAAGGGCGGCTCTACCGGTGTCGGCGTGGCCATCGCGCTCGGCTGGGCCGAGGGCGACACGCATGCACTGCTGGCGCGCGACGTCTCCACTGGCCCGGTAACGGCGGGCGGGGTGAACGTCTTCGCGCTGTCGGCGACAACCCTGGCGACCACTGCGACCGGCAGCGCCGAGGGTGTGGACTCGGAGGCAGATGGTGGCCGCACGGCCGACCAGGAATCGCAGGCGCAGTCGGGCTATGCCGGCAGCCGGGCGGGGCAGCCGCTCTCCACGCCCGAGCCTGGCGCGCAGACCGATGGGGCCAACGGAACGGCTGCGTCGCAGACCGCCAATCCGGGCGGGCAGGGCGGCAATGCCCAGTCCTCCAGCACGCAGAGCCAGGGCGGCTCGTTGCGCGTCGCCGCGGCGATCGCCGGCAGCGTGGCGCTGCCGGTGGTGACGGCGCGCATCGCCGATGGTGTGACGATCGATGCCGACGGCACCTCTGCCGTGCGCGCGCTCAATGCGGTCGCGGCCGACACGCGCGCCATCGCGCTGGCCTTCGAAGATTCGGCGAAGACAACGGTCGGTGCTGCGGCGGCGATCAACGTAGCGGATCTCGAGGCGCAGGCGACGATCGGTGCGGGCGTCACCATGGCCGCCGGCTCGCTCGCGGTCGAGGCCGGCACGAGCGCCGGGCAGACCAACGCCTTCCGTGCCCTCGCGCTCTCGGGGAGTGGCTCTACGCAAGAGAATGGTGGCGGTGGTGGCGGCGGCGGCAGCGGCGACAATACGGCGGTGGCCGGCGCGGCGGCGCTGAACATCGTCGACGCAACGACGAATGCCGCCATCGGCGACGGTTCCAACATCGCGACGCCTGGCGCCGTCGGTGTCACCGCGCGGCAGCAGATCGGCGTACAGGCCATTGCCGGCGGCGGGGCGTTGACGCTCAGCCAGAGCAACAACAGCACCAGTGTCGGCGCGGCGATCGGCGTGAACATCGCAACCAGCACCACCACCGCGTCGATCGGCGCCGGCGCGACCATAGCCGGCGATGCCGGCGTCGCCGTGCTGGCCGATGCCGGCATCGCGCCGCTGACCATCGTTGCGCCGATGCTCGGCGATACGGGCATTGATGTCGGTCTGCTGGTGGTGGGTGCGGCGATCGGCTCCGGCGGGGATGCAGGGGCCGGATCGGCCGGCGTCAGTGTCTTCACCGTGACGACGCGCGCGAGCGTGGGCGGCGGGAGTGTGCTCTCGGCCGCAGCGGGTGATGTCTCCGTGCGCGCCCTCGACGACACGCGCGCCCTCGACATCATCGGCGCGCTCGCCGGCAGCAAGGAGAAGAAGGGCGTCGGTGCCGGGCTGGATGTGCTCGTGGTGGTCAAGACCACCGAGGCACTCGTCACCGAATCGGCCGATCCGCTGCTTCCGACCATGCTCGACGCGGGTGGCAACATCGTTGTCGAGGCGATCGGGACGGAGGACCTGTTCTCCCTCTCGGTGAATATCGGTGCGGGGGACTCCACCGCCGTGGCCGGCGGCGCGGTTATCGTGGTGAATGAGACCGATACGCTGGCCCAGGCCGGCGCGCTGGCAGGACCCACGGGCGGAATCACGCTGGAGGCCGATGGCAGCGTCGCCGTGGCGGCGGAGAGCATCACCCTGATCGATGCCGCGGCGGGTAGCGCCGGCGTGTCGCTGAACAACGACGGCGCCGGCGCCGCGGTCTCCGTCGTGGTCGACATTGACACGACCAATGCGCATATCGGGGATGGCGCGCGGGTGGTGGCGTTGGGGCAAGGCACGCCGGTTGCCGCGCGCAACGGCGTCTTCGGCAATGACGGCGTACAGGGCAGCACACTGACGCGCGGCCTGGTGCTAACCGCCACGTCCTACGAGGACGTGTTGCAGATTGGCATCGGTTCCGCGGCATCGCTGACCAGCGGCGAGGTCGGGATCGGGTTCTCTGTCACCGTCGGCATCCTGGAGGGCGAGACGCACGCCACGCTCGGCAGTGGCGCCCTTGTCAACGAGATGCCGAATGCCGGTACAGATCCGACGCAGGCGATCCTGGTCCGCGCTGCGGACGAGACGGATGCGCAAGCCATCGCGGGCGGCCTGGCCGTTGCCGGCGGGTCGAGCTTCGGCGGCGCAGCCGCGGCCTTCGACATCGGCAACGATGTCTCGGCGACGGCGGCGGGCAATACCGTTCTGCGCGCGGCGGGCGATATCACCCTCGATGCCGATGTGACGGTCGATGCCGATGCGCTGGCGATTGGCGTCTCCGGCACGCTGAATTCGGGCGACAGCAGCGGCGGCGGCAGCGGTGGGGGCGGCACCACAGGCAGCGACAGCAGCAGCAGCGATTTCAGCTTCGCCGGCGCCGGCAGCGTCGCGGTCAACATCGTCAACAATGGGGCGGCGGCCAGCGTCGGCGGCGGTTCCACCGTGGACGCTGGCGATGATCTCAGTGTGACCGCAAGCGACAACTCCGCACTTTCTGGCGATGCCGGCGGGCTGGCGGTGGCGATCGCCTCCAGCGGCGGCGGCAATGTGGATACGTTGGCCATCGCCGCCTCGGTTGCCGTGAACATCGTCACCACGACCGTCCTGGCTGAGATCGTCGCAAGCGAGGTGACAGCCAACGACGTCACCATCCTGGCGGTCAACGCGCCGGAGATTCGAGCACTGACGCTGGCGGGCTCGGGGGCCGTCAGCAGTTCCAGCAGCGCGCTGGGCGGCGCCGGCTCGGGCTCGGGCAACTTCATCACCGCGACAACGCGCGCGCTGCTTGCGGGCGGGACGATGACGGCCGGCGGCATGGTCACCATCGGCGCCTTCGACAGTTCGTCCATCGAGGCCATTGCCGGCTCGGCAGCCGTGGCGGCGGCGTTGTCCTCGGAGAACTCGCTTGGCGCCATTGCCGCCGGTGCCGCTGCAGCGCAGAACGAGATCGTGTCGGGAGTCACCGCGGCGATCGAGGACCAGACCCTCGACGCGACCGGCCTTGTTTCCCTGGATGCGTCCTCCTCCGCAGAGATCGACGCGACGACCTTCGCCGTCGCCGGCTCCCTCAACACGGGCAGCAGTTCCGGCAACGGGCTGGCCATCGCCGGCGCAGGCGCGGGGTCGGGCAATTTCGTCGATGCCGACATCTCGGCACGGATGCTGCGGTCTGCCGTGACCAGTGGCGGCGCAGTCAGCCTGAGCGCGGAGGACGATACCGACATCACGGCCGGCGCCGGATCGGGGGCGGTCGAGATCACCGTCGATGGTGGCCAGAAGGTCGGAGTCGACCTCGGCCTGTCCGTGGCGGTGAACGAGACGGACAATAGTGCCGTCGCGCTGATCGACGACACGGATGTGGCCGCCGGCGGCGCGTTGACGCTCTCGGCCATCAGCTCGACGATCATCAGCGCGGTTGCCGTCGGCACCACCCTGGCCTTGACGCAGTCCAACAACAGCGACGCGATCTCCGCCACCGCGACCGGTGCCACCAGTACCAACACCATCAACAACCGGGTCGAAGCGGCGATCCGCGACAGCGATGGCGGCGGCGACAGTGACATCAATGCGCTTTCCGCCAGCTTGACCGCCCAGGATGAGTCCAACATCGAGTCGATCGCCGCGGCAGCCCGGCTGAAGCTGACGATGAGCAGCAATAACACGGCGGCCAGCGGTGCGATCGGCGCGGCGGTGGCGGTGAACGGGATCACCAATACTACGGTCGCCGCCATCGAGAATGTTGCCCTGGTGGCGACCGCAGGCAGCGTGGTCGTCGATGCCGCCTCGACCAGCGGTATCGTAGCCGACGCCGTCTCGGCGGCGCTGGAGGTGACGTCGTCCAGCAACGGCCAGGCGATCAGCTTCTCGACGGATGCCAGCGTCGCCATCAACACGATCGCCAGCAGCGTTGAGGCGCTGATCAGCGGGTCGACGGTCGATGCCTCGGGTGCGGTCTCGCTGACGGCCAGCGACGCGGCGACGATCTCGGCAAGCGTCGTGGCGGCGAAGATCTCCGGGTCCATTGGCGGTGGATCGAGCGCGAGCCTAGGCTTCTCGGCGACCATCACCGCGGTGACGAACGACGTCAGCTCCGCAACGCGCGCCCTCGTCCAGGGGGCGACGGTCACGGCCGGCGGGGCCTTCACCGCCGCCGCCAGTTCGACAGCGAGCATCGACGCGATCGGCGTTGCGGCCTCGGTCGCCATCACCGCCGGCAGCGGCGGCATGGCGCTCGGTGGCACCGGCACCGGCGCCGGCGTGTCCAACCTTATCGCCAACACGGTGGAAGCAGGGACACAGGGCGGGTCCATCGTGTCGGTCGGTGGAGCGGCGACGATCACCGCGCTCGACGGTTCGACCATCGCCTCGCATGTCGTCGCGGCGTCCGCCTCGGTTTCTGCCAGCAGCAGCGGCGCAGCGATCACGTTCGGCGTTGCCGCCTCGGTCGCACTGAACGAGGTGAGCAACACGACCCGCGCGATCATCGACAACTCCGCGCTTACCGCCGGGGGCTTGCTGACGCTGGGGGCTACGTCGTCCTCGGACATCACCACGACCGGGCTGGCCGCGGCACTCTCCGTGGCGGCGTCCGGCAGCAGCATCGCGGTGGGAGCCTCGGTCACTGTCGCCGTTGTGCAGAACGTGATCGGTGGCCAGGTGACGGCAGGCATCCTGAACGGCGCCACCGTCGATGCC
The DNA here is from genome assembly GCA_964401305.1 of uncultured Acetobacteraceae bacterium. Classification (GTDB taxonomy): domain Bacteria; phylum Pseudomonadota; class Alphaproteobacteria; order Acetobacterales; family Acetobacteraceae; genus JAIEOP01. The sequence continues at coordinate 24,506 of CAYNYQ010000008.1, read as the reverse complement.
TTCCGCGTCATCGTCACCGGCGCAAACACCAGCAGCATCCAGGCGACCTCGGGTGCCGTGTCGGCCAGCATCTCCGCCAGTAGCGGCAGCATGAGCTTCAGTGGCGCAATCTCGGCCGCAGTGGCCGAGAACACGGTCACCACGGGCATGCTGGTGGGCGTGGTGGGGTCCACTGTCACGACGCTGCGGCACCTTGAGGTGCGGCTGCTCTCCGACCGTGAGATCGCGTCGACTACCTTTGCCACCAGCATCTCGCTCGGGGCCAGCGGCAGCATCGCCGGCAGTTTCGGCGGCGCCGGTGCACGGGCGACCAATGTCATCGGCGGCACGGCGGAGGCGGTGATCCGGGGATCGACCGTCACCGCGTCGCGTGCGGTGATCATCGACGCCGACGATACCTCCGCGATCAGCGCCGACGTCGTGGCGGCGACGGTGACCGTTGCCATCGGCAGCAGCGCCGCCTTCGGCGTGGGCATCTCGGTCACCCTGGCGGAGAACCAGGTCGGCGGCACGCTGCGTGCGGCGATCGACGCCTCGACCGTGGCTGGCACGTCGCTCCGCGTCGACGCCCTGGGCAATGCCGACATCGACGCCGTCGCGGTCGCGGCGGCGGCATCCGTCGCGGGCGGCAGCCTGGCGCTGACCGGGGCCGGTGCGGGCGCCGATGTGCGCAATAACCTGACGGACACGATCGAGGCACGCATCGCCGGCGGATCCGTTGTCACGGCCAACGGCCTGGCGCCAGGGCTGCCGAATGGCGGCGCGCCCGGCACGGTGACGATCAGCGCCCGCACTTCGGCGAGGATCGATGCGGTAGTGGTGGCCGCGACCGCCGGCGTCGGCATCAGCTCCGGTGGCAGCGCGTCGGTGGCGGTTGCCGTGGCGGCGTCGCTCGGCGAGAACATCGTCGATACGCAGCTCCGCGCGCTGGTCGACGCGGCGACGGTGGACGCGGCCGCCAGCATGACGATCAGCGCGCAGAACGCCGCCGTGATTACGGCGGACGTGGTAGCGGTCTCGATCGCAGTCGCCGGCGGCGGTAACCTCGATATCGGCGCCTCGGGCTCCATCACCATCGCGCGCAACGACATCGGCAGCGCGGTGCTGGCAGCGATCCGCAACGGCTCGGACGTCGAGGCAGCGGGGGCGCTGACCGTTTCGGCGTCCGATTCGACGGCGATCACGTCCACCGTTGCCTCGGTGTCGGCCTCGGTGGCGATCAGCAGTTCTGCGGCGATTGCGGTCGCCATCTCGGTGGCACTGGCGGACAACGTGATCGGCGGGACGCTGGGCGCGCAGATTGCCAATTCCACCGTCGATGTGGGTGGCGGCGTTTCGGTGACTGCCACGTCGAGCAGCAGCATCGATACGCTGGGCGTCTCGGCGGCGCTCTCCGTAGCGGGCAGCGGTAGCTTCTCCATCGCCGGCGCCGGTGCGGGCTCCGCTGCATCCGCCGTGCTGACGAACGGCATCGCGGCCGAGATTCTTGGCGGGACGGTGCAGGCAGCCGGCAGCGTGATGCTGCTGGCGACGAACGACGCCACGATCGATGCAACGGTGGTCGCGGCGGCAGCTTCCGTGACGATCGGCGGCACGGCCGCCTTCTCGCTGTCCGGCGCAGCCTCGGTGGCGGATGTCGCCTTCAACGCGACGGTACGGGCACGCATCGAGGGCGCCGACCTGGATGCCACGGGCGCGCTGCAGGTCCGCGCCGAAAACGACTCCAGCATCCATGTCGACTCGGTCGCCGTCGCCATCAGCTTCGCTTTGAGCGGTAGCGCGTCGGTCGGTGTGTCGCTCGGCGTTGCCACTGCGGACGTCGTGGCGAACAACGTGACCGAGGCGGTAATTCGCAACGGAGCGGTCGTTGCGACGGGCGACGTGACGGTTGCGGCACACGACACCTCCTCGGTCGAGACCGACGTGACCGCGGTCGGCATCTCGATCAGCGGCTCGTCGAGCATCGCGATCTCGGTTTCGTTCGCGATCGGCGTCGCCACCAACGAGGTCTCCGGGGCGACTCGTGCCCTGATCGACGGCGCTTCGATCGACACCGGCGGCAACCTCCTGGTCGAGGCGGAGAATACCGCCGACATCGACGCGAACGGGGTCGGCGCCGCCGTTTCCGGCTCCGTCAGCGCGACCTTCGCGGCCGGCGGCGCCCTGGGCGCGGCGCGGTCGCGCAACACCCTGGACACCGTTACCGAGGCGATCATCAGCAACACTGCGGCGCCCGGTGTCGTGGCTGCCGGCGGCGTGACTGTCGCCGCGCGCGACGCGCTGACGGTGACGGCGGATGCGACGGCAGCGGCGGTGGGCCTCTCGGCGAGCTACGTGGCCGTGTCGCTGACCTTCTCGTCCGCGGAGGCGGTGAACGAGAACACCTCCGTGACCACCGCGCGCATCACCGGCGGGACGCTGGATGCGAATGGCGGAGCCGTTGCGGTGCTTGCAACCTCGCAGACGACGCTGTCCACCGCGCCGGACTCGATCTCCGTCTCCATCGCAGCCGGTATCGGCGGCGCCGCGGCGGGGTCGGCGGCCTATGCGGCGAACATCTCGACCGCCGCCATCACGGCCGAGATCCGATCGGGTTCGGACGTCGAAGCGGCGACGGGCGTCACCGTGCGGGCGGAGGACCTTTCCGACGCGACTGCCTCGCTGGTCGCGGTCTCGATCTCGGCCGGCCTGGTCGGCCTCTCGGTCGGCGTGGGCATCGCAGAGAACGACATCCGCAACATCGTCTCGTCCCGCGCGGTCGATTCGACAGTGCAGGCGCTCGGCGGCGGAATCACCATCGGCGCCGGTGCGACGCAGGACGTTCAGGCGGACGCGACCGTCGTGTCGATCTCCATCGCCTTCGGCGGCGCTGGGGCCGGGGCCGATTCCCGCACCTATATCGACTCGGTGGTCGAGGCCTATGCGCGCAACGCCACGCTGGTTGCGCTGGGCGGGACGGTTGCGATCGACTCCGACACCTCGCAGACCGCACGGGCGACCAGTGGCGGCGTCGCCGCCAGCCTGGCGGCGATCTCGGTGGTCATCGCCGATGCGCAGGTCGGCGGCGCCACGCGCGCCTTCGCCGATGGCGCGATCACGGTCCAGGCGGACAGGCTGAACATCACCGCGGATGCGACCGCGAGCGCGCTGCCGGTAGGCGATTCCGTCGCGGTGGGCCTGGCCCTTGCGGGCTCGGCGGCGAAGGTCCAGGGCGAGGTGACGCGGATCACCGAGGCTTATCTCGGCACGCGCACCGGGGTGACGCCGACGGCCGCCAGCACGATCAGCGTCACGAATGGCGACGTGCTGATCAGCGCGCAGTCGATCTTCACCGCCATCGCCGAGCCGACCTCCCTGTCGATCGGTGCCGCGGGGATCTCGCTGGCACTGACGGCGGCGACAATTGCCGGCAGGACGAGCGCCTATGTCGGCGAAAGGGTCACGCTCACGGCCGGCGAGCTCGACGTGCTGGCCGCGTCGACGGAGACGGCCCGCACGAGCACCGCCGTCCTTGCCGTCACGGCGGGCGCCAGCGTTTCCGCCGCGCAGGCGGATGCGGTCATCGGCAGCACGGTGGGGGCATGGATCGGCGGCCAGCCGAGCAGCAACGGCCTGCTTGCCAACCAGACGACCGTGACCATCACCGCCGGCGGCACGGGCGACGGCACCGTCCTGGTCGATGCCGATGCGGTGCGCACTGCGCAATCCACGGCGACGGGCGTAGCGGCCTCCTTCGGCTTGTCGGTGACGTTGCTCCAGCCGAAGGCGGAGATCGGCGGCGCCGTCTTCGCCGGCTTGGGCGGCCGGGTCGGCGTAACCTCCGGCGCCCTCACCATCCGCGCCGAGGGGCAGAACCGCGCCGATGCCACGGGCACGGCGGCCAGCCTGAGCTTCGGTGCGAGCGCGACCGGCGCGCGGGTCGTGGCGACCATTCTCGACACAGCCGACGTGGATGCCCTGGTGGGCACCAATGCGGCGATCACCTCGAGCGGCGCGGTGCAGGTCATCGCGCAGCACAAGGGCGAGAACAACCGCGCCTTCGCCACGGCGAATGGCGGCGCGGGCGGCGCTTTCGCCGGCATTTCGGTCATGGTGGCGGAAGCGACGATCGGTGGCGGCGTCCGCGCCGAGATCCGCGGCGACGTGCTCGGTTCGGCAAGCCTCTCGGTGCTTGCCAGCGGGCGCAACAACACCAGGGCCGATGCGAATGCGCTGGGTATCGGCGCTTTCGGCGGCGGCGCGGGCGCTGGGGCGAATGCGACGATTCAGACCGCGGCGGAGATCGCCGCGCGCGTGACGTCGACTGCGGCGATCGACAGCGACGGCGCGATCGAGGTGCGCGCGACGGGCGACAATGATGTGCTGGCGACATCAGATGTCGGCTCCGGCGGCGCCGTTGCGGTTTCCGGCTCGCTGCTGAAGGCGGTGATCGGCGGCGCGGTGCGCGCCGTGATGGACGGCGACATCACGGATGCCAGTGCGGTCTCGGTTGCCGCGATCGGCGACAACCGTGCGCAGGCCGACGCCGAATCGATTGCCATCAGCGGCTTTGGCGCCGGCGTCGGCTCCATCGCCTATGCCCGCATCACCTCGACGGCAGATGTCGAGGCACGCGTGGGCAGCACGGCGCAGATCACCGCGCCGGCAGCGGCGGTGAGCGTCTCCGCCACCGGTCGCAACGAGGCCCTCGCCACTTCCCTCGGTGCCAATGCCAGCCTCGGTCTGAGCATCACCGTCATGCTCCCGACGGCCGAGATCGGCGGGGCGGTGGGCGCCGCCTTCGATGGCGTGCTTGTGGACGGCCCGACCGATGCCGCGAGCCTGACAGTCCAGGCGGTCGGGGAGAACCACGCCACCGCATCGGCCAGTGTCATCGGCGTTGGTGTCGCGGCCGGGGCGGGTGCGGTGCCGGAGGCGAAGATCATCACCGGCGCCGATGTCACGGCCAGCATCGGCAGCACGGCGCAGGTCGCGGCGAGCGGTGCGGTCGTGGTGGATGCGCGCCTGCAGGGGCTGTTCAACCGCGTCGAGGCGACGGCACTGGCCGGTACCGGCGGCCTGCTGACCGGCTCGGTCATGCTGCCGACGGCGACGATCGATGGCGCGGTCGTGGCGCGGCTCGATGGTACGGTGAACCGCTCCGGCTCGGTGCGGGTCGAGGCCGTCGGGAGCAACACGGCGCTCTCGACGACGAAGGTCGGCTCCATCGGCCTGTTCGGTGCCGGCTCGGCCGGCGGCACGGTGGCGGAGATCCTGTCCAACGCCGATGTGATCGCCACCGTCGGCAGCACCGCCTCCATCCGCAGCAATGGGGCGGTGCGCGTGCTGGCGACCGGCACCAATGTGGCGACTGTCGATTCGGATGGCGGCTCGGGTGGCGGCATCGTGCTGAACGCTTCCTCCCTGCTGGCGCGGATCGCCGGCGGGGTGCGCGCCTCGATGGATGGCCAGGTGCTGTCCGCCGCGAGCGTCGAGGTGCGGGCGGCCGGCAGCAATACTGTTTCCGCGACGGCTCTCAAGGTGCAGGTCGGCCTGTTCTCCGGTGCGCTCATCTCGCCGGAGGCGATCATTACCTCGGCCGCTGATGTCGAGGCGCTGGTCGGCAGCACCGGTGCGATCACCGCGACCGGCGGCGTGACCGTCACCGCGCTGGGTGACAACGATGCGACGACGAGCGTCGATGGCGGTTCGGGTGGCGTCTTCGACTTCGGCGCCTCGTTGCCGACATCCGAGATCGGCGGCGGCGTGGTCGCACGGGTGGATGGCGACGTGCTGAACGCGGCCGGCCTGGCCGTGCTGGCTGAGGGCGAGAACACCGCATCGGCCACGGTCGCGGTGTTCTCGGTGTCCCTGGTTGGAGGCCAGGGCGCGGTGTCCTCCGCACTGATCACCGAGTTTGCCGACGTGGTGGCCGGCATCGGGGCGACGGCGGCCGTGGCCGTGACGGGCGCCGTGACTGTGGATGCACGTCTGGTCCGCGACAGGAACCGCGCCATCGCGGATGCCTCCGGCGGTTCGGGCGGCATCCTCGGCGCCGGCACGATCATGCTGGCAAAGGCGGAGGTCGCCGGTGGGGTCGAGGCCTTCATCGATGGCGACATCGGTTCCGGAACGAACGTCGGCGTGGGTGCCGAGGGCGGCAATCATGCGGAGGCGCATACGCTGGCTGTCGGCGTCGGAGGGATCGCCGGCATCGCAGGCACCGGGGCGCAGGCGCTTATCACCGACCAGGCGGATGTGACGGCGCGGGTCGGGAGCGCGGCGGTGCTTAACTCGACGGGAGCGCTGACGATCGGCGCCACGGGCTCGAATACCGCGCTGTCGGATTCCGATGCTGGCTCGGGTGGCATCGTCGGCATCACCGGATCGACGCTGCAGTCCATCGTTGCCGGCAGCGTCGAGGCGCGGCTCGATGGCGACGTGAACGGCGCCAGCGCCGTCACGGTCTCCGCGACGGGCAGCAACGCAGCCACCGCGAACTCGCTCGCCATCGCCGTCGGCCTTTTCGCTGGCGCGGGGGCCGAGGCACTCGCCGAGATCGCCAGCGCTGCCACGGTGACGGCGATCGTCGGGTCCGATGCGGTCATCCAGACCGCGCCAGGCGCGCCGGTTCTGGTGCGCGCGACGGGATCGAATGCGGCGACAGCCGATGCGGCGGGCGGCGGCGGTGGCCTCATCTCGGTCACGGTGATGCTGCCGACCGCCGTCGTGCGCGGCGCCGTCACGGCGGAGTTCGCCGGCGACCTTGTGGCCGGCGGGGGCCAGGCCGGTAGCCTGAGCGTCGAGGCGCGCGGCGAGAACACGGCGGATGCGGAGGCGCGCATCCGCCAGTTGTCGATCGGCGGCGGCGCGGGCGCGACGGCCACGGCCTCGATCACCGACACGGCGGACGTGACGGCGAGGCTTGCAAGCACCGCCAGCGTGTCGACATCGGGCAATGTCGTTGTGGATGCGCGGCACCAGGGTGATGGTAACCGCGCCACCTCCTTCGTACGTGGTGGCACCGGCGGCGTTCTAGCGAACGTCGCCATCATGTACGCCAATGCTGCGGTGAACGGCGCGGTGCTGGCCGTGCTCGACGGTGACGTCGCCGACGCCGCAAATGCGACGGCCCGCACCGAGGCGCGCAACGAGGCCGAGGCGACCATCATCACCTCATCCTTCGGCGGCCTGTTCAGCTTCAATGAGGCCGCGGCCCATGCCACGGTTGGCACCGAGGCCGATAGCGCCGCGTCGATGGGCAGCGGGTCCCTGATCGAAGTGGACGGCGCGCTCACGCTCGAGGCGCTCGGCGTGAACGTGGCGAATGCGAGCTCGGAGGCGGGTACAGCCGGGCTCATCGCGATCGGCGAGGCGAAGCCGGTCGCCACGATTGCCGGCGCCATCTCCGCCACGCTGAACGGCGATGTCACCCGCGCCTCCGCGATCGACGTCACGGCCCTTGGCGGCGCCAACGCGCATGGCGCGACGACGATCAACTCCTTCGGCCTCTTTGCCTTCTCCGGGGCGACGTCGCAGGCCTTCGTGACGGCGGACGCGGCGACCACGGCCACGATCGGGACCGCCGCCGACATCGCCGCGCCTGGCGCGAAGATCTCGATCACGGCCACGGCGAACAACGAGGCCTTTGCATCCTCGGAAAGCCTCACGGTCGGTGGCGTGTCGGTAAGCAGCTCCAGCCCCACGGCGTCGGCGCGTGGCGTCACCCAGGCCAGGCTGCTCGGCGATGTGCAGTCGGGTGGGGGCGCTGCCGGCGCGGCCAGCATCACCATCGCCGCCCAGGGTGCCGACCGCTCCATCTCGCAGATCCGCTCCATTACCGGCGGCGGCATCGCCGTCGACCTCTCCGAGGCACGGGCGACGACCGATTCCCTCACGGCCGCGACACTCGGCGGGACCGGCTCGACCATCGTCGTCTCGGGCAGCATCACGGTCCATGCGCTCGGCCTGACCGATGCGGACAGTTCGACCCGGAGCACGACCGCGGGCGGAGTTGCGATCTCCGATTACCGGGCGACCGCCACCGCGACGCCGGACGTGACCGTCAGTGTGGGCGACAACGCCTTCATCCAGGCCGGCGGGCTGGTGCGCCTGTCGGCGGAGCACAACACGCCGCAGGGTGCGGTCTTCGACGGTAGCTTCAATACGGTCAACGACGTCAACGGCGGGTCGAACACCATCGACTTCTCGGCGCCGCACGGGTTCAACACGAATGACATCGTCAACTACACGAGTGGTGCACTGACCACCGTGCTCGGCCTTGTGTCGGGCCGGCAGTACACCGTCATCCGGATCGACGACGATACGATCCAGATCGGTGCGCAGCTGACCTCGTCCACCGCCACGGTCGACCGCACCTTCGACACGCTGAACTTCCAGACGCCGCACAATTTCCAGACTGGCGATCGCATCATCTACGCGACCACCGGCAGCGCCATCGGCGGGCTCAGCGCTGGCCAGGCGTATGAGGTGGTGGTCATCGACGCGACCACGATCAAGCTGCGCGATCCGAATGTCAGCCGACTTCCCGTCGTCGTCAGCGGGGGGGCCATCGGTACGAACACGGTCAGCATCCCGCAGGGCGGATTTCCCGGGCTCAATCACAATTTCCAGAACGGCGATGCGGTCACCTACCGCGGCGAGGGCGAGCGGTTCGAGTTCAGCACGCTGGGAGTGGACGTGAACGTCATCGACATCCTCGTCGGCTTCGAGATCATCCAGCTGCCGGAGCGCAACGGAAGCGGCGACGTCGTCACGGTCAACAACGCGAACAACATCTTCCTCAGCACCAATCCCTTCGTGGTCGGCGAACGGGTACTCTACACCGTCGACACCCCGGGCGCAGAGATCGGCGGGCTGGAGAGCGGCCGCATCTACCGGATCGCCAGCCTGCAGAGCAACGACACCGCCGTAACCCTCAAGCGGAACGACGCCGTTCTGGCCGACATGCGCTTCGAGCGCACGGCGACGGGGACGCGCATCACGCGCCTCGACGGCCTGAGCTGGGCCTCGGCCGGCTTCCAGGCGAACGACCCGCTGACGATCGCAGGCGGCGGGGCCAACAACGGCAGCTACACCATCGCCAGCGTCAGCGGCAGCACGATGACGCTGACCTCGAATGTCAACCAGGCCACGCGCGTTGTCGCCGACATGACCTTCCTGGCCAATGCGGCCGGCGACAGGATCACGCGCGGCGACGGCCGCAACTGGGCGGCCGACGGATTTACGGCCGGCATGACGATCACGGTCGGCGGTGCCGGCATCAACAACGGCAGCTACACCATCGCCAGTGTCAATGCGACGACGCTGACGCTCACGGTGGCGAACACGGTCACCAACGGCACGCTGAACAAGCGCATCGACCGCGATCCGTTGTTCAAGGTGGTCGATCAGCCCGTCGTCGCCCTGGTGCCGGACCGGACCTCCTCGGCGTTGCACAGCCTGCAGCAGCTCTCGGAGCGGGATCTCCCCGGCCTCCAGGACGGACGCACCTACTACGTCGTGAATGCCGGCGCCGGCGGCTTCCAGCTTGCCACGACGCTGGGTGGCGCGCCGATTTCATTGAATCCGGGCGGTCTCATCGGCGGCCAGCACGTCTTCATCCTGGAAGGCGTGGATTTCACCAGCCTCGGCAGCGGCGGCCAGCGCTTCGCGCTGGATATCCTGCCCGCCATCCAGGCCGGCACCGCGCAACTCGCGGCGGATGCGCTGGCGAACCAGATCGGCGCGCCGACGGGTGACGGGACTGTCACCGCCTCGGCCGCGGGTGGCGGTGGCGGCTTCATTGACGTGAAGGCGGCACGCTCGACTGCGACCAACACCGTCACCGTCTCCCTCACCGTGAACAGCGGCGCCCAGATCACGGCCAATGACGTCGAGCTGCTGACCGATGCGCGCGGGTCCGTCGCTGGCCTGGCGACCAATGGCGGCATCGGCTTCGTCTCCGTCGGCGACGCCATCGCGCGCGCCGACCTGCGCATCAACAGCATGGTGGATGTCGAGAACGGCGCCGTCATCACCGCGCGCGACGATTTGACGATCGACGGGCGTGCCGACCTGACCGGCAGGGCGGTGGCCGTGACGAGCGCGGCCGGCCTCGGCTCCGGCGTCGATTCCCGCGCCCGCAACAGGCTCGACTACGAGAACCAGGTCACGATCAGCGGCGACCTCACCGCTGCCGACGTGATGGACATCCGGGCCCGGACGGCGATCGACGGCGAGGTTGATGCCAGGGCAGATGCGGCAGGCCTCGGCGCTGATTCGGACGCGAATGACAGCACAAGCGAAGGCGTGCGCATCGGCACGACCATCGCCGACACACTGGTGAGGCTGCTTTCGACCGCGGACCTGCTCGGGCGGATCGTCGCGCTGACCGCAGAGGTGGAGAAGCTGCGGGGCCGCGCCGATGCCTTCTCCGACGCTGCCGCGCTCGGCGCCGATTCGGATGCGCGCGGCTACATGATCATTCGCGGGAATGCGCTGGTGCAGCTCGATGCCGGCTCCGAGATGAACGGAACGGAGCGGGTCGACATCACGGCCGCCTATAACGGGGTGAACCTGCTCGCCGATCCGCGCGCCGAAATGAGCGGCGGTGGCGGCGACACGGATGCCTATGCAACGATCGACGCCCAGACGAACGCCAAGGTGATCGGGCGGCAGGATGCGGTGGTCAGGACCGCCGAGCTGAATGTGAATGCGCTGCTCAGCTTCACGGGCAACGGCTACTCCCGCCAGCCCTCGAGAGACGGCGCGCTGATCGACGGCGGCGAGACGGTCCAGGGCGGCAACCCGGATTTCGACCGCGAGATCTTCTGGGAAGCCACCACGATCATGCTCGGGGAGGCGAACCCGATCCTGACCGTGGACGCCAATGGCACGATCGTCGAGAAGGTGAATGTCGAGGTCGCCGGGGGGCACGGCATCGGCTACACCTACGGCGCGGCGGAGACCATCACCGTCCTTGACCTCGACTACGACACCCCGCCGCGCGCGAACTTCTTCGCCACGGAAGCCTCCACCCGCGACGGCGAGAGCACCGGCGTCGGGCAGATCTGGGGCAATGCCGGCGAGTTCATCATCCAGCACACCTGGGACTATGTCCGGCTGACCAACCACTCGACCCGCAACATGGTCGTCAACCTGATTGACGTGGTGCAGACGCTGCCCGCGCGGATCGATATCGATGTCGAGAACGTCCCCGGGCCTGTGAACAATCCGGCCGATGGCGCGAGCCTCTCCGCAACCGAGGGCGGCAACAGCGGTGTCACCTTCGAGTTCGACATCGGGCATCTCTTCCCCAGGACGCAGGTGGAGATCCAGAACCTGCGGGCACCTGGCGTCGGCAGCGGGCCCGATATCACGCTCAACGGGAACATCGAGAATCCGATCGGCCGGACCTATGTGAACAACCTCTGGGGCGACATCTTCGCCGGCAGCGACGCCGCGACGGAGGTCATCCGCACCAACGTCCTCGAACTGAACGCCGATCTCGGCAATATCGGCCTGCTCACCAACTCGACCCGTCGTCCGATCTGGGTCGAACTCGTGGAGTTCGCAGACGAGGCCGGTGTGATCGTCAGGTCGGTCGTGCTGGTCGAGGCCGGCCGCGACGCGGTGCTGGACCTCACCGCCAACCGTCGCTCGCTCGCCGGGCTGGGTGCTGCCTTCGAGCAGACGGTCGACTCCGTCCGGGCCGGCGACGATGTCAGCGTCGTCGTCAACGACAGCAAGAACGGCAACGACCAGAGCCCGATCGGCGACGTGATCGTCCGTGACCTCGGCACCACCTTTGAGGAGCTGACGGTCCGGGAGCACTGGCGCCCCGACAACAACCCGCTCGACCCCGGCCTGATCAACATGCTGCGCGCCTTCGGCACGGCGACCAGCGAGATCGACTCCACCTATCGGTTCCAGGAAGTGCGCGCGGGTGACGATATAGACATCGGCCATGTGACGACAACGGCGGCCCTTGGCGAGGCGCGGACCTATGCGACTACGGCGCTGACCGGCGTGACGGCGGCGACCTATGGAGTGGTCGCGGACGTGCCGGACCGCGTCGTGAACCTGATCGTCTTCACCGACGTCGCGGCATCCCTGGTGGACCTCGACTCCGGCCTGGCGGTGCCCCCGCCAGCCGATGGCACCCCGTTGATCTATCTCACCACCGATGGCTCGATCGAGGCGACCGAGTTGACGGGCGACATGCTGATCGGGCATGTCCACTCGACCGCCTCCGACGTGTCGCTCCGATCCGGCCGCAGGATCCTCGACGGCGATGGGCTCGCCTCGATCGACGTGACGGGGCGGATCGTCAGCCTGACCTCCGGCGTGGCCAATGCGGAGACGGTCCTTCCGCTCGTCGGCGGCGTCGGTACGGCGGACGACTTCGTCGAGGTGAACGCCGACCGCGCCGAGAACGGCACCGGCAAGCTCAATGCCGCCGACACGGCCGCCGCGACGAAGACTGGCATTTTCGTCAGCGAGCTCACCGGCGACATGCGCGTAGGCCTGGTGAACGCCGCGGCCAACGTGTCGCTGCGCACGGTGAACGGCTCGATCCTCGACGCGGATGCCGACGTCGCCGCGGACGTGATCGGCCGCAGCGTCGATCTTGATGCGAATGGCCGGACCTCCTCCATCGGCACGGCCAATGACGCGCTCGACATCAACAGCTCCTCCGGCGTGGCGCTTGTGCCCCTGGGCACCGTCGGCACCGACGTCGCGCTCGAGGCTGGGGCCGACATCAACGTCACCGAGACGGCAGGCTATCTTCGGCTGCTGATGGCGCATTCCTACTTTGGCGATATCCGCTTGACGGTCACCGACTCCGCCGCGCAAGCCGAGGATTTCTACCTGGTGCGGCAGGGCAGCGCCCGCTTTGCGGAGAACAACAGCACGGCGCCCGGCAGCCAGCCCGACGCCGACCGTGTCGTCGCGCGCGGTGTCATCCTTGCCGAGCGCGGCGCCGTCACGCTGCTGGTCGGCGACAACGTCGCGCTGCATGAGGCGAGCGAGATCATCGCCGCAGAGGATATCGTCATCACCGGCGATCCCAGCGCTGTCGATCCGGGCTTCGGCACGGTTATGGATCTGCGCGGGCGAGTCATCGCCGGAGCCACGCTCACGGTACCCGGCAGCCTTTCGGGGAACGCTCCGCTCGGCATCGCGGTGCCGACGCTGACTGCACCGCAGCACGCGACGCAGATCTTCGGCGGCCGCGACTCCGACACCATCAACTTCGGCGATGCCGGTGGGTCCGCGGGCGCCACCGCCCAGGGTTCCGCCGGCTACATTTTCCTCGGCTCGCCAACTCGGGTGGAGACCGGCGCCGAGGATGACCGTATCCGTGTCTTCTACCTGCAGGACACGGCGACGGTCACCAGCGTGCCGCAGTTCGTCGCGCTGGCGGCGCTGGGCGCAGAGGAAGCACGGCACACGCTGACGCTGCACGGGCAGGCAGGCGCCGATACCTACGAGATCTTCACCCTGGGCAGCAACGGTGCGGACGAACGCAACGCGATTATCAACGTGCTCGACCAGGGGGGCACCGGCGACGAGGGCAACGCGCTGTTCATCTACGGCCGCGACAGCACCGGCGCTGACGGCATCGATCCGAATACGGGCCAACCCTATGCCGGCGACGACATCTTCCTCATGCGCGGTGCCGGCAGCATCCCAGGCGAGACGGCGGACCGGCCTGGCTATGTCGCCCTGCTGCACGGGGCGATCGGTCCCTACCTCGACACCACGACGGGCAACGAGCCCGCGGCGGAGGTGTTGCGCATCTACTACGACCGCGGCATCACCGACCGCGTGACGGTCGAGGGTCGCGGCGGCAACGATGCGTTCTTCGTCGATGACACGCGTGCCGCCTTCACGCTCGAGGGCGGGGCGGGCAACGATGCCGTGACGGTAGGCCAGCTCTTCGGCCTCCAGCGGGACACGGTTTTCGGGCTGCTGCTGCCGGGCGACGCCTTCCCGCAGCAACTCGGTACGACGCGCGCCTGGCTCAGCCCCGGCAACGGCGCGCCGATGCTCGTGCATGGCGGCACCGGCGATGACGAGATCACGGTCCAGTCCAACCGGGCGGCCCTGCGGATCGAGGGCGACGACGGCAACGACCTGATCACGGTGCGCGCCTTCGCCGAGGCGCTGGTGCAACGTATCAACCTGGGCAGCGTCTCCATCGACGCGACGGACCACCTCCCGCAGATCGGCCAGGAGGTGAACGAGACCACACGCGTCGGCGGGGCCGACGACGAGGTCGACTACACGGTCAACGCGCCCGTCTCGATCGATGGCGGGACGAGCTTCGACAAGCTCGTTGTCATCGGGACCGAGTATGCGGACGACCTCGTCCTTACCGAGGAGGGCATCTTCGGCGCCGGCCTCGCCGTGCGCTACGGCATGGTCGAGGTGGTCGAGGTCGACGCCATGGAGGGCGACGACACCTTCTTCGTGCAGTCGACCGCCGCGAACGTCGGCTATCGCGTGATCGGCGGCCTCGGTTCCGACGTCATCAACACCACGGGTGACATCACCGGCGACGTCGTGACGCGGGAGCTCGAAGGACTGCCTGGTGCCGTCGATTTCGGCCTTTCGACCGCGGACACCGTCTACAGCAACGTTGCAGCGCCCGGCTTCGACTACAACGTGGCGAGCAGCAGCGAGGGTATCGTTGCGATCTTCGAGACCGACGGCGCGACCGCGGTGTGGGAAGGCGGCGATTTCACGCTGCGCGGCGGGCCGGCATCGACCGACAGCTACGTGGTGCGGCTCGCCCGCGAGCTGAACGACACCGAGGTTGTGTACGTCGTCATCTCCGCGGCGCGCTCCTCGCAGGAGGAAGCGTCCAACAGCGTGGCCAATCCCGCTCCGTTGCCGAACGGACCCGGCGACAGCATCTGGCTCAGCAGCGATTTCGACGAGCCGCTGGGTGCCTCGAACTTCCAGCGCAGCGTCGTCATCAACGGCGTCACGACGCTGATCCCCGAGCGCGCCCTGGTGCTGCGCTTCGACCAGACGAACTGGGCGAAGGGGCAGGCGGTCTACGTCTTCGCCCCGGATGACGGTCGGGCGGAGGGCGACAGGACGGTCGTGATCCAGCACAGCGTCATCTCGACCACGGCGCTCTACAATCGCGTCCCCGTGCGCGACGTCGAGGTGACGGTGCGCGACAACGACACGCCGGGCGTCACCGTCGTACCGATCCGCGCCGGCAGCTATGTGTCCCAGCTCAACGCTTTCGAGGAGGACGGGGTCACCCAGGTGTTGGAAGGCGCGGCGGGCATCGGCGTCACCGACCAGGTGGTCGTCCGCCTTGGGGCGCCGCCGGCCCAGGGGACCACCGTCGTCTTCGACGTGGTCGTTCCGGCCCCCCTCGCCCAGCAGATCACGCTGTCCAATCCGCTCGGCGATCCGCGGCTGACCCTGGTCAATGGCCAGTGGCGCATCTCCCTCACCAGCGCCAACTGGGATCAGCCGCTCATCCTCGGGATCGAGGCGCGGGACGATGCGGCGAAGGAGGATGCCTTCACCGCCGCCATCAGCTTCGTCCGCAACGCCGCCACGACCGACCCGAACTACCTCTTCCCGAACCTGCGCGCGCCGGTGGCGACGCTCGACGTTCGGGTGCTCGACAACGAGATGGGCGGCGTGCTGGTCACCGAGACCGACGGTGCCACGCTGCTCATCAGGGACGACCTGACGACGCAGGCGGACGAGAGCACGAACGATACCTACAGCATCCGCCTCACCGCCCCGCCGTCGCGGTCGCTGAACGTCGACCTGCTTACGGATGGGCTCGCTGACGTCGTCGCCGTCAACGGAAGCCCGGTGACGCTCGGCGTCGTCGGGGAGCTCCGGTTCTCCGAATCCTATGTCGGCGCGATCAGCGTCTCCGGCGCCACGATCACTCGCGGGGCGGGCGTCGCGGGCAGCTTCGTCGAGGAGGGCTTCCGCGCCGGCGAGCTGCTCGGCATCTCGGGCGTGATCGGCTCCTTCGTCATCAGCAGCGTCGGTGCGACGCAGATCACCCTGGCGACGGCGCCCGGCCTGAGCGGCAACATCGCCTCTGCCACCCTCTTCGAGGTGACGCGCGACGGCTCCTACACTGGCACGGTCAACGCGGATGCCGGAGCGCGCACCTTTGCCCGCACCGACGGCGGCAGCTGGCTCGCCGATGGCTTCCTCGAGGGCCAGCGCGTCCGCATCGCCGACGCGCAGGGCGTCTCGGGCGACTTCAAGATCGCCCTGATCAGCGGCTCGAATGCGACGCGCGACGACGTCCTGACCCTGACCGCCGAAGGGGTCGTGCCGCCGAGCTTCAAGGGGCCGGTGAGCCTGACGATCCAGCGCATCGCGGCATCGGTGCTGTTCACGCAGAACAACTACTTCACGCCCTATCTCGTCACGCTGCGGGCCGATCCGAACTTCACCCTGCCGCCGCCGCGCGAGGGCGTGAAGGTCGCCCCGGCCGGAGAGCACCTCTTCGCGGCCATCCGCGGGCCGCTGCAGGTCGAAGGCGGCGTGGCGGTCGCGGGCCGGCCGCTGCCGGCGTCGCTGAAGCTGCCGGGCGAGGCCGACAGCGCGCGCGTGACGGTGCCCGCCCAGCCGGCGGAATCGCGGCAGATCGACGTACTGAACGTGTTCAACGACGGCAGCCAGCAGAATCTCTCCGGCGGGCTGACCACGACGCGACTCAGCGGCTTCGGTGCGGTTGAAAGCCTCGACTTCGGCGATGCCGGCGCGATCTTCGGCGAACCCGGCGTCTTCAAGGGCAGCATCGACTTCGGCCGCATCCTCTTCGGTCCGGACCGCTTCGCCATCAGCGAGACGGACAGCACGGTCGACGTGGTGAACCTGCTGCTCGGCCAGGGCGACGACCTGATCGACGTCCGCGGCACGGTGAACGCGGTCGCGACCGTCGAGGTGGTGGGAGACGTCATCGTCGCGTCGGACTCGAGTGGCGGCTCGCTGCAGCAGGACGGCATCGACTGGCTGGCCGCCGGCTTCCTGCCTGGCCAGACCGTCACCATCGCCGGCCAGGCCGGCAGCTGGACCGTGCTCGACATCAAGGACGCGACCGCCGATCCGAACGACAACAGCGTCCTCGTCCTCGGCGGCCCGTCGCTGCCGTCGCTCGTTGGGCCGCAGCGCGTCATCGCCACCGATCCGCCCGCGCCCAACGCGGTCGTCGCCATCACCGCCGTAACCACCACCACAGGCGCCATCGTCTCACGCACCGCCGGAAGCTGGATCGCGGACGGTTTCCGGTCGGGCCAGCTCGTCGGCCTCGATGTGGTGAACTCGCAGACGCAGCAGCTTGCCGGCGTCTTCCGCCTGCGGGTCGGCGAGATCTCGGCTGACGGCCTGCAGATGACGCTGATCGGCGTCAACCTCAACCTGGCGACGCCGACCAGCTTCCGCTTCTGGGTCGATGGCCCGCATGGCGGGCTCACCATGCTGCACGGCGGCGGGAACCAGGTGCTGCGGACCGTGGGCGACATGGCGACCGAGGCGGGCACGACGCGCCTGACCCGGCTCGACGGCCTCGGCTGGGCCAACGAGGGCTTCGCGGTCGGCCAGACCGTGCAGCTCAACGGCGACAACGGCGGGACACGGACGATCCTGTCCATCGGCAATGCGACAGCCGGGCTTGCGCCGGCGGGCGCCTTCGCCGGCTGGGGCGCCGGCTCAACGCTGGTGCTCAGCGGGGCGAACTTCACCGCCAGCAGCGGGCCGCGCACGCTGTCCGTCGTCAACAGCATCCCCGGGGCGGCGGTGGTCACACAGGTCGGCGGCGACCGCTTCGTCGTCACCGAGGGCGGCGGGCCGGCCTCGCCGCTGGTGATCTACGGCGACACCTCGCAGGACGGCGTCTGGTACGGCGGGTTCGCGCAGGACATCCGGGGCTATGATTTCGGCGCCCGGCCCTTCGATCCCTTCCCGCTGCTGCCGGCCGCGTCGAAGGAGGAAGCCAACTGGATCATGCCGCTCGCCAACGGCTATCGCACCGGCGGCAACGACGTGATCGACGCGCGCCCGCTCTTCGCCGCCACGCCGGTCGGCAGCCTGCCGACCGTTGGCCTCACCGCCTATGGCGGCGTCGGCAACGACACCATCTTCGGCAGCCAGGCCGGCGACCATCTCGCCGGCGGGTCGGGCAACGACGTCATCCTCGGCCAGCGTGGCAACGACCACATCTACGGCGACAACGGCGCGAACGTCTTCTTCCAGTCGCGCACGCTGGTGCTCACCGCCGTCAATCGCAGCTCGGAGCCGACGATCGGCCTCGTCTTCACGCCGCTCTACCACTACCTGACCGGCTTCCAGCTCATCAACGGCACGACCCTCAAGCCGCAGCCCTCGGCCGAGCGCGACCTGCTCACCGCCGGCAGCGACTCGCTGGAAGGCGAGGGCGCCGGCGCGGCGGCAGGCAGCAGCGCCACCACCGCCGACATCATCTTCGGCGATCTCGGCACCATCACGCAGGACGTGCGCGACCCGAACCTGCCGCACGCGCAGCTGCAGAAGATCCAGACCACGGGCAGCGTGCTCTCCTTCGCCTCTGCGGCGACCTCGAATGGCCTGCGCGACACCATCCTCGGCGGCGTCGGTGTCGACACCATCGTCGGCGGCCCCGGCGACGATTCGATCAGCGGCGGCGGCCAGGTCGGCGAGACCATCATCCAGGACAACACCAGCCCGCTGGTCGCCGCCGCGCCCGCGCCGGCCGGCGCCACCGCACCCGCCCTGACCCAGGCCGATGCCGAGGCGATGCTGCGCGCCGCGCGCGGCCTCTGGGCCCGCAGCGGGGAGGTGGACCGCGCCGAGCTCAAGGCGCTGCGCGCGGTGACCGTCACGGTCGCCGACCTGCCCGGCGCCATGCTCGGCCTCGAGGCCGACGGCAGCCGCATCGTCCTCGACCGCGATGCGGCGGCGCTTGGCTGGTTCATCGACCGCACGCCGCGGCGCAACGAGGAGTTCGTCGCGGCGCCGCAGGGCGGGCTGGTGGCGGTCTCGGCCGAGGCCGCGGGCCGCATGGACCTGCTGACCGCCATGGTGCACGATCTGGGCCACGTGCTCGGCCTCGAGCACGCGGCGGAGGGCGTCATGGCGGAGGCGCTGGATGTCGGCCGACGGCTGCTGCCGGAGGGCGGCGTTACGGTGGCCGAGCCGCTGGCGCTGAGCGCCCCGCGCATCTTCCACGAGGGGCTGGGCGGCTTCGTCGATCCGGCGACCCGCGCCTGGCTCGACCGCAACGCGGTCTTCGAGGTGCCGGCGCAGCCCGCGGCGGCGCCCGCCCCGCCGGCCGCGGGCGGCGTCGACTGGTCGCGCGGCTGGCGTGGTGCCGCGCGCGCCATGCTCGGGCTCTGATGCCGCGCTGCCCTGCGGAGGGCCGGTCCGGGTGACGCGGCGGCGGCGATGAGCGGCGGTCTCGGCAGGCTGGCGGAGGCGCCCGCGGCGCCGAGCGGCCCTGCCTGGCTCGACCAGGCGCTGTGGCAGCGCTTCCGCACCGCCGCTTCGCCGGAGGCCTTCGCGGCGGCCTGGCTGCCGCTGCAGCTCCGCTTCATCGAGGGCGCGACGGCGGGCGTGCTCGTCCTCGGCGAGCCGGATGTCGGTCCCTTCCTCCCCGCCGCCAGCTGGCCCGAGGGCCAGCCCGTCCCGCCCGGCCTCTCCGCCGCGGCCGAGCAGGCGCTGCGCCAGCGCCAGGGCGTGGCGCTGGGATCGGACGGGCCTGCGGCGGAGCGCCATCTCGCCGCGCCCGTCACGCTGGAGGGGCGGCTCTGCGGCGTCTGCGCCATCGCCCTCACCGGTCCGCTCGCCGCCGCCGCGGCGATGCGCCAGCTGCAATGGGGCATCGGCTGGATCGAGGCGCTGCTGCGGCGCGAGCAGATGGAGGGCGATGCGGCGCAGCGCGCCCGCACCACCGCCGCCTTCGACCTGCTCGGCGCCGTGCTGGAGCATGCCGGGGCGAAAGAGGCAGCGACCGCGCTGGCCTCCGAGCTGGCGCGGCGCTTCGGCTGCGACCCGGTCAGCATCGGCTTCCGCCGCAGCGGGCGCTGCCGCGTGCTCGCCATCTCCAACGCCGCCGCCTTCGCCGACCGGATGAGCCTGGTGCGCGATGTCGGCACGGCGATGGACGAGGCGGTGGACCAGGGCAGCATCATCGTCTTCCCGCCGCGGCCCGAGTGGGAATACCGCGTCACCCGCGCGCATGAGGATCTCGCCGGGGCGCATCGCGCCGGCGGGCTGCTGACGGTGCCGCTGCGCCACGACGGCGCGGCGATCGGCGCCATCACGCTGGAACGGCCGCAGGGCAGGCCCTTCGAGCCGGCGACGGTGGAGCTGGTCGATGCCGTCGCCACCATCGTCGGGCCGGTGCTGGCGGAGAAGCGGCTGAACGACCGCTGGCTGCCGGTGAAGATCGCCGACAGCGCGACGACCCAGCTCAAGCGCCTGCTGGGGCCCGGCCATTTCGGCCGCAAGCTGGCGACCATCGCCGCCGTCGCGCTGGTGGCGGTCTTCGCCACGGCGCGGGGCGAGTATGCCATCACCTCGCCGGCCGCGATCGAGGGGCGCATCCAGCGCAGCTTGGTCGCGCCCTTCCCCGGCTACCTCGCCGCCGAGCACGCCCGCGCCGGCGAGGTGGTGGAGGAGGGCCAGCTGCTGGCCAGGCTCGACGACCAGGACCTGCGGCTCGAGCGCCTGCGCCTGGTCACCCAGCGCCAGCAGCGCGCCACGGAATACGACCGCGCTTTGGCCGCCCGCCAGCGCGCCGAGGCCAACATCACCCGCAGCCAGATCGAGCAGGCCGAGGCGCAGCTCGCGCTGGTGGAGGAGCAGCTCGCGCGCACCCGCATCACCGCGCCCTTCGCCGGCGTGGTGGTGCGCGGCAACCTCAGCCAGCGCATCGGCGCCGCGGTGGAGCGGGGGGAGGAGCTGTTCCAGATCGCGCCCCTCGACGCCTATCGCGTGATCCTGGAGGTGGACGAGGCCGATATCGGCGACATCGCCGCAGGGCAGCAGGGCACGCTGGTGCTGGCCTCGCTGCCCGATGCGCGCTTCGCCTACCGTGTCGAGCGCATCACCCCGATCGCCGAGCAGAACCAGGGACGCAATTTCTTCCGCGTCGAGGCGGCGCTGGAGGGCGATGCGGAGCGGCTGCGTCCCAGCATGGTCGGCGTCGGCCGCACCGCGGTTGGCGAGCGGCTGCTGATCCGCATCTGGACGCGGCGGCTGGTCGACTGGCTGCGCCTCGCCGCCTGGCGCTGGACGCCCTGAGGCGCGCGCGGTGGAGAAATCCTTCCTCAGCCCCTCCTGGTACCGCATCGAGGCGCTGAAGCCGCGCCTGCGGGCGCATGTGCGCTTCCACCGAACGCTGTTCCGCGGCCAGGTCTGGTACGTGCTGCAGGACCGTACCTCCGGCCGCTTCCACCGCTTCTCGCCCGAGGCCTACCTGGTCGTCAGCCTGCTCGACGGGCAGCGGACGATGGAGCAGGTCTGGACCATCGCCTCGCAGCGGCTCGGCGACGACGCGCTGACGCAGGACGACGTGCTCCGCCTGCTCGGCCAGCTGCACGCGGCGGATGTGCTGTTCGGCGACGTGCCCCCCGACGTGGCCGAGATGGCCGAGCGCGGGCGCGAGCAGCGCCGGCGCCGGCTGATGGGCAGCCTGATGAACCCGCTGGCGCTGCGCATCCCGCTGCTCGACCCGGACGAGGTCCTCAACGCCACGGCGCCGCTGGGCCGGCTGATCTTCTCCTGGTTCGGCGCGGCGGCCTTCCTCGCCCTGCTGCTCTATGCCGGGCTGCTCGCCGGCGCGCACTGGCAGGCGCTGGCCGGCAACGTCGCCGACAATGTGCTTGCCGCCGAGAACATCCTGCTGATCGTCCTCGCCTATCCCTTCGTGAAGGCGCTGCACGAGCTCGGCCACGCCTGCGCGGTGAAGCGCTGGGGCGGGGAGGTGCACGAGATCGGCGTGATGTTCCTGGTCTTCATGCCGGTGCCCTATGTGGATGCCTCCGACAGCGTGGCCTTCGCCGAGAAGTGGCGGCGCGCCCTGGTCGGCGGCGCCGGCATCCTGGTGGAGCTGTTCCTGGCGGCGGTGGCGCTGATCGTCTGGGTGGAGGCGGAATCCGGCCTGGTCCGCGCCTTCGCCTTCAACGTCATGCTGATCGGCGGCATCTCGACGCTGGTGTTCAACGGCAACCCGCTGCTGCGCTTCGACGGCTACTACGTGCTGTCGGACCTGCTGGAGATTCCCAATCTCGGCCAGCGCGCCAACGCCTATGTCGGCTACCTGATCCAGCGCCATGGCTTCGGCGTGACCGGCGCCACCAACCCGGTCACCGCGCCGGGGGAGGCGCCCTGGCTGCTGGGCTATGCCGTCGCCTCCTTCCTGTACCGGATGCTGGTGGCGGTGGCGATCGCGCTGCTGGTGGGGACGCAGTTCTTCGTCCTCGGCATCCTGATCGCGATCTGGTCGCTGGTGCTGATGGTGGGCGTGCCGCTGGCCAAGCATCTGCGCTTCCTGCTGGCGAGCCCGGTGCTGCGCCGCACCCGCGGCCGCGCCTTCGCGGTGACCGGCGGCGCGCTGGCGGTGCTGGCCGGCGGGCTCTTCCTGGTGCCGCTGCCGCATGCGACCCTGGCGGAGGGCGTGGTCTGGGTGCGCGGCGACGCCGCCGTGCATGCCGGGGCGGACGGCATGGTGGCCGCGCTGCACGCCGCGCCGAACGCCGAGCTGGCGGCCGGGGCGCCGATCCTGGCGCTGGAGGATCCGGTGCTGGCGGGCCGGGCGCGGGTGCTGGCCGCGCGCGTGGCGGAGCTCGAGCTGCACCACGGGATGCGCGACCTCTCGGACCCGGTGCGGGCGCGCATCACGCTCGAGGAGCTGAACCTCGCCCGCGCCGACCTCGCCCTGGCCGAGGAGCGGCTGGCCCAGCTGACGGTGCGCAGCCCTTCGGCGGGGCGGCTCAGCCTGCACCGGCCCGATGACCTGGCCGGCCGCTTCGTCCGCAAGGGCGACCTGATCGGCTACGTCGTCCGCGGCGAGGATCCGGTGATCCGCGTGGTGGTGCCGGAGAACGAGGCGGACCTCGTGCTGCGGCGGACCAGCGACGTCGCCCTGCGCAGCGCCAGCCGCCCCGGGCTGGTGGTGCCGGCCCGGATCGAGCGCATCGAGCCCGGGCTGCAGGACAGCATCCCGAGCCCGGCGTTGAGCACCCAGGGCGGCGGCTGGATCTCCCTCGACCCGACCGACCCGGAGCGGCGGCGGACCCTCGGGCGGTTCCTGCAGCTCGACCTCGCCCTGCCGGTCGCGCTGGCCGGGACGACCCGCTTCGGCGAGCGGGTGCATGTCCGCTTCGCCCATGGGGCGGAGCCCATCGCGCACCGTTTCTATCGGGCGCTGCGTCAGGTATTCCTCAAGCACTTCGGCATCTGATCGGCCGTTCCATCCAGGGAGTATCGCAGTCGTGGCGACCCAGCAGCTTTTCTATCGGACCGCCGTGCCGGTGAACGCGCAGCGGCACCGGGACTGGTCGGTGAAGACCGGCGAGAGCTACGGCTTCGCCGCGGAGGTGAACTCCGTCCCCGTCACCGCCATCGAGTTCGCCCAGGCGGCGGCGGAATACCCGATCGTCTTCGCCGGCAGCGGCGACGCCGTGCTGCCCGCCGTCATCCTCGGCGTGCGGGAGAACGAGAACCTCTTCGTCGGCCCGGACGGCAAGTGGCTCGGCAAGTACATCCCGGCCTTCGTGCGGCGCTACCCCTTCGTCTTCTCGCAGGACGCCGAGGGCAAGACCTTCACCCTCCACATCGACGAGACCTTCTCCGGCTGCAACCAGGCCGGGCGGGGGGAGCGGCTGTTCGACGCCGACGGCACGCAGACCCAGTATCTCGGCACCGTCCTGGGCTTCCTGCAGGAGTACCAGGGCCGCTTCATCCGCACCCAGGCCTATTGCCGGCGCCTGCAGGAGCTGAACCTGCTGCAGCCCATGCAGGCGCAGTTCACGCTGAACACCGGCGAGCAGCGCTCCCTCGCCGGCTTCATGGTGATCGACCGCGCCCGGCTGAAGGCGCTGCCGGCCGATGTCGTGGCTGACATGCTCTCGAAGGACGAGCTGGAGTGCAGCTTCCTCCACCTCGCCTCGCTGCGGCATTTCCAGGACATGCTGGAGCGCTTCCGTCCCGACCCGGCGCCCGCGTCCGCCGCCGCCCCTGCCGCCGACCCCGCGGCCGAGCCGGCGCCCGAGCCGCCGGCCAGCAGCGCGGCGGTGCACTGACGCGGCGCCTGCACGCCGGGGGCTGAGCCATGTCGGCGACGCTGGCCTGGTCGCCCCCGGCGCTCGACCCCTACCCGGAGCGGCGCGATCCGAAGGGCCACTGGCTCGACCCGGTGGAGACCGCGTTGCTCG
This sequence comes from uncultured Acetobacteraceae bacterium, assembly GCA_964401305.1. Classification (GTDB taxonomy): domain Bacteria; phylum Pseudomonadota; class Alphaproteobacteria; order Acetobacterales; family Acetobacteraceae; genus JAIEOP01. The sequence goes on along the minus strand of CAYNYQ010000008.1, from coordinate 87 downwards.
CGGGCCCGCGCGCGCTGGCCGCCGCCCTGCGCGGCCGGCGGGCCGCCGGAATCCTGCGCGCGGCCGGCGCGGCCGAGGCGGAGCTGG
>CAYNYQ010000007.1:2775-37538 GCA_964401305.1 uncultured Acetobacteraceae bacterium | reverse complement strand
AAATCGTGTGCGATGCGGGCCGGTACTGCATGCGGGGGCATTCGCCGCGCCGCCCTGGCACCGGGCGCCGCGCCGCCCGGCCCGGCACTTGCTAGAGCGTGATCGCCGAAGGGCGTAACGCCCGCAGGCGTGAATCACGCGACGAAACGACGAGCTGGACCACGATCCGCGATTCAGCCCTCGCGGATCGTGGTCTAGGCCGAGGGCAAACCCCAGAGGGGACGGCACATGGTCGAGGCGAGGACGCGCGGCATCGGCGACAATGGCGGGCCGCCGCTCGAGGAGGATCCCGGCGCCGCCTGGCGCGGCTATTGCTGGCGCCGCGCCCATCGCAAGGCCTGGAAGACGCCGCCGCGGGAGATCGCGCTGCGCCGCCTCGAGCGGGCGGAGGCGCTTGGGATGAGCTACCGCGACTACACGCTCGAGATCCTGGAGCGCGGGCGCTACCTCTGAGGCGCAGGCCTGCCGGGCCCGGCGCCCTTTGGTCGACCGAAAGGGGACAAGGAGCGCCCGGACGCGGCGGGCGTCCTTGCGGCCACGCTCAGCCGCGCCCCAGCACCTCGGTGCGCAGCTCGTCCAGCAGGCGTAGCCGCCCGCCCGGTCCCTCGACATGCCAGAAGGCCCAGCCGTTGCAGGCCGGCGCCTCCTGCACCGCGGCGCCGACCTGGTGGATCGAGCCCTGCGCCCGGCCGCAGCGCAGCGAGCCATCCGGCGCGACCGTCGCCCGCCAGCGCCGCTGCCGGTCGGTCAGCACCGTGCCCGCCGGAACGAGGCCGCGCTCCACCAGCGCGCCGAAGGGCAGCCTGGGCTGCTCCCGCTTGGCCGGCGTGGTGGCGAGCGCCGCCTCCTCGAGCGGCACCACGGCGTCGATGCGCGCCTGGGCGGCATTGGCATAGGCCTCGTCCCGCTCCAGCCCGATGAAGCGGCGGCCGAGGCGACGCGCCACCGCCGCCGTCGTCCCGGTGCCGAGGAAGGGGTCCAGCACAACGTCGCCCGGCGCGGTGCAGCTCAGGATCACGCGGTGCAGCAGCGCCTCGGGCTTCTGCGTCGGGTGCAGCTTGGCGCCCTTGGCGTCGCGCAGCCGCTCCGCGCCGGTGCAGAGCGGGATGAACCAGTCGGACCGCATCTGCAGGTCCTCGTTCAGCGACTTCATCGCCGCGTAGTTGAAGCGGTAGCGGCTGTCCGGCCCGCGTGCCGCCCAGATCAGCGTCTCGTGCGCGTTGGTGAAGCGCCGGCCGCGGAAATTCGGCATCGGGTTGGCCTTGCGCCAGATGACGTCGTTGAGGATCCAGAAGCCGAGATCCTGCAGCGCCGTGCCGAGGCGGAAGACGTTGTGGTAGCTGCCGATCACCCAGAGCGTGCCGTCCTTGCGCAGCACCCGCCGCGCCTCGGCCAGCCAGTCCCGGGTGAAGGCGTCGTAGGCGGCCAGGTCCTCGAAGCGGTCCCAGGCCTCGTCCACGCCGTCCACCAGGGAATCATCGGGGCGGCGCAGGTCGCCCTTCAGTTGCAGGTTGTAGGGGGGATCGGCGAAGATCGCGTGGACGGAGGCCGGCGGCAGCCGGCGCAACAGCGCCACGCAATCCCCGACCAGCACCTGGTCGAGGGGCAGTTCGAGCCCGGTGCCCACGCTGTGCCCCCTGCAGGCCCGGGGCGTCCCGCCAGGCCGTCCTTTCCTTCGGCCAGAATCGCCGTGCCGGTCCGCGGCGTCAACCGATCGCGGGCGCCGTGCCTGTCCGCGGCGTCAACGGATCGTGGGCGCCGTGCCTGTCCGCGGCGTCAACCGATCGTGGGCGCCGTGTCGGTCGCGCGCCGGCTCCAGCCGAGCGCGAGCAGCCCCTGGTCCACCGGCGCGAAGCCGCGGCGGTGGTGCGGGCAGGGGCCATGCAACGCCAGCGCCGCGCGGTGCCGCGCCGTGGCGTAGCCGGCATGGCTGGCGAAGCCATAGGCCGGCCAGCGCGCGTCGAGCCGCGCCATCGCCCGGTCCCGCACCACCTTCGCCACGATCGAGGCCGCGGCGATCGAGAGGCTGAGCGCATCGCCGCCGACCACGCAGCGCACGGGGCACGGCAGCGCCGGCGGCTGGTTGCCGTCCACGAGGGCGAGGCTCGGCACCCGCGGCAGGCGCGCCACCGCCCGCGCCATGGCGAGATGCGTGGCGCGCAGGATGTTGAGCCGCCCGATCTCGGCGGCCGAGGCGGCGGCCAGCGCGATCTCCGCCCGGCCCTGCGCCGCCGCTGCCTGGAGGGCGGCGAAGGCGGCCTCCCGCGCCGCCGGGCTCAGCGCCTTGCTGTCGTCGAGCAACTCGCCGAGGCCGCGCGGCACGCCGGCGGGAAAGACCACCGCCGCGGCCATGACCGGGCCGGCGAGCGGGCCGCGCCCGGCCTCGTCCACGCCGGCGACCCGGGCCCCCGCCCCCGCCTCCCGCTCCAGCCTGAAATGCGGCGCCATGGGGCGGAGCCTAGGCGAGGCGGCAGAGTCGCGGGAAGCGCCGGCGCTGCGCGGCCCCAGGGGCGCTGGCCAGAGGCAGCGGTGCGCGCCCTGGCACCGCCGCCGCCGCCGCGCGTTCGCGGCCCATGCACCCGGCAGGAGCGCGAGGCATGGCAGCCGCGACCATGGAGACGATCCCCTATTGCGGCACCCCGCCCACCCCCGCCGCGGGGCTGGCCTGGAACCTCGACCCCTGGCTGATGGCGGCGCTGCTCGGCCTGCTGCTGCTGGCCTGGCCGCGCGCCGCGACGCGCCCCGCCCTGCTCGGCGGCTGGGCGGTGCTGGCCCTGGCGGTGCTCTCGCCGCTCTGTGGCCTCTCGGTCGCGCTGTTCTCGGCGCGGGTGACGCAGCACCTGCTGCTGGTGCTGCTGGCGGCGCCGCTGCTGGCGCTCGGCCTCGCGCGGCTGCGGCGCGGCACGGGGCCGGCAGGGCTCGCGGCCGCCGTCGGGGTGTTCGCCCTGGTGCTCTGGGCCTGGCACCTGCCGGGCCCCTATGCGCTGACCTTCCGCTCCGACCTCGCGTACTGGGCGATGCAGGGGAGCCTGGTGGCGAGCGCGACCTGGGTCTGGCAGGGGCTGCTGCGCGGCGCGGCGGCGCGGCCGGATGTCGCGATCCTCGCCGGCTTCGTGACCGCGGCGCAGACCGGCGCGCTGGGCGCGCTGTTGACCTTCTCGCCACGGCCGCTCTTTGCCGTGCATGCCGCCACGACGATGCCCTGGGGCCTCACGGCGCTGGAGGACCAGCAGCTCGGCGGCCTGCTGATGTGGGTGCCCGGCGGGCTGGCCTTCGTGCTGGTTGCGCTGCCGCCGCTGGCGCGCGCACTGCGTGGCCCGGAGGAGGACACGCCGGCGCGGCTACCCCGCCTGGCCGGGACGCTGCTCGGGCGCTGAGCCGAGCGGCGACGGCTGGGGTGCGCCGCCCTGGGGCAACGGCGCCCGGCCAAGTCTTGAATCGAGACGCGCGGCTTATATTTCCGGGCATGTGGGCGCGCCGGGATGCGCCGTCTCCACTGTCGCGCCACGGGCGCTCTGGTCGATTGCCTCGCCGCTGGCGCAGGGATCAGCCGGCTCGTCCTGGCGTTGATCGATCGGCGCCGGCGGGCGTCCCTTGGGGCCTCCGCCGGACCGCTGCGAGAGAGGGCGCGAGATGGCGTTGCCAGGGCTTGGCTGGACGGGCCGTGCGCTGCCAGCCGCAGGGCGGGCCGGCGTCGCCGGCGGGGCGCGACGCTGATGGGCGGACCGGCTGTCCTGCCCCTGGCGGTCCTCGCGCTCTTCCTCGGCTCGGTGCTGGTCGGCCTGGCCGGGCCGCGCATCGGGCGCGCCGCGACGGCCTGGCTGGCCGCCGCGACCCTCGCCGTGCCGGCGCTGCTGCTCGCGCCCCTTGCGCCGGATGCGCTGCGCGGCGAGGTCGCGCTGCACCGCATCGCCTGGCTGCCGGACTGGGGGCTCGACCTCGCCTTCCGCCTCGACGGGCTCGGGCTGCTGTTCGCCCTGCTGATCCTCGGCATCGGGCAGCTCGTGATCCTCTACGCAGCCTACTACATGCCGGAGAAGGACGGGCTGGCGCGGCTCTTCGGCATCCTGCTCGCCTTCGCCGGCGGCATGCTCGGCGTGGTGCTGAGCGAGAACCTGCTGCTGATGGTGGTGTTCTGGGAGATCACCAGCATCACCTCCTTCCTGCTCATCGCCTACAAGCACGGCGAGGTGGAGGCGCGGATCGCGGCGCGGCTGGCGCTGGCGATCACCGGCGGCGGCGGTCTTGCGCTGCTCGCCGGCGTGCTGCTGCTCGGCCGCATCGCCGGCAGCTACGAGCTCTCCGCCGTGCTGGCAGCGGGCAACGCGATCCGCGCCGATCCGCTCTACCCGGTGGCGCTGGTGCTGGTGCTGCTCGGCGCCTTCACCAAGTCCGCGCAGTTTCCCTTCCATGTCTGGCTGCCGAACGCGATGGCCGCGCCGACCCCGGTCAGCGCCTACCTGCATTCGGCCACCATGGTGAAGGCAGGGGTCTTCCTCCTCGCCCGGCTCTATCCGGCGCTTTCGGGCACGCCGGAATGGTTCTTCCTGGTCAGCGCCACCGGGGCGGTCACGCTGGCCTACGGCGCCTATGTCGCGCTGCTGCAGCACGACCTGAAGGGGCTGCTGGCCTATTCCACCGTCAGCCATCTCGGCCTGATCACGCTGCTGATCGGCCTCGAGACGGAGCTGAGCGCGGTCGCCGCGGTCTTCCACATCATCAACCACGCCATCTTCAAGGCCTCGCTCTTCATGGCCGCCGGCATCATCGACCATGAATGCGGCACCCGCGACATGCGGCGGATCAACGGCCTGTTCCGCGCCATGCCGCGCACCGCGGTGCTGGGCATGGTCGCCGCCGGCGCCATGGCCGGCGTGCCGCTGTTGAACGGCTTCCTCAGCAAGGAGATGTTCTTCACCGAGGCGGTGGAGCACCCGGCGCTGGCCGGCTACGCCTATCTGCTGCCGGTCTTCGCCACCATCGCCGGCGTGCTCTCCGTGGCCTATTCCGTGCGCTTCGTGCACGACGTCTTCTTCAACGGCGAGCCGATCGACCTGCCGCGCACGCCGCACGAGCCCGCACCCTGGATGAGCCTGCCGGCGGCGCTGCTCGCCCTGCTGTGCCTGGTGGTCGGGCTGCTGCCGGGGGCGACGGTCGGAGTGCTGCTGCACGCCGCCTCCACCGCCGTGCTGGGCGCCGAACCGCCCTACTACACCGTGAAGCTGTGGCACGGCTTCAACCTGCCGCTGGCGATGAGCATCGTCGCGCTGATCGGCGGGCTGGCCTGGTACCGCTTCCGCCACGTGCTCTACGCGCTGCACGAACGCCTGGCGCCACGGCTGAAGAGCCCGGCCGCCTTCGAACGCGTGCTGGGCGGGGCGATGGCCCTCTCCCGCGGTGCCCTGGGCCTGCTGGACAGCGGCCGGCTGCGGCGGAGCCTCGGCTACCTGGTGCTGGCAACGCTGGCGCTCGGCCTCTACGGCGCGCTGGGCGCCGGGGGGGCGCTGTCGCTGCCAGGCCCGCTGCCGCCGACGCCCGCAGGGCCGGCCGGCTGGGGCGCGCTGCTGGCGCTGCTCGTCGGCGCGCTCGGGTGCGCGGCGATGCACCGGCGGCGCGTGGCCGCGGTGGTCTTCGCCAGCGTCGCCGGCCTTGTCGTCTCGCTCGCCTTCGTCCGCTTCGCCGCGCCGGACCTCGCGCTGACGCAGCTCTCGGTGGAGGTCGTGACCATCGTGCTGCTGCTGCTGGCGCTGCGCTTCCTGCCGCGCGACGTGCCGCGGGAGGCGCCGACGGGCCGCCGGGCCGGCGACATCCTGCTGGCCGCGGCCGGCGGCACCGGCGCCGCCCTCCTCGCCTACGCCATGATGACGCGGCCCTTCGAGACGATCTCCGGCTGGTTCCTCGCCAATTCCTACGAGGGCGGCGGCGGCACCAATGTGGTGAACGTGATCCTGGTGGATTTCCGCGGCTTCGACACGCTGGGGGAGGTCACGGTGCTGGCCATCGCCGCGCTCGGCGCGCAGGCACTGCTGGCGGGTCTGCGCCTCGCGCCGCGCGCACCCGGCGCGGCAAGCGCGGCCGATCGCCACCCGATCATGCTGGCCATGCTGATGCGGCCGCTGCTGCCGCTCGGCCTGGTCGCGGCCTTCTACATCCTGCTGCGCGGCCACAACCTGCCGGGCGGCGGCTTCATCGCCGGGCTGATCACCGGCGTGGTGCTGATCCTGCAATACATGGCCGTCGGCATCGAGACGACGAGCGCGCGGCTGCGCATCGACCACCTGCGGCTCTTCGCCGCCGGGCTCGGCCTCGCCACGGCGACCGGCCTCGCCAGCATGGCCTTCGGCGAGCCCTTCCTGACAAGCACGCATGGCTACGTGCCGATCCCGCTGGTCGGCTCGACGCATCTCGCCTCCGCCCTGCTCTTCGACCTCGGCATCTACCTCGCCGTGGTGGCGACCGTGCTGCTGGTGCTGTCCGAGCTCGGCCGGCTGAGCCAGCGCGAGCTGCGCCCGGGCGAGCGCCGCGCACCCGCGCCGGCCCCCGCGCTGGTGCTGGCGCGGGAGGGCCCGGGCTGATGGAACTCGTCCTCGCCATCGGCATCGGCGGCCTGGTCGCCGCCGGCCTCTACCTCGTGATGCGGGAGCGGAGCTTCTCCGTCGTGCTCGGCCTCGCCCTGCTCTCCTACGCCGCGAACCTCTTCATCTTCGCCGGCGGCCGCCTCTCCGCCACGGCGCCGCCGCTGCTGCTCGGGGAGGTCGCCGCCGGCACCGCGACGCCGGCCGACCCGCTGCCCCAGGCCCTGGTGCTGACGGCGATCGTGATCAGCTTCGGCATGACCGCCTTCCTCGTCGCCTTCGCGCTCCGCGCCCTCGGCGAGACCGGCGACGACCGCGTGGACGGGGACGGCCCGCCATGATCCACCTGCCGCTGCTGCCCGTGCTGCTGCCGCTGGCCGCGGCCATCCTGCAGCTGGCGCTGCACCGCGCGGGCCTGGCGACGGCGCGCGCCATTGGGTTCGTCTCCGTCGGGCTGCTCGCCGTGGTTGCGGTGCTGCTGCTGCGCGCCACGGCGGATGGCGCGGTGCACGTGACGGCGCTCGGCGACTGGGCGCCGCCCTTCGGCATCGCCTTCGTCGCCGACCGCCTGGCCGCCACCATGGTCGCCGTCACGGTGGCCGTGGCCATTCCCGCGCTGCTGGCCGCCACCGACGGCACGGACCGCGCCGGGCCGCACTTCCACCCCTTCTTCCAGCTGCAGCTCGCCGGGCTCGCCGGCGCCTTCCTCACCGGCGACCTCTTCAACCTCTTCGTCTTCTTCGAGGTGCTGCTGATCGCCTCCTACGGGCTGCTCGCGCATGGCGGCGGGGCGGCACGGGCCAGGGCGGGGCTGCACTACGTCGCGCTGAACCTCACCGGCTCCATCCTGTTCCTCATCGCGCTAGGCCTGCTCTACGGGACCATGGGCACGCTGAACCTCGCCGATGTCGCCGGGCACCTCGCCGCGGTGCCCGAGGCCGATCGCGGGCTGGTGCGCACGGCGCTGGCGCTGCTGCTGCTGGTCTTCGCCTTCAAGGCGGCGCTGCTGCCGCTCGGCTTCTGGCTGCCACGGGCCTATGCCGCGGCCAGCGCCCCGGTCGCCGCGCTCTTCGCCGTGCTGACCAAGGTCGGCATCTACGCCATGCTGCGCGTCTCGACCGTCGCGCTGGAGGGCGCGGGCTGGACCGCCGGCCTGCTGGCCCCGTGGCTGCTGCCGGCCGGGCTCGCCACGGTGGTGGTGGCGACGCTCGGCGTGCTGGCGGCGCGGACGCTCGGCACGATGGTCGCGCACCTGCTGCTGCTGTCCACCGGCATGCTGGCGGTGGGGATCGCCGCGGGCGGCGTGCAGATGCATGCGGCGCTGCTCTACTACCTGCCGCACACCACCCTGGTCAGCGCCGGGCTCTTCCTGCTCGTCGGCCGCATCATCGCCTGGCGCGACGTGCGGGGCGATCGCATCACGGTGGAGCGCGAGGCGCCGCGCCCGCCGCCCGGCGCGCTCTGGCCCGGCTGCGCCTTCCTGCTGCTCGGCATCGCCGTCACCGGCCTGCCGCCGCTCTCGGGTTTCCTCGGCAAGGTGATGATGCTGGCCGCCGCGCCGGACGATGCGACCGGCGCGGCGATCTGGGTGGTCTTCATCGTCTCGGGTTTCGTCGCGGCGCTCGCCATGGCGCGCGCGGCGAGCGTGCTGTTCTGGGAGGGGACCGGCGCCCCGCTGCCCACCGCGGCCCACGCCGCGCCGCGGGGCCGGGCCGATCTCGCGCTGGCGCTGTCGCTCGGCTTCGTGCCGCTGCTGGTGCTGGGGGCGGCGCCGCTTGCCGCGCATGCGCGCGCCACGGCCGAGCAGGTCGCGGCGCGCCTGCCCTATCTCGAGGCCGTGCTGCCTCGGGGCAGCGCCGCCGTCGCGCGCACGGTGCGGCCATGAGCACCGCGTTCCACCGCTTGGTGCCGCAGCCGTTGATGAGCCTGCTTATCCTCGGCCTCTGGCTCGTGCTGGCGCCGGCGCCGACGACGGGGCAGGTGATCATCGGCGTCGCGCTGGCCCTGGTCCTGCCCCGACTGACGCGCGCCTTCTGGCCCGACCCACCGCGGATCGCGCAGGCCGGGGCCGCGGCGGCGCTGATCGCCCGCGTGCTCGGCGACATCGTCGCGGCGAACCTGGTGGTGGCGCGGCAGATCCTCGGGCCGCCTTCGTGGCTGCGGCCGGCCTTCCTCGAGGTGCCACTCGACCTGCGCGATCCCTTCCTGGCGACGCTGCTCGGCAGCATCGTCTCCCTCACCCCAGGCACCGTCTCCGTCGACATCGACCGCGCGCGATGGGTGCTCCTGGTGCACGCCTTGCACGTGGACGATGCCACGGCGGCGATCGCCGCAATCAAGACGCGCTACGAGGCGCCGCTGCGGAGGGTCTTCGGATGCTGAGCCTTGCGCTGCCGCTGGCCATCGGCATGGTCCTGACGGCGATGGCGCTGACGCTGTTCCGCCTGATGCGCGGGCCAGGTCTCGCCGACCGGATCCTCGCGCTCGACACGCTTGGCATCAACGCCATCGCGCTGGTGGTGCTGCTCGGCATCGCGCTCGGCAGCGCGGCCTATTTCGAGGCGGCGCTGATCCTGGCGATGATGGGCTTCGTCGGCACCGTCGCGCTGTGCAAGTTCCTGCTCTCCGGCGACATCATCGAGTAGGCGGGATCGATGGCGCCGGCGGAGATCCTCATCAGCCTGCTGATCCTGCTGGGCGGCGCCTTCACGCTGCTCGGCTCGCTCGGCCTCGCGCGGCTGCCCGACATCATGATGCGGCTGCACGGGCCGACCAAGGCGACGACCCTCGGCGTCGGCGCCGTGGTGATCGCGGCGGTGCTGCACGGCCTCGCCTCGGGCGAGGCGGGCGGCGGGCTGCGGGAACTGGCGGTCACGCTGTTCCTGTTCATCACCGCGCCGATCACCGCGCATGTCGTGGCGAAGGCCGCGCTGGCCGAGGCGCGGCGGCAGCGCGCCGCGGCGCCGACCGCCGCGCCGCCGGCCGTGACCTCCACCCTTGAAGGACCACCATCCGCGTCATAGCGTCGCGGGCGAGGCATGCCGGCTGCGGCATGCGAGGGGGTGGACGCCATGCTCACGATCGATGCCCAGGTGCATGTCTACGAGCGCAACCATCCGGGCCGGCCCTGGGTGGACGTGCTGCACGGCCCGCCCGAGGTGACCGGCGCCGACATGATCCGCGCCATGGACGAGGTGGGCGTGGATGGCGGGCTGCTCGTCTCGGTCCACACCATGTACCGCTACGACGCGAGCTACGCGATCGAGGTCCACGAGCAGCATCCGGGCCGCTTCGCGCTGATCAAGCCGGTCGATCCCGCCGACGCTGGCGTCGTCGAGACCATCGCCGACTGGAAGCGGCAGAAGGGTGCGGTGGCCATCCGCATCATGATGCGGGCCGGCGTCCCCACCGACCCGGCCGATCCCGGCATCAACCGGGTGCTGGCGGCGGCGGCGCGGCACGGGCTGCCGGTGAACCTGCTGGCCTATGGGCGGCTGGAGTCGCAGGTGGCGCAGCTTGCCGCGCGCAATCCGGACACGCAGCTCGTGATCGACCATCTCGGCCTGCAGCAGCCCTTCGAGCCGCCGGCGCCGCCCGCGCCCTGGGCCGACCTGCCGAAGCTGCTCGGCCTTGCGCAGTATCCGAACGTCGCGGTGAAGATCACCGGCGCCTGCACCCTCGCGCACGAGCCCTTCCCCTACAAGGACATCTGGGATCCGCTGGCGCGGATCTTCGAGGCCTTCACGCTCGATCGCTGCATGTGGGGCACCGACTGGACGCGCGCCGTTGCGCTGCTGACCTACCGGCAGGGCGTCGATGCCTTCCGCGTCACCGACCGCCTCTCCGAGACGGAGAAGGCGCGGCTGATGGGCGGCACGCTGACGCGGATCTACGGCTGGGCGCCAGGCCAGGGCTGAGGCCGCGGGCGGGGCTTCGTCCCCGCCGCGCAAGGCGGCTCGCGCCGCTGGCGATTTTGTGCTCCCCTCGGGTGGCTGATCGGCGCAAGGATCGGCGTGGAACGAGCCGCTGCAGCGGCCGGACCGAACGGGAGGCAAACCAATGAGAGCAGGACTGCGCACGGCGCTCGCCGCGGCGGCAATTCTCGGTGCGACGCTCATGCTGCCGCCGGCCGCCGCCGAGCAGCGGGGCGGCACGCTCCGCGTCTATCACCGCGAGAATCCCGCCAGCGCCTCCGTCCACGAGGAGGCGTCGATCGCCACGATCATGCCCTTCATGGCCGTGTTCAACAACCTGGTGGTCTTCAACCAGCACGCCGAGCGCAATGACCCCGCCGACCTGACCGCGGAGCTCGCCACGGAGTGGCGCTGGAGCGAGGACAATCGGCGCCTGACCTTCCGCCTGCGCGAGGGGGTGAGGTGGCACGACGGCAAGCCCTTCACCAGCGCCGACGTGAAGTGCACCTGGGACACCATCGCCGGGCGGCGCAACGCCGGCTGGCGCAAGAACCCGCGGCGCGACTGGTATGCCAACCTGCAGGAGGTCTCCACGAACGGCGATTTCGAGGTGACCTTCGTGCTGGAGCGCCCGCAACCCTCCTTCATGGCCTTCCTGGCCAGCGGCTTCTCGCCCGTCTATCCCTGCCATGTCGATGCCAGGGTCATGCGCCAGAAGCCGATCGGCACCGGCCCCTTCCGCGTCGTCGACTTCCGGCCGAACAACAGCATCGAGCTTGCGCGCAACGAGCAGTACTGGCGGCCGAACCGCCCGCTTCTGGACGGCATCACCTACCGCATCATCCGCAACCGCTCGACCCGCATCCTCGCCTTCGGCGCGGGCGAGTTCGACCTGACCTTCTCGAGCGACGTCAGCGCGCCCCTGATGCGCGACCTGGCGAACCAGGCGCCGAGCGCGATCTGCGAGTTCAACCATTCGAACGTCGTCGGCCAGATCCTCATGAACCGCGAGGCCGCACCCTTCGACAACCCGGATGTGCGCCGCGCCGTCGCGCTCGCCATCGACCGCCAGGCCTATGTCGACATCCTCAGCGAAGGCCGCTTCGGCATCGGCGGCGCGATGCTGATCCCGCCCGCCGGGGTCTGGGGCGTCTCGGCGGAGGACCTCGCCGATGCCGGGGTGGACGGCTATGCTGGCACGCTCGAGCAACGGCGCGAGCAGGCGCGCAAGCTGATGCAGGCGGCGGGCTACAGCGCCGAGAACCCGCTCAGGGTGAAGGTCTCGACGCGTGACATCGCCATCTACCGCGACCCGGCGGTGATCATGATCGACCAGCTCAAGCCGATCTTCATCGAGGCCGAGCTGCAGACGCTCGACACCGCCATCTGGTACACCACGCTGCAGCGCGGCAACTGGGTGATGGCGATGAACCTCAACGGCGCGGCCATCGACGACCCGGACGTGATCCTGTTCGAGAACTACGCCTGCGGCGGCGACCGCAACTACCCGCGCTACTGCAACCGCGAGCTGCAGGCCCGCTTCGAGGAGCAGTCCAGAACCGTCGACGTCGCGGCGCGCAAGCGGCTGGTGCGCGAGATCGACATCGCACTGCAGCGGGACGTCGCGCGGCCCATCCTCTACCACTCCGGCGGCGCGACCTGCCGTTATCCGCATGTGCGCGGCATCACGCTGGCGAAGAACAGCATCTACAACACCTGGCGTCTCGAGGACGCCTGGCTGGCGCCGCGATAGCCAAGGCAGCGGCGCCTCCTCCCCCGGGGCGCCGCCCTTTGGACACGAGTGCGTGATGAACCGTTAGCCGTCGCCAGACGGAGGTATCGCGTCCCCGGACAATCTGCTTGCGTGTGCGCCCGACCGCTGGACTAGCGTGTAAGTGGTGACGGACCCGGCGGGGGCACGGAGGGGCGCATGCCGCAAAGCCTGGCGCTGGCGGATCTCGTCGTCCCCTACATCGTCCGCGCCCAGGATCTCGGCGCGAATCACGCCATCCTCTCGGTGCTCCGGGTCGAGAGCTTCGAGACGGCGGCCGATGCGCTCGGCACCGTCATCCGCGGCCGCGCCAGCTTCCAGGGCAGGCTCAGCATCGACCCGGCCGCCGGCCGGCTCGACTTCGTCAACGACGAGACCGATCCGCCCTTCGATCCCGACCGCCGCTCGCCCGTCTTCGACATCCGCGAGACGCGCATAGACTTTGAGCTCTTCGTCCCGCGCGCCTCCTCGGCGATCATCGCCGCCGGCGTCGGGACGATCGGCGCGCCTGGCTTCGCGCCCTCGCAGGCCGTGCTCGATGTCTGGGACGCGCCGCCAGTGGATGCCGGCCTGTCGGACTTCCCGGGCTCCGGCTTCACGCTCGACCTGATCCTCGTCGCGCCGACGCTGCGCCCACCCTTCCTGCACCCGGCGAAGGCGACGCCGGAAGGCGGGCTGGTGCCGGACCCGGCGAAGCAGGAGGTGGCGATCACCCTGCCCCGCCTGCGCTTCCGCCTCAGCCACGGCAATGCCGCGGGCGACAGGCTGCGCTTCGAGCTGGTCTCGGCCGGCGTCGCGGGGCTCGACGATCCGGGCGATATCGGCGTGACGGAGCTGGTCTCCATGGACCCGCCCTATGCCTTCATCGGGCGGCGCGGCGACCGCAGCATCGGCATCGGCTTCCGCAAGGCCGTGCTCGACCTCTCCGACGGCACCACGCCGCCGGAGGTGGCGGAGAAATTCGGCTTCGGTGAGGACTGGGCCGGCCTCTTCCTGCCCGAGGTGCGCTTCTATGTCGCGCCGGAGGGCGCGCGCGACCTCGCCTTCGCCGCCGGGGTGCGCGACCTGCTGATCGGGTTCGGCGAGCATGCCGGCATCTCCGGCGACTTCGACGTGGCGCTGATCAACCAGGGCTCGGGTGCGGTGGCGCTCTCGGCGCGCTTTTTCGACGAGGCGAACCGCGCCTACGGCGTCGAGCGCCGCGGTGCGGGCCGTGCCGACGCCACCCTGCCGGCGACCACCCGCATGGTGGTCGACGTGGAGGGCGGGCGCGCACCCTACACGGCGCAGCTGCGCATCGATGGCGGCGCGCCGCAGGTGGGCCAGGCCTTCGCCATCAACCTCGCCGGCCCGGCGCCGGTGGAGCTGCGCATCGACGTCACTGACAGCACCGCCGGCACGCCGATCACCGCGACGCTCATCATCACCGTGCGCCGCCGCAGCCCGCAGGCGCAACTGCCGGTGCCGCGCGGCGAGACCGCGGCGACGCTGCCCGTCACGCTCACCGTCGCCGACGGCGCCGACCCGCGCATCGTGAAGGTGCGCGAGACCGAGGCCGACGTGACCATCGCCGTCGATCCCGCGGACGGCGCGGTGCGCTGGTCGGTCGATGGCGGCGCGGAGACGCCGGCGCAGCCCGTGCTGACCGTGCCGGTCGGCGCCGGCGCGACGCGCATGGTGCAGGCGCGCATCCCCGCCGTCAGCGCGCCCTCCGCCGTCGACCTCTATTTCTACTTCGACGAGCCGGACCAGAGCCGCATCCGTCCCTCGAACGAGGAGGAGGATCTCGGCAGCTACGCCGCCACCGGCGACAATGCCTGGACCACGCGCGCGCGCTCCCGCCTCGCCGCCGACGGGCGGGAGCCGGGTGGGCGCTCGCCCCTGGCGGAGCACGAGACGCTGTTCCGCAGCGTGGTGCCGCCGCTCTCGGCCCTGCTGGTACGCGGCGAGGCGAGCTTCGAGAACGACACCGGCAAGCGCGACTACAACTACCGCCTGGCGCGGCGCCGCGCGATCGCCGCGCGCAAGCTGCTGCGCGACGCCTTCGCCGAGCGCAACTTCGCCTGGTCGATCGACCCCGAGCCCGCCAACCCGAGCAGCTATCCCGCCCTCGGCGCCTGGACCGCGACCTGGCAGACGCATGGCGCGCCGGGCGACCGCGACTGGTGGAAGGCGACGGTCGTGCTGCCGCCCGGCCTGAACCGTCCGCAGCGGCAGAGCCAGGGCACGCTGAACCGCCCCGTCGCGCCGCCGCCGCCCGTGATCACCGAGCGCGACCCGCCGCCGCCCGCCCGCCCCCGCGCGCCGGACTGGTTCCGCTCGGCGCGCCTGAAGGTGCGCATCGTGCGCGACAAGCTGGTGGCGCTGGAGCTCGAAGGCGAGTTCGACTTCCAGACCGCGACGGAGGAGAAGCTCGCCGCCACCGGCCAGCTCGGCGGCAACCCGCCGCCCGACACGCGCACGTTGCAGAACGGCGCGCCGCTCGGCCCCGGCAACCCGGCCGACGGCATCACGAAGTTCCGCATGCTGATGCAGGGCGACGACGCGACCGGGCGCGTCAGCGCGCTGCTCTCGGTCGGCGCCGATCCCGCCGACCGCGACGGGCTCTTCGCCTGGGGCTGGCTGCCGGGCGAGACGCCGGACCCGAACAAGAATCTCGGCCGCACGTTGCTCGGCAGCTATCTCTCCTTCTGGCCGCTGCTGGCCAGCATGCCCGGCGGCAACAGCGGCCGCGTCGAGGACGTGGCACTGACCGGCGCGGCGCTGGCGATCCCCGGCGTGGTCGCGGCGCTGCCCTGGTTCCGGGTCGAGCGCGTCATCCTCTACGGCGCGGAATACCTGCAGAAGACGCGCGACGACCAGCTCGAGGCCTATCTGCTCTTCGACGTGCAGGCGGACTGGTCGGCGGCGATCCCGAACGAGGCCAACCCGATCATCCGCATCGAGCGGGACAAGCCGCTCTCGGTCCGCTACAAGGCGATCGGGCTGCGGCTCTCGAACCGCCAGGACGACGGCGCGACGGCTGCACAGTTCTCGCTCCGCCCCGTCTTCGACGCGGCGCGCGGCTTCACCATCGACATCGCCAAGGGCGGCGGGCTCAAGGTCGCCGACCCGCTCGGCCGCATCCTGCGCGTCGCCGGCGCCAGGCTCAGCCGCACCAATCCGCTGACCTTCGAGGTGGACATCGCCCTCGGCGCCGATCTCGGCGTAGTGGCGATCGACCGCGCCAGCTTCCGCGCCTATCTCGAGGAGCCGCCGCGCTTCGAGCTGACCGCGCTCGCCGCGCGCGTCGACATCCCGGGCGCGCTCATCGGCTCGGGCTATCTCGAGATCAAGCCGGCGGAAATCGCGGGGCAGGTCGACCTCACCATCCGCCCGCTCGGCCTGCGCGTCGCCGCCGCACTCGGCATCGCGCAGGTGGAGGAGGGGCCGCGCAAGGCGACCGGCGTCTATGTCGGGCTCGAGCTGCTGCTGCCGGTCGGCATCCCGCTCGGCGCGTCGGGCCTCGGCATCTTCGGCTTCCGCGGGCTCTTCGGCATGCACTACGAGCGCAACCCGGCGCTCGGCCAGGGCTCGGCGGTCCCGGCGCTGGAATGGCTGAAGGCCTCGCAGGGCAAGCCGCACCTGCTCGCCGCGCCGGACGGCACCCGGCTCTGGACGCCGAAGCTCGACCAGTGGGCCTTCGGCCTCGGCATCCAGCTCGGCACCATGGAAGGCGGCTTCCTGCTGAACCTCGGCGGCACGCTGATCCTGGAACTGCCGGGGCCGCGGCTGCTGATCGTGATGAATGCCCGCTTTCTGCAGCCGCTACCGGGCCTCGAGACGGCCGCCACCGGCGGCATCCTTGCCGTCATCGAGATCACGCCGGACCACATGCTGATCGGGATCCTCGCCAGCTACGAGATCCCGAAGCTGCTGAAGGTCGTCATCCCGATCGAAGCCTTCTTCGACTTCGGCGACGTCAGGAAATGGCATCTCTACATTGGTCGCCGACCCGATCCCGAGATCGGCGGACCGCCCATCGAGGTGGACGTGCTCGGCCTCGTCAAAGGCACCGGCTACCTGGTGATCAAGGGCGACGGGCTCGTGCCCTACAAGGGCCTGCCCGCGATCAACGGCTTCGCCATCGGCGTCGGCGCCGGCGCCTCCTTCACCTGGGGCTCCACCGACATCGGCCTCTATCTGCGTGTCGGCGGCGGCTTCGATGCGGTGATCGGCTTCGATCCCTTCATCCTCGGCGGCACCTTCGAGGTCTCGGGCGAGCTGCGCCTCTTCATCATCTCGATCGGCGCGCACGCGAAGCTCGACGTGCTCGTGCGCGAGAAGCCGGGCGGTCTCGCCACGCGCATCAAGGGCGAGGTCTGCGGCGAGGTCGATTTCTTCTTCTTCTCGGTAAAGGGCTGCGTCTCGGTCGAGATCGGCTCGGGCGACGACAAGCCGCCGATCCCGCCGCTGATCGAGAAGATGGCGCTGAAGGCGCGCTCACCCGCGCTCGCCCTCGGCACCGGGACGGACCAGCCGGTCGATGGCAGCCTGGGCGACGCGAAGGAGGGCGACAGCCAGCCCGGCGGCCTGCCGGTGGTGCCGATCGACAGCATCCCCGTGCTCGCGCTCGTTCTGCCCGCGGCGTCGGACGGCGCGAGCTTCCTCGGCACCGCGATCCCGAACGCGCCCTCGCTGCCGGCCGGCGGCTATGCGCCGCGCGGCTCCGAGAGCTATGCCTACAAGGTCACCGGCGTCACGCTCGAGCGCGTGGGCCAGGCCGGCGCGCCGGTGATCGGCAGCGGCACGCCGGCGACCTGGTGGACGACCTCCGCCACAACCGAGCCCTCGAACGCCGCGCAGCTCGCGCTGCTGACCTGGGAGCCCGATCCCGCCACCAAGGCGCTCGAGAAGAACGACATCCGCAAGGAGCAGATCGACCGCCGCTGGGGCACGGTCTGCGACGAGGCGGCGCCGCCCGCGAGCGTGCTCTGGACCTTCCGCTTCGAACGGCTCGGCGCGTCCGCCACCGGCTGGCGCCTCGCCGGCATCGCCTGGCCCGACCCGCCGGGATCGCGCCGCAGCGCGCCGCCCGAGACCGACCTCCGCGTCACCGAGCGCTGGCGCTCCGGCGATGCACAGCTCGATGCGGCGCGGGGCATCATCCCCGCCATGGTCGTCGCCGGCCCGGTGCCCTGCCGCGCGGCGAAGGAGAAGCCCGAGGCGATGGCCGGCCTGCTCCGCGTCGGCGGCCTCGGTCCCGTGGTCCCTGGCGAGGTTGGCGGCCGGGCCGGCCTCATGCTCGCGCCCGACGATCCGGTGCTGCCGCGGCTGATCCGCGCGGACGGCAAGCGCCCCTTCCGCGTCGCGCTCAGGCTCGCCGAGAAGGCAGTGGAGCCCGATCCGCCGCCGGCGATCGGCGTCGGCACGCTGCTGGCGAAGCTGAAGGCCGGGCAGCCCATCGGCCGCGCCGAGACCGAGGCGTTGCTCGCCGCCGGCCCGCCGCCGGGCAGCGAACCCACGCAATTCCCCTGCCGCGCAAAGGTACTGGCCGCGCCGCGCTTCGACGATGGCCGGCCCGTCGTGCTCGGCGACCTTTCGCGCCGCGAGGAGATCGCGCGCCGGCTGAAGGAACTCGGCGTCACCCACGGCCCGCTCGACGAGGTCGTGGTGCTGCATACCGGCGCCGCCGCCGAGCTTTCCGTGCTGCTCTTCGTGCAGCGCAAGGACATCGAGCTGAAGCGCGTGGTGCTGCGCGCCCTTGATGCGGATGGCGCCGAGCTCGATCGCGTGGCGGCGACCGCGGCCGACATCGTGCCGCCGCAGGCGCTGCCGCCGCGCTGGATCGACGGCAGCGGCCCCTGGTCGGAGGATGTCGCCGACGCGCTCGGCTTCCTCGCCTTCAACACCACGCTGCAGCGTCGCTACGTCCCCGTGCTGCTGCGCCTCAAGGGCGGGGAGAAGATGGACCGCGCCGAGATCGGCCTGGTGCATGCCGCGCCCGCCGCGACGCAGACCCTCGACGCGCATACCCCCTTCTACCTCGCCGTCGTCGAGCACACCGCCTTCACCGAGATCGCCCGCCAGGACTGGGACGAGGAGCAGATCACCCGCGAGCGCGAGACGCTGACGAGCTTCCTCGGCCCCGACAGCACCCAGAACGCGCTGCTGCATCCGAACTCGGTCTACAAGGTCACCGTCGCCTGGGAGGGCAGGCGGGAGAAGGACGGCGAGACCGGCGCCGACAGCCAGAGCTTCTGGTTCCGCACCGACAACAAGGCGCCGGATTCGCTCGCCCCCTGGGTGCTCACCACCTGGCCGGGCGACCGCGAGGCGCAGGTCTTCGGCGGCGAGAACCTGCGCGTCGTGTTCAACACCCATGACGTGGACCGCCTCTTCGCCGCCTATGGGCGGGAGCTGCGGCTGCGTCTCTCGGCCGCCTCGGCGCAGCCGCCGAAGCCGCCGCCCGGCGTGTCGCATCCGCTGGTGATGGACGCCGCCGCGGGCACCTTGCTGCCGGCCGGCGCGATGGTGCTCTCGCCCTTCGAATCCCTCCTGGAGGAGGCCGTGAAGGGCCGCTGCATCCCGGTCGACGAGACCCGCAGCCGGCAGAGCACGGTGGTCGTGCCGATCCCGCTCGACCCCTATACCGACTACATCCTCGACATCATCTCCGTCGCGACCGGCGCGCCCGCCAATGCCGCCGGCACGCGCGTCTTCCGCCGCCACTTCAGCACCGGCGGCCATCGCACCCTCGGCGACTTCGCCGCCGGGCTGATGGGCGTGAAGACCGGCCACGCGCCGATCGGCCCGGGCACGCTGCCCGGCGCCCTCGCGCCCTTCGCCGGCCGCCAGCCGCAGGGGGCGGAGATGGACGAGGCGCTGCGCACCATCGGGCTCGAGGCGCTGCCCGCGCCCGCCGCGCCCGGCATCACCGTGCTCTGGGAACAGGTCGGCGGCGGCACGCCGCAGCCGCTCGCCGTGCTGGTCGATGCCGACGAGCCGCTCTGGCGCAGCCGCGCCCATCCCGCGGAGGTCGCCGACCCGGACGGCCTGCCCGGCACCAGGCGCTGGCGCCTGCAGGAGAGCGAATGGCTGCGGCTGGAGCAGGGCGCCGGCGGCAACGCCGTGCTCGGCCCGGCCGGCATCCTGCGCGCGCCGGGGAGCCAGCGCGCGCTGGTCGTGCTCGCCGCCGGGCAGCACGGGCGCCGCCTCCGGCTCGAGCTGGTGCGGCCCGCCTTCCCCGAGCCCTACCTGCAGCTGGCCGAGGAGCGGCACCGCGTGCTCGACCTGCTGCTCGACCGCGCGCCCTGGGAGGAGTGAGGCACCGCCCATGGCACCGCCCCGCATCATCGACCCCGATCGCTTCCTGCTCTTCGGCGCGCTGGTGGACTGGACCGAGGTCCAGCGCCGCACGCCGAAGGCCGAGCCCGCCAGCGTCATCGTCGGACGGCGCAAGCTGAGCGGCCCGCGCATCCTGCAGCTGCGCTGGGTCACCGACCCCGCGCTCGGCTACCCGTCCGAGCCCTTCCGCGTCTGGCGCCGCCCCTCCCTGCCGATCGAGGGCGAGCGCAAGGTCACGCCGCAGCCGATGGACTTCCTCGGCCCCTGGACCGGCTACGTCCTGCCGGAGCCCGCGGTCTTCCTCCGCATCGTGCTGAACGTCGCCGGCAGCAGCGCCTCCGTCATCGCCTTCTCCGGCGCGCCCTTCGGCTCGGCCATCATCGGCATGGAGGAGGTCGCCACCGGCTTCCGCACGCTCAGCTTCAGCGCGGGGCGGATCACCAGCTTCCTCGTGCTCGGCGCGGCCACGCTGGTCGAGACGACGGTGCTGGACGGCAAGGCGGCCGACCCCGCCGCGGGCTGGCAGCTGGTGGAGCTGGTCGGCCTGCCGGTCGACCCCGCCGCCTGGGCCGGCGTGCGCGATCTCGACCAGAAGCAGGGCCTGGTGCCGCCCGCGCTCGACCCGCGCGACGCGGCGCTCGAGCGCTACCGCCGCGGCGCACCCTTCTACGGCTGGCAGGCCGAGATCGCACCCGGCCGCCCGGCGCCGCCCTGGCTGCTGGCGGACCCGAAGGCGATCCTGAAATCCTTCGACAACGACCTGCTGCCCGACCTCCGCACCATCATCGCCGGCATGCGGCCGAACCAGCAGGCCAGCTTCACCCGCACCGAGCAGCTGCCGCTGGAAGGCACCGGGCCCGACCCCGCCAAGACCACCTACGCGCCGCTGCGCCACCTCACCTTCGCCGCCGCCACCGACCCGCTGGCGAGCCTGGTCGGCGGCTTCGGCACCGCCTACGAGGACGAGAACATCCCGCCCATCGTCCTCGGCGACCGCGTGCTGTTCGGCGACAACACGCGCAGCGACTGGGACTGGATGGTCACCGCGCTCTACGCGAAGGGGCTCGACGACGCCTCCGATGCGGTGGAGTACGCCGCGATCCTGCGCGCGCCCTCGCTCGGCCTGCCGCCGCCGCCGCCGCACGACCTCGCCGCCCGCACCGACGGCATGCGCGCGCCCGACCTGCGGGACAGCCCCTGGCGGCCGGTGGTGCGGCTCGGCTGGGACAAGCTGCCCGATGCGCTGCCCTTCCGCGCCGCCAGCTACGCCGCGGCGCGTGCCGTCGATCCGCCCGGCACGCCGGCGGCGCCGCTGATGGGCACGCGCCGCTTCGACGAGGCCGTGCTGCAGCCGATCAGCGCCACCACCAGCGCGGAGGAGGGCACGCTGACCGGCCGCCTCGGCGCGATCGACGAGACCCTGCCGCTGCCCGCGACGCCGACGCCCTTCCCGCTAGTCTACGGCGTCGCGCACCAGGACATCTTCGGCCTCTGGAGCGCCTGGGCCGCCGATGCCCATGCGGTTGCCGAGCCCGCGGCGAAGCCCCTGCCGATCCTTTCGGCGCGGCTCGAGACCGCGACGCCGCCCGGGCCGGGGCCGGTCGCCGCGCGCCTCGTCATCGAATTCTCCTGGGACTGGGAGGCGCGCTCGCCGAAGGAGATGCGCTTCGTCGCGCGGCTCTACGCCCAGGCCAATGCAGGTGACGGGCCGCCGGTGCCTGGCGTGCCGGCCGGGCTGCAGAAATCACTGGGCGGCCCGGGCGGCGCGCCCTTCGTCGTGCGCTTCAACGGCGGCGATGCCGGCACGCCCGATCCCGGCGCGACGCTGCGCTACATCGCCATCGACGCCCCCGGGCGGCCCTTGCGCAACAACCCCGTCCTCGCCGCCGGCATCCGCCACTACCGGCTGACGATCGAGGGATTCAGCCTGGACTTCGACGCGGCGCCGCGCATCGGCCTCGCGCTGTTCGGCATGGCGCAGGAGAACCGCGCGCCGCAGCGCCTCGGCCCGTGGAGCGAGCGTCCGTCGATCGCCAGCGCCGCCGACCCCCGCCCGCCGGTGATCACGGTGGTGCGCGAGGACGTGCCGCTGGCGAGCCTCGGCGACGCCTCCGGCCTGCACCATGCGACCCTTTCGTGGCCCGCCTTCCCCGGCGCCGCCGGCTACAACGTCTACACGGTCGCCGAGAGCCGGCTGCGCGCCGATCTCGGCCTGCCGGAGGCCGGGCAGAGCGAGACGCTCTCCGACCGTATCGCCGCGCTGCGCGGCGCCTTCCGCGCCAACCCGCTGCGCGCGCCCTTCGCCCGGCTGAACGACCGGCCGCTCCAGGCCACGCGCCTGCCCGTCGTGCTGCCGCGCGGCACGAAGGAGATCCACCTCTACGCCGTGCTCGGCGTCAGCACGGGCAATGTGGAGACCGCCTGGCCAGGCCTCTCCGACCCGCAGCGCGAGAAGCGGCTCTTCGCCTTCGCCGCGCCGCAGATCGTCGCGCCGGCGCCGCCGCGGCTCGAGGTGCGGCGCGTGCCGCAGGGCAACGGCTTCCGCGCGCTGGTGGCGCTGCGCGCAGCGCCCGGCGCGACGGCGGCGCGCATGGCGCTGCATCGCACCCGCGTGCCGGAGGCCTCGCTGGCGCTGTCCACGATGGGCCCGCCCATCCTGACCTTCCCCGGTGCGCCGGCCGACTGGACGGTCGAAGCGGCGGCGGCACCTGGCGCCCCGCCGCAGCCGCTCGGCCGGATCGAGGGGCGCGACGCGCCGGCCGGCTCCTGGAAGCGCGTCTTCTACCGCGCCGTCGCCGAAGCCGAGGACGATCCGGCGCGCGGCATCATCGGCGGCCGCTCCGCGCCGAGCGGCGCGCAGGAGGTCATCGTGCCGCCGGCCGGCCCGCCCAATCTCGCCGCGCTCGGCGCCGTGGTCGCGCCCGGCGGCCTCGGCGTGACCGTGACCACCACGACGACCGCGCCGGTGGAGGAGACGCCGCTCGGCCCGCACCGGCTCAGGGTGGAGGCGCATCGGGTCGGCGCCGACGGGCTGCTCGCGCCGCTCTTCGCCTGGCCCGCGCCCGTCCCGCCGCCCGGCGTTGCGGAGGACCGGCTCGATGCCCTGCCCACCGCGGCGCCGCCGCCGGGCACCCAGGGCATCCGCCGCGTCACGGCAGCGGACGGCACCACCACCCTGACCCTCTACCTGCAACGGCCCGTCGCCACGGAGGCCCTCAGCCTGCGCGTGCTGCTGACCGATCCGCTGGGCCGGGCGCGCGAGCGGGTACTGACCGTCCCCGCCGCCATCATCCTGCCGCCGCCCGACATCTCCGGCCTCGCCGTCAGCAAGGTCACGGGCAAGGGCTATGTCGTCGCCTTCGTCACGCCGGCGCCGGCGACGACGACGGAGCTCGGCGACTACGTCCTGACGGTGAACTGGCGGGTCGAGGCGCTGGTGGGCCTGCCGCTGCGCGACCGCCTCGCGCGCACCGCCGTGCTGCGGGTGGCGCTGCCGAAGATCCGCCGCGCGGTGCGGAGCGAGGATCTCTTCGCCGATCTCGCCGCCATCCCGGCGCGACGGCGCGGCGCGAGCCCGCCGGCGGCGACCGAGATCACCGTCGCGGTGCGCGGCGCGGCCGGGGCGCTCGGCCTCCGGCTGGAAGGGCCGGACGGCCAGGTGCGGACGCTGACGCGGAGGCTGCGCTGATGCCGGCACGAAGCGCAACAGGGAGGCTGCGCTGATGCCGGCACGAAGCGCAACAGGGAGGCTGCGCTGATGCCGACGCAAGGCGCAACAGGGAGGCCCTGCTGAGATGGTGGACCTGATCCCGCCGCAGACCGTCCTGACCCCGGCCGGCGCGGCGAACGAACTCGGCGCGCGCGGGCTCGAGGCCTTCGGGCTGACGGTGCCGGCGCTCAGCCCGGTCTGGGCCGGCAACAGCCCGGTGGCCGGCGACCTTGCCGCCGACACACTCCGGCTCAGCCTGAACCAGCCGCGCGCGCCCTTCCGCGGCATCCGCAGCTTCACCACCACGCCCTCCACCTTCTCCGGCCCGGACGGCACGCCCTTCGCCGGCGCGACGCTGGTCCTCGCCCTGCACCCGGAGGCGGCGCGGCGGCTCGAGCGCCTGGCCGAGACGCGCTACGGCGCCCCGCGCCAGCGCCCCGTGCCGGTGGCCATGCTGGTGCACGGCGCCACCATGCCGGCGCCGGCCAAGCCCGCCGAGTGGTTCCTGGCCTCGGAGACGCTCGATCCCGGGCCGGCGGGCAGCTACGCGGTCTCCTTCCACGATGCGCGGGGGCTGATCATCGACCCGATCGCCGCGGCGCACATGCTGCGCGACCTGCTGGCCTGGCGGCCGGGGCTGCTCTCGGTGATCGGCGGGCTCGGCGTCGCATCCCCGGGCGGGCTGGATGCGATCGCCGGCCTCGGCACGGGCGTGGTGGTGCATGCGATCGACCCGCATGGCTGGGCCTACAGGCCGCTCGGCGCGGCGGGACGGCTGAAGCTGACGGACAACGCCGATGCCGCGCAGGCCGAAGTGCCGGACAGCGGCCTCGCCACGCTCGGCGCCGGGCAGGGCATTGGCCGCGCCGCGAGCGACGACCCGGCCGGCGCGGGCGATCCGCCGCTGCGCTGGGGCTGGGCGCTGGGCGGCACGCTGGCCCGCACCCGGCTGACCCCGCCCGCGCTGCCCGCCGGCGTCACCCTGGCGCGGCAATTCCTGCGCGTCATGGCCGTGGACCTGCCCTGGCACCTCCGCGGCAACCGCAGCAACGCCGCGGTGCGCGGCATCCCGCCGCATGACGGGCCGGACGAGGCCGCCATGCTGCCGGTGGTGCGCGACCCCGTGCCGGGCTTCGCCTTCCTCGCCGACGGGATGGAGGTGCTGGGCGCCATGGGGGCGATGGCCGCGGGCTTCCCGCCCGGCGGCGCCAGCAGCTTCGCCATCGCCGTCTCCCCCGCGCTGGACGCCGCGCTGACGGTGCCGCCGGCGCCCGATGCCAGCGGCCGCTGGCCCGCCTTCCCGCCGCCCGATACCGGCGCCGACATCACCGCCGCGACCGATCCGCGCGCCGGGCTGATCGCCCGCTGGCGCGCCGGCGCGGACGGCACCGGCGCCGACCGCGACGTGGTGCTGCGCATCCCCGCCGGCGCGGTGCCGGCCGGCTGCCATGTGCGCGCCTATCCGCGCCGCTTCGCCACCATCGCCGCCATCGGCGAGGAGCCTTCCTTCCTGCGCGGCGACGGCGGCTCGGCCATCGCCGCGGCGGGGGCGGACACGCTGGTGCTGCTGCCCAACCCCTTCGGCCTCGCCCCGGCCGAGGCGCGGCCCGATCCCGCCGTGCTGACGGTGGATTTCGTCGTCACCGCGCGCACCGGGCGGCGGCGCATGCTCAGCCAGGTCGCGGTGACGGTGGATGCCGGGGCGACCGAGACGATGCCGGGCGGCGCACCGCCGCTCGGCGGGGTGGCGCTGCTCGGCGGTGTGCTGGGGGCGATGCTGGACGGGCTCGGCACCCGCGGCATCGCGCCCACGCCGCTCTTCGGCCTGCCGCGGCCGGCGCCGGCGGGCGGGCCGCCGGGCAGCGTGGTGGACCTCGTCCGCCGCCTCGCCGCCGAGGAGCAGCCGCGCCAGGGCCCGCGCCTGCCGACCCAGGCGCGCTTCGAGACGGTGCTGGCGCTGGGCAGCGTGCCGGGCGGGCAGGCGGCGCTGGCCTGGCAGGCGGTGCTCACCGGCGCGCGGC
Source organism: uncultured Acetobacteraceae bacterium (assembly GCA_964401305.1). Classification (GTDB taxonomy): domain Bacteria; phylum Pseudomonadota; class Alphaproteobacteria; order Acetobacterales; family Acetobacteraceae; genus JAIEOP01. The sequence continues at coordinate 12,222 of CAYNYQ010000007.1, read as the reverse complement.
TCGATCCGGAAAGCCGCTGCCGCCAGCCCGAGCTCGGGGACCCGGGCAACCCGGCGGGGCCCGACGTGCACGCGGCCGGCATCGCCTGCGGCGGACGGCTGGCCTACGACCTCGCGCTGCGGGCGGTGCGGCGGGCGCAGCCGGTGCTGCCCTTCGGCGCCGGGCTGCAGGCCTGGCTGGTCTCCATCGCCGGCGACAACTGGGACCTGCCGCCGGCCGACACCACCGGCACGGTGGCCGCGACGCTGCTGACGACGGTCGCCGCCTTCTGCGACACGCCCGAGCTCTCCCTCGCCCCCGACATCCCGCCGGGTGCCACGGTGCAGGGGCTGGTGAACGACCTGGCCGGGCGCATCGGCGTGCCGGCCCCCACCATCGACGTGCTGAACGCCGACGAGCGGCTGATCCCGGAGCTCAGGCGCGAACAATCCATCGCCAAGACCGGCCGGCGCGATGCGCTCTGGGCGCTGGCGCGCGCCTTCGGCGAGGCGCGGGAGCTGGTCTATATCGAGGGCCCCGCCTTCGCCGCCACGGCGCGGCCGGCGGGGGGCGCGGCGCATGCCATCGACCTCGTCGACCTGCTGCGCACGCGGCTGCTGGCCAATCCGCGGCTGAAGCTGATCCTCTGCGTGCCGCGCAACCCGGATTTCGCGCTGGACCGCGGCGGCTGGGTGCGCGCCGCGCTGGCGCACCGCCGCACCGCCATCGAGGCGCTCTCGGCCGCCGCGCGGGCGCGCGTCGCCGCCTTCCATCCCATCGGCTTCCCCGGGCGCCCCACGGCGATCCGCTCCACCACCGTCATCGTGGACGATGCCTGGTGCCTCTCCGGCACGGCGCATCTGCGCCGCCGCGGCATGACCTTCGACGGGTCGCTCGCCGTCGCCTGCCTCGACCGGGCGCTGGCCGAGGGCTATCCGGCCGGCATCGCCGACTACCGGCGGCGGCTGATGGCGGCCAAGCTCGGCATCGCGCCCGCCGCGGCCATTGCCGATGCGACGGCGCCCTGGGTGCGGCTGGCGCGGCCGGACAGCGCCTTCGACCTGGTGGCGGACCTGTTGGAACAGGGCGGCCTCGGCCGCTGCAGCCCGGTCTGGGCCGGGCCGACCGACACCACCGTGCTGCCGCAGACGGACGCCATCGCCGACCCCGACGGCACGGCGGGGACGGATTTCCTGGCGCTGCTCGCCTCACTGCTCGGCGAAGGGTAGCGGCGGGGGTGGAGCGGCCTCGGCGCCGGCGCGCACCTCGCGCGCATCCTCCTGCTGCCACAGCGTGTAGGCGGTGTTGATCAGCGCGATGTGCGAGAAGGCCTGGGGGTAGTTGCCGAGCATGCGCCGCGCCGCGGGCTCGTATTCCTCGGCCAGCAGGCCGACATCGTTGCAGAGTCCGAGCAGGCGCTCGAAGAGCCGGCGCGCCTCCGGCAGCCGCCCGGTCATGGCATAGGCGTCGGCCAGCCAGAAGCTGCAGGCGAGGAAGCAGCCCTCGCCCGGCGGCAGCCCGTCCGCCGCGTGGTCCGTGCGGTAGCGCAGCAGCAGCCCGTCGCGCAGCAGGTCGCGCTCGACCGCCGCGATGGTGCCGCGGATGCGCGGATCCTCGGGCGGCAGGAAGCCCATGGCCGGCAGCAGCAGCAGGCTGGCATCGACCTCGCGCGAACCATAGGCGCGCACGAAGCTGCCGACCGAGGGTTCGTAGCCGCGGGCGCAGATCTCGGCATGCATGCGCGCCCTGAGCGCCCGCCAATGCTCGAGCGGCCCCTCCAGCCCGAAGGCCTCGACATCGCGCACCGCGCGGTCCAGCGCCGCCCAGGCCATCACCTTGGAATGCACGAAGTGCTCGGGCGCGCTGCGCACCTCCCAGATGCCCTGGTCCGGCAGGCGCCAGACCTCCTCGACGCGGGCAAGGAGGGCCCGCTGCAGCGCCCAGGCCGCCGGCGAGATCGGGATGCCGTGGCGCCGCGCCTGGTGCAGCGCGTCCAGCAGTTCGCCATAGACATCGACCTGCAGCTGCTCGTGCGCGGCATTGCCCACCCGCACCGGCCGCGAGCCCTCGTAGCCGGGCAGCCAGTCGAGCTCCCATTCGCGCAGGTCGCGCTCGCCGGCGACGCCGTACATCACCTGCACCTGCGCGGGGCTGCCCATCGCGGCGCGCAGCAGCCAGTCCCGCCAGGCCAGCGCCTCCTCGCCATAGCCGGCGCGCAGCAGCGCCAGCAGCGTCAGCGTCGCGTCCCTGAGCCAGCAGATCCGGTAGTCCCAGTTGCGCTCGCCGCCGATCGCCTCGGGCAGCGAGGTCGTGGCGGCGGCGACGATCCCCCCCGTCGGCGCATAGGTCAGCGCCTTCAGCGTGATGGCGGAGCGGCGGACCGCCTCGCTCCAGGGGCCGGCAGGCCGGCAGCGCGCCGACCATTCCCGCCACATCTGCTCGGTCTCGGCGAGGGCCTGCACGGCATCCAGCGCCGGCGGCGGCGGCCGGTGCGACGGGCCATGGGCCAGCACGAAGGGCACGGACTCGCCCGCCCCGAGGGCGAAGCGCGCGACGCTGCGCAGGTTCTCGCCCTGCACCGGCACCGGCGTGCGCAGCACCACGCGGTCGGGGCCGGCGACGGCGCTCAGCCCGCCGCCCTCCGGCAGGCGGGTCACCCAGGGCACCGTCCGGCCATAGTCGAAGCGCAGCACCAGCTCGGACTCCATCTCCACCCGCCCGCCGAGGCCGGTGACGATGCGCACGATGTCGGAGGCCTCGCCGCGCGGCGGCATGAAGTCGGTGACCAGCACGGCGCCCGCATCGGTCTCGAACCGGGTGTCGAGCACCAGCGTCCCGTCGCGGTAGCGGCGCCGCGCGCAGCGCGCCGCGGGATCGGACGGGGCGATGCGCCAGCGCCCGTGCTCCGGCCCGCCGAGCAGCGCCGCGAAGCAGGCGGCGGAATCGAAGCGCGGCCAGCACAGCCAGTCGATGGAGCCGTCGCGCCCGACCAGCGCCGCGGTCTCGCAGTCGCCGACCAGCGCGTAGTCCTCGATGCGTCCCGGCATGGAGGCCCGGTCAGGACCGGCCGGAGGCGCCGCCGGGCAGCACGGAGGCCAGCACCTCCTTCGCCGTGTTGCGCAGCACGCTGCCGAGCTCCGGCTCGCCGGGCATGGAGGAGAGGAAGGCGCGCGCCTGCGCCAGGGTGATATGCGGCGGCAGCGGCGGCACGTTGGGGTCGGTGACGAACTCCACCAGCACCGGGCGGTCGGCGGCGAAGGCCTCCTCCCAGGCCGGTGCCACGCGGTCGGGGTGGTCGACGCGGATGCCCCTGAGGCCCAGCATCTCGGCATAGCGGTGGTAGGGCAGGTCGGGCAGCGCCTGGCTGGCGAGGAATTTCGGGTCGCCCGCCATCGCCCGCTGCTCCCAGGTCACCTGGTTGAGGTCGCGGTTGTTCAGCACCAGCACCACGAGGCGCGGATCCGCCCAGCCCTGCCAGTACTTCGCCACCGTGATCAGCTCGTTCATGCCGCACATCTGCATCGCGCCGTCGCCGACGATGGCGAGGACGGGGCGGTCCGGATGGGCGAACTTCGCCGCCACCGCATAGGGCATGCCCGAACCCATGCTGGCGAGCCCGCCGGAGAGCGAGGCCATCATGCCGCGCCGAAGCTGCACGTCCCGCGCATACCAGTTGGTGTGCGAGCCGCTGTCGCCGGCGATGATGCAGCCATCCGGCAGGCGGGGCGAGAGCTCCCAGAAGACGCGCTGCGGGTTCAGCGGCTCGGCGTCGTTCATCGCCCGCGCCTCGAGCACGCGCCACCACGCCGCGACATCGGCCTCGATGCGCTCGCGCCAGGACCGGTCCTGCTTCGGCCGCAGCAGCGGCAGCAGCGCCTGCAGCGTCGCCCGGCTGTCGCCGACGAGGCCCACTTCCATTGGGTAGCGCAGCGAGAGCATGCCGGGCTCGATATCCACCTGCACGCCGCGCGCCTGGCCCTCCTTCGGCAGGAATTCGGAATAGGGGAAGCCGCTGCCCACCATCAGCAGCGTGTCGCATTCGGTCATCATGTCGTAGCTCGGCCGCGTGCCGAGCAGGCCGATGGAGCCGGTGACGAAGGGCAGCGCATCCGGCACCGCGGCCTTGCCGAGCAGCGCCTTGGCGATGCCGGCGCCGAGCCGTTCTGCGACGGCGATCACCTCGTCGGTCGCGTGCAGCGCGCCGGCGCCGACCAGCATCGCCACCTTCTCGCCGGCGTTCAGCACCTCGGCCGCCTGGTGCAGCTGCGCCTCGGTCGGGATGACCAGCGGGCGCTGGTAGCCGATGCCCGAATGGGTGTTGCCGTGCCGGCGCGGCGGCGTCTCCACCGCCGCGAGCTCCTGCAGGTCGTTGGGGATGATGATGCAGGCCACCCGCCGCTCCGCCATGCAGATGCGCATGGCGCGGTCCACCAGGTGGCGGATCTGCGCCGGCACGCTCGCCTGCTGCACGAAGGCGCCGGCCACGTCCTTGAACAGCGTGTGCAGGTCGACCTCCTGCTGGTAGTGCGAGCCGAGCGCCGCGCGCGCCTGCTGCCCGACGATGGCCAGCACCGGCATGTGGTCGGCCGCGGCATCGTAAAGCCCGTTCAGCAGGTGGATCGCGCCGGGTCCGGAGGTGGCGAGGCAGACGCCGACCTCGCCGGTGAACTTCGCATGGGCGCAGGCCATGAAGGCCGCCATCTCCTCGTGCCGCACCTGCACGAAGCCGATCGCGCCCTCGGTGCGGTCGAGTGCGCCGATGATGCCGTTGATGCCGTCGCCCGGGTAGCCGAAGACGCGGCGCACGCCCCAGGCGTGCAGCCGGTGCCACAGGAAATCGCTGACGGTGTCGGCCATGCCCGCTCTCCTGCCTGCCCTCGGCTCCCGCCGGCCAACGCCCTCAGCCAGGGCCCGTTCCCCCCGGCGCCGCGGTGCGGATCGTTGTCCGCCGTGTTCGATCCGCGGGGCCGACGGAAACCCCGGCGGCAGGCGCGCCGTTCCGCTCCCGACGGCGGCAGGAGACGAGGCGGATGAGCGGTACGGTCCGGCACGATCCCGCGCGCCGCCGGCGCGGCCATGGGCCTGACCGCTCCGCCGCAGCGGCAGGGGAGGGCACCGGCTTCCGACTGCCGCGGGCCGCCTGGCTGCGGCAGCGCTGGGCGGATCTGCGCGCCGCATTCTGGCTGCGGCCCGCCGCCATGACCCTTGCAGCGGCGCTGCTCTCGGCCCTGCTGGTCGCGTCCGAGGGCACGGTGGAGCTGCCCGCCTGGCTTGAAGCCTGGGTCTATGCCGGCGGCACGGCGGGGGCGCGCGACGTGCTCGGCACCATCGCCGGGGCGATGATCGGCGTCGCCGGCACCACCTTCTCGATCACGGTGGCAGCGCTGACCCTCGCCTCGAGCCAGATGGGGCCGCGCCTGCTGCGGAACTTCACGCGCGATCCCGGCAACCAGTACGCGCTCGGCGCCCTGGTGGCGACCTTCGCCTATGCCCTGGTCGCGCTGCGCGCCGTGCATGAGGCCGAGGAAGGCGCCTTCGTGCCGCAACTCGCGGTCACCTTCGGGCTGCTGCTGGCCTTCGCCTGCGTCGGCGTATTGATCTGGTTCATCCATCACGTCGCCAGCTCGATCAACGTCGATCACGTGGTCGCAATGGTCCACCGCGACCTGACGGAGGCGCTGGACGCGCTGCCGCCGGCATCGGAGGTTTCGGACGCCGAGCCGGCGCCTCCGCCGACGGGAGAACCGGCGCCACTCCGCGCACCGGACCGCGGCGCCTTTCTGCGCGTGCTCGACGACGACGCCCTCGCCGACTGGGCGGCAGCGGAGGAGGCGCAGCTGCTGCTGCGGGTGCGTCCCGGTGACTTCGTCTTCCCCGGCAGCCGCATCGGGGCGGTCTGGCCGGCCGCGAAGGCCGCCGAGGCCGAGGCCGCCCTGGCAAGTGCCATGAGCCTCGGCGACAGCCGCAGCGTGGAGCAGGATCTCGAATTCGCCGTGCGCCAGCTGGTCGAGGTCGGGCTGCGTGCGCTCTCGCCCGGGGTGAACGACCCCTTCACCGCGGTCGCCGTGCTCGACCGGCTGGGCGCCGCGCTCTGTCAGGTCGCCGGACGCGCCCTGCCGCCGGCGCGCTTCCGCCGCGAGGGCGTATTGCGGCTGGAGCGCCCGACGACGGACTATGCCGGCCTTGCCGACGCCATGTTCCACATGCTGCGCCAGGCCGGCGCGGGCGTGCCGGCGGTGATGATCCGCCTGCTCGAGGTCCTGGCCGAGGCGGCAGCGGTGGAGCGCGATTCCGCCCGCCACGCCGTGCTGCGCCGCCACGCCACGCTGGTGCGGGCGGCCGCACTCGGCGCAACGCAGGATGCGGCCGCGCGGGAGAGCGTGGAGGAACGGCACCGCGCCGCGCTGGATGCGCTGCGGCCCTGACGGCGACGCGCCCTGGGCAGATCCGCGCAACCCTGGCAGGATCGGCGCAAAATCCAGGGAGGTTCGCCATGGCCCCGCGCCGCCTGTCCCGCCGCGCCCTCGCCGCGTTGCTCGCGCTTCCGGTCCTTGGCCGCGTCGCGGCGGCGCAGGAGAGCTGGCCGATGCGCCCGGTGCGCATCCTGGTGCCCTTTCCCGCCGGCAGCGGCACCGATTCCCTCGCGCGCTTTTACGCTGAGCGCCTCGCCCGCGCGCTCGGCCAGGCGGTGCATGTGGAGAACGTCGGCGGCGCCAACGGTGCCATCGCCACGCGCGCGGCCGCCCGCGCCGCACCTGACGGGCACACGGTGTTCTTCGGCACCGTCTCCACCCACGCGGCCAATCCGAACCTCCTGCGCGAGCCGGGCTACGACCCGGTGCGCGACTTCGCGCCGGTCTCCATGCTGACGATCAACGGGCTCGGCCTGCTGGTGCGGGCGGATTTCCCGGCGCGCGACCTGCGCGAATTCCTCGCCCATGCCCGGATGTATCCCGGGCAGCTGAATTTCGGCGTGGCCAATGCCGGCGGCCTCGCGGGCACGCACCTGCTGGCCACGGCGACCGGCATCCGCGCCGAGCAGATCACCTATCGCGGCACGCCTGCGGCCATGACCGACCTGCTCGGCGGCCGGCTGCAATTCATGGTGGTGGATCTTGGTCCCGCGGTCGCGCATCTGCGCGCAGGCACGATCCGTGCGCTGGCGGTGACGACGGCGCAGCGCCTGGCGCTGCTGCCGGAAGTGCCGACCATGCAGGAGGCCGGTATCCCCGACTTCGACTTCGCCTCCTGGAATGCGGTCTGGCTGCCGGCGCGCACGCCCACGGCCATCATCGAGCGGTTGAACCGCGAGGTCGTCGCGATCGGGGAGACCGAAGAGGCGCGGCGCTTCGCGCTCAACATGGGCGTGACCTCCACCACGAGCACGCCCGAGGCGCTCGGCGCCTTCACCGCGCAGGAGCTGGCGCGCTGGGCCCGCATCGTCGAGGAGGCGGGCATCCCGAAGGAGTGAGGCCGCCGCCCGCCGGAAGGCCGCGCCGCCTCAGGCCGCCGCCGGCGCCAGCCGCCGCGGCAGCGACCACTGCCGCGCCACGAGGAAGATGAGGATCGCCAGGTTCGCCAGGTTGAAGGCGATTCCCGTGGCGAAGGCCGCGCCGTAGAAGCCGACGGCATCGTAGATCACCGCGGCGAGCCAGCCGCCCGCCGCCATGCCCGAGCCGCTGAAGAGCAGCAAGGTCGGGATGCGCCAGCCGGCCTCGGAGGCGGGGAAGAGCTCGCGCACCGTCAGCACGTAGGCCGGGATCAGCCCGCTGAAGCCGAGGCCGAAGACGGCGGCGACGAAGAACAGACCGGCCTCGTCCTGCGTCACCAGGAAGCCCGCCATGGCCACCGCCTGGCAGACCGAGCCCAGCAGCAGCGTGCGCAGGCCGCCGATGCGGTCGGAGATCACGCCCCAGACCTGGCGGCTGACGAAGGCGCATACCAGCAGCAGCGAAAGCATCGCCGCGCCGCGCGAGCCCGGGATGCCGAGATCGCCGCAGAAGGCGATCAGGTGCCCCTGCGGCATCGCCATGGGCACGCAGCAGAGGAAGGAGGCGATGGCGATCAGCGCGAGCGCGAGGTTGGGCGGCAGGCCCAGCACCTTCGCCCCCGGCGCCGGCCCCATGCCCGGCGCGCCCGGTGCGCCGCGTGGCGCTTCCGGCGGGCGCCGCAGCACCAGCAGCGCCAGCGCCACCACCGCAACCGCCGCGCAGAGGCCGAAGACCAGCATCGTGGCGCGCCAGCCATGGGCGGCGATGGTCATGTCGAACACCGTGGGCCAGACGGCGCCGGCGACGTACTGGCCGCTCGAGATCAGCGCGAGCGCGGTGCCGCGGCGCCGGTCGAACCAGCAGCTGACATAGACGTAGAGCGGCGCGTTGATGCCGGCATTGCCGAGCAGGCCGATGAAGAGCCCGTGCCCGACCCAGAGCTGCCAGGCCTCGCCGCCGGAGGAGATGGCGAGGCCCAGCGCGATCATGCAGGCGCCGAAGGCGACGGTCCAGCGCACGCCGATGCGGTCCGCGATGCGCCCCATGGCGATGCCGCCGACAGCCGAGCCGAACCAGGCGAGCGAGAAGGCGAGGCCCGGCACGGACCGCGCGCCGCCCAGCTCCTCGGCGATCGGCCGCAGCCCGACCACGCTGACCAGCGGCGCGCCGTAGGCGATGGCAATGACGCAGAGCGCGGTGACGGCGACGATCCAGGAAGCCCTGGTCTCCACGCTCGGCGGCGCGGCCGGTCCCGCTGCGGGCGCTGCCGGCATGCTCGGTCTCCTCCCCGGAACGGCCGCATGGTGCGGCGGATCGCGCGGCGCGGGAAGGGCGGGGGCCCTTGCGCGCCCTGCCGAGTCTGCGCAGGCTGGCGCGGAGGAACGCCCCGCAGCCGGAAGCCCGATGGACATCACGGAACAGACGCGCATCGCGGCGCCGCTGGAGGCGGTCTGGCCGCTGCTGCGCGACCCGGAGGCCGTGGTGGCCTGCATTCCCGGCGCGCAGCTGGCGCCGGACAGCGGCGATGGGATCTGGCGCGGTTCCATCCGCGTGAAGTTCGGCCCGACGGCCGCGGTGTTCCGCGGCGAGGCGACGCTCGCCTTCGACGACGCGGCGCATCGCTGCAGCATCGAGGGGCGCGGCATCGACCAGCGCGGCGCCTCCCGCGCGCTCTCCTCCGGCACGATCGAGGCGGCGGCGGAAGGCGCGGAGACGCTGCTGACCGTGCAGGGCAGCTTCAGCGTGAGCGGGCCGCTCGAGACCTTCGCCAATGCCGGCGGCGTGCATGTGGCGCGCGCGCTGCTGGCAGAGTTCTCGTCGAACATGGCGCGCCTCGTGGCGGAGCGGCGCGGCCCGGCGCCCGCCGCGGTGGCGGAACCGTCGCCCGAGCCCGAGCCCGCTGCCGCACCAGCACCCGCGCGCGAGCTCAGCGCCGCAAGGCTGATCTGGCAGGCATTCCTGTCCTGGCTCCGCTCCC